>PEVN01000264.1:7927-17207 GCA_002779825.1 Armatimonadetes bacterium CG06_land_8_20_14_3_00_66_21 | reverse complement strand
AAGTTCGCGGAACTTCCCCGGCAGGCGTGCAGCAGACGTAGAACAGAGGGGATTCTCCCAGACGGAGCCGAAGTCGCACCGGGACTTCGGTGTGTTCTTAACCTTCGCGGGTATAGCCGATGACCCCCAAACAGCAAGCCCTCCACGCCCTCGAGCTCAAGCCCCCGATCAGCGGCGCACTGGTGCCGACGTTCGAGTTGGAGTTCCAACTGACCCGCGAACTGCTGGGCCGCGACTATCACGCCGGCGCCGAGTGGCAGGGCGCGACCGGTGCGGCGCGTGAACGGCTGGTCCGCGACAACGCGGAACTGAAGGTGGAGGTTGCCCGCCGCCTCGACTACTGCGTGCTCATGGAGAACAGCGCGCCGGACGACGCGGCGCGGCTGGAGATCGTGCAGGCGATCCGCGACTTGTCCGGCGACGACTACCTCCACGTCTGCCACGGCGACGCCACTTACGGAATCCCCAACGGCGCCGACATGGTCGACGCCGCCCTCGCCTACTTCGAGCAGCCCGATGAAATGAAGCGCAACGCCGACCGAATGGTCGACGCCGCCCTCGCCCGCGGGAGGCGAATGCTGGACGGCGGCATGGACGGGTTCGCGCTGTGTGCCGACTACTGCCTCAACACGGGGCCGTTCCTGCGCCCTGAGATGTTCGCCGAGTTCGTCACGCCGTACCTCGCCCGGCTCATCGCCGGCTACCGCGAAATGGGTGCCTACGTCATCAAGCATACCGACGGCAACCTCATGCCCATCCTCGACCAGCTCGTCTCCTGCAAGCCGCACGCGCTCCACTCCATCGACATCCAGGCGGTGGACATGGACTTCCGCGTCATCAAGGAGCGCTACGGCGACCAGGTGTGCCTCATCGGCGGGGTGCAGTGCAGCCTGCTGCAGACAGGCACGGAAGACGAGATCCGCGAGAACTGCCGCTATGTGCTGGAGCACGGCATGCCCGGCGGCGGGTACATCTACTCGACCACCAACGTGGCGTTCAAGGGCCTGCCGCTGGAGCGCTACATGCTGGTGCTGGAGATGAGGGAGAAGCAGGGACGATACCTTTGATTTGGGATTTGGGATTTCGGCTCTTGGACTTGCCGCCGGGGGGAGGTAATCGTGGGGGAGACGCCGTCCGCCCGAGAGGAGACGGCCTTTGCGCGGTTTGCGGCTTGCTGCGAGGCGCTGGCGGCTACGACGAAGCGGACGGAGAAGCGTCGGTTGCTGGCGGCGTTCCTGCGGAAGCTGCCTCCGGACGAGGTGGAAGCAACGGCACAGCAAGTGCCGGCACAGTTGCGCCTGTTCGACGTGCTGCAGGTGGGCGACGAGCCGCTGATCGACGCGCCCTACGCGCGCCGATGGGAGCGGCTGGCGGAGATCGGGGGGACGGTTGCGGTCGTCGAGCGGCTGGTGCCCTCCTCGCCGGCAGAGGGCGAACGATTCTTCCAGCAAGCTGTAGCGGAAGGACACGAGGGCGTCATGGCGAAGCAGTTGTCCTCGACCTACTCTCCCGGCGCCCGCGGCGGCACCGTAGCTGTGCGACCTGAGGTCGTGGTGGAAGTGCTGTTCAACGACGTCCAGAGAAGCCCGCAGTACGCGTGCGGCAGGGCCCTGCGCTTTGCCCGAATCGCGCGGCTGCGTCCCGACAAAGGGCCGGAGGAATGCGACACACTGCAAACGTTGAGGCGGCTGTTCGCGGCGCAGTTCGGGCGCGAGCGCGACAGCGAGGGCGGCGCCCAGTGAAACCGGCGCGCGGGAGCAACGCCTATGCGTGACCCCACGCTTGCGCCGGCCGCCACTCGTCAGCCAACTGCCGGGCTCACCGTCCGGTCCTTCGTCCTCGCTGTCGTCCTGTCGTTCATCTGCACGCTTTGGGTCCGGCGCACCGAACTGATCGCCTTCGCGTGCCAGATCACCGAGTCCACGCCGCCGATCACCGGCATCGCGGTGCTGCTGCTGCTGGCATTGCTGCGGCCGGTCATGAAGCGGCTGGGTGGCTGGGCTGACCTGTCTCGCCCGGAGATGGTATGCATCTACGCGTTCGTCTGTGTCGCCACGCTGATGTCGAGCGTGGGCGTGGTGCGGCTGCTCCTGCCAAGCGTGACGGCGCCGTTCTACTTCGCGACCCCCGAGAACAACCTTGCGGAGATTTCCAAGTACCTTCCTCGCTGGTTCGCTCCAGAGAGCGACCAAGTCATCCGTGCGTTGTACGAGGGGCTGGACGCCGGGGAGAGGGTCCCGTGGCACGCTTGGGTGCAGCCCGGGGCGCTCTGGGTGCTCTTCTTCGTCTGTCTGTGGGCTGTTGTCCTCTGCGCGACGGTGCTGGTGCGGAAGCAGTGGACCGACGTTGAGCGGCTGTCGTTCCCGTTGCTGTACTTCCCGCTGGAGTTGCCGCAGGGCATCGAGGGCGAAGGAGCGGGAAAGCCCTTCTTCCGCAACTCGCTGATGTGGGTGGGCTTTGGCAGTGCGGTGCTTTTCAACGCAACCAACATCGGCCACGCCCTCAACCCGGCCATCCCGGCCATGGGGCGGAGCTTCGATCTGGGCGGCTTGTTCACCGAGCAGCCGGGGACCTACCTGCGCCCCATGCAGCTCATGCATCGGCCGGAGATCATTGGCCTGGGGTATCTGGTGTCGATGGAGGTGCTCTTCTCGGTCTGGTTCTGCTTCTTCACCGAGCGACTCGTCTCCATGGCAACGCAGTCCATCGGGTACCAAGTTGCCGGGATGCCCTTCGAGCGGGAGCAGGGCATCGGCGCATATCTCGCGATCTGCATTCTGCTGCTCTGGCTGGGTCGGCACCACTTCGCCGCGGTGTACCGTAAGGTGTTCCTGAACGATGCTTCCGTCGACGACTCCGACGAACCAATCTCCTACCGCCTTGCGACCGGGGGACTCGTGCTGGGCCTGATTGGCCTCCTCGGTTGGTGCAAGGCTGCCGGCATGGCGCTCTGGGTGGCTGCTCTCTATTTCGCGCTTCTATTCGGCTTCGCGGTTGTGCTTGTCCGCATCCGGGCCGAGTCGGGCATCCCGGCCGTGTGGGCGTTCCCCTACTACGAAGCTCGGAAGGCGCCCCTGTACTTCCTGGGCGGCGACCCCTTCAAGGTGGGCGGGACGCTTCAGACGCAGACGGTCTGGTCGAGTATGTTCTTCCTCTCTCGCGGGTACTTCACGTCCGTGATGGCGTACCCGCTGGAGTTCCTGAAGATGAGCGACGAGGTAGGCATGCGCCGCCGGCAGATTCTGTGGGTGTGTTTCCTGGCGCTGATCATCGGGCTGGTCATGGCGTTCTGGATGCACCTGCGCCTCTACTACGAGTACGGTGCCAACGTGCTCGAAGGCGGCACCACCGAGGGCGGCTACCGCACCTCCTTGGCGGTCAGCGAGTTCACCGAAGTGGCCAAGCAACTCAAGACGCCCAAGCTACCCGATGTCCCCAGAGCGGCCGCCGTATCGACGGGGTTCCTGCTCGCCTCCGTTCTGATGATCTGTCGAATGGTGTTCCTGCGATTTCCGATCCATCCCTTGGGCTATGCGCTCAACTGCGCCCTGAGTCAGGACCTTTGGGGTGCGTTCCTGATCACCTGGATCCTCAAAGCAACCGTCCTGAAAATCGGCGGCGTTCGGCTCTACCGGCAGACGCTGCCGGCGTTCCTCGGCCTGGCGCTCGGGCACTTCTTCGCCTCGGGCGTCGTGTGGGGCGTGACCAGCGCGTTCTACAACGACGCGGCGAAGGTGTGGATTGTGTGGTTCACGTAGTGATCCGCCCTGTCGAGCGGAACGAAGCGCAGCGGAGTCAGCGGCACGTCGCCGCGCGGAAGTTTGGAGCACCCCATGAACAACTGGATAAGCCACCCCGAGGACATAGAGGCCAGAGTGGCCGAATGGCAGACGGCGTATGCCGAGCTTCTGAAAGTCGACTCCCTCCGGCAGTTCACGGGTCGCCCCGTCTTCGCGCTGACCGTCACCAACAGGCACATTCCCGCCGAGCGGAAGAAGAAGCTCCTCGTCTTCACCCCCCACGCGCACGAACCAGCCTGCAACGCCGCGTGCATGAACGTCGTCAGCGAACTGCTGACCGGGAAGACAATGGGTGGCGAGCCCACCGACCTCGAGCGCGAGCGAATCCTCGGAGAGACCCTCCTCACCTTCCTCCCCGACGCCAACCCCGAGGGCACCGCCCGGGCGCCCGTCGAGGCGTGGGACGGGTCGCAGTACACCAACGACGAGTTCTGGACCTGGATGCGCGGCGTCGATCCAGTGACGGGCAAGATGTGGAAGCGGCTGAATGTCTGGGACGACCGCGAGGAAGACCCGCTACCCGCGCGACACGGCATCGTCTACGAGCAACTCGACTCGCACCGATACGTCGAGCCGAACCGCCATCCCGAATCGTCCCTCATGCGGCTGATCGAGCGCTGCCGTGGGCGGCACGACTACGACATGCTGCTGGACCTCCACCAGACGGAGTTCGTCAACTCGCCCCACAACTGCATGGTCCTCCTGCCGTGCGTGTTCGACGAACTGCCCGAGAGCCTCCGGACCCACGAGCGCGCGTGGGCCGACGCAGTGGTTGCGGCGTGGCGGCAGGTCGAGGGCGCCTCGCCCATTGAGCACAGCGAGCCCTTGGGCTACACCGGCGAGCAACGTCAGTACTTCGTCGACGTGTGGAGCGGGATCTACGCAACGACGCCACTGATCACCATCGAGATCCAGAATAACAGCCCTCGCACCCCACCCGAGTTGCAGTTATACTTGGAGCAAATCGCGATAGAGACGAGCATTCAACTGCTGTAGTCGCCGCCGGCCAGGACTGATCGCCGCGACGGATTCGGTGGACCTCGCCCCACGGAACCTCGCGGTGCCCGCTGCGCTTGACGATCTCGTCCCTGGCAGCGGCGAGGGCGCGCAAGAGCGTCTCCTGCTGGTCGCGCGGCAGGGCGGTTCCCTGGAGGATCGCGATCTCAGCGGGTTGTGCGTTGTCGTCCTTCAGCTTCGCTCGCCAGACCCAATACAGCGTCGCGGCTGGGCTGTCGACGCTCCTGTGCCCGGCCCAGTTGGCGAGTAGGTCGAGCGCCTCCTTGAGCACTCCGACCCGGGCCCCTCCTGCGAACGCCTTGGCGGCCGCGGTCAGCGCGGCGCGCCAGTGTTCGGAGTCACCGGCGTAGGTGTCGAGGGTGATTCGGGTGGCGTCTTCGAGGGTCATCCGGTCCGCAGTCGCCAGCAAGTCCAGTGCCCGCCGCCCCCGCGGATTCTGGCTGCCGGGCCCGGTGCGGACGTAGAAGATGTTGCCCTCCACGTCGGCATACATCACGTTCTGCTCCATGAGCTGGTTCATCGCGACGGCGGCCCTGAATTCGTCCAGATTGCGCGCCAGGCACATGCGGTAGAACTGCGTTGTGAAGTCGACTTCGGTCAAGTAGGGAGTCGCCAGCGCGCATGCCCGGTTGCCTCCAGCATGGCGCGGACCTCTGCCGGCAGCTCGGGATAACGCCGCCGCGAGACCTCCTCATGCCCGGCAATCCGCTGCTGCCAATCGTCCTCGACGAAGTCCTCCCCAAACGCCTCCGCCATCGTGCCGGCGGCCAGGCGGTAGTTCCGCAGAAGCTGCTCCAGCCGGTCCTCGGCTTGCGCGTAGCCAAGCCCATACGCGGCGCCTGCCTCCGGGTCGGCGTACACATGGGGAATGCCCCACTCGTCGCGGAGGATCTCGAGGGGCTCGGCATTGCCGTTCACAGGCATGACCGTCGCCACCCACAGAAGTGCCGGGATACCGCCGAACAGGGGGCGACCTCCTTGCCAACGGGAACCGCTGAACGTTCCGTCATCGCTGCTACTCCGTCTCTGTCGAGAATGCGGTCTGCAGGACGTAGGGGCGGTGCCTGCGTGCCCGCCCGCCGGCCCGGCGTCTCCGGCCGAGTGGGTGTGCAAGCGCGGAAGGACTCTCGCCCCTCACTGCTGCGACTGCAACCACGCAATACCGTCAGCGAGGACTTGGCGGACGACGGCGGGGTCGTCGCCGAGGTGGTCGGAGTCGTACCACTTGACGGTCTTCGGTTCCTTCGCCCGGTCCTGCAGTTGCTGCGCGCACTCGGGCGGGATGACGCGGTCGCGCTTGCCGTTCTGCAACAGGATCGGCCGAGGCGCGACTTGTGCCACGTGGTACCTGGGATCGATCGGCTTGAGCAGGAACCCGCCGGCGCGACCTGCCACGCGACCATAGAAGCCGGGCGTGCCGAGAAGCGGATTGTCCCGCAGTATCAGCGGGATGTTGCCTCCCGCGTAGATGATCCACGCCGCGCGGAACCGCGGCTCCATTGCCACCGCATCCACGCCCACGATGCCCCCGAGGCTCGCGCCCACCAGCGCCAAGCGATTGCTGTCGACATCCTGCCGCGTTGTCAGGTAGTCCACCGCGCGGCGCGTGTCGATCACGGTCTGCGCGCAACGCCGACGCAGTTGCTTGAGCACCTCCAGGCCCTGCGGGTCTGCCACCTTCCGCTCTCCCCGGCCCACCTGGTCGAAGGTGAGCATGGAGAAGCCCGCCTGCATGAATGGCTGGGCGATGTCGTTCAGGAACTCCTTCTCCTGCCCGATCCCGTGAAGGAACACCAGGCAGGGGAACGGCCCAGTCCCCCGAACCGGCACGTCGAGAAGGGCTGGCACCGTTTCGGTTGGCGTGCTGCAAAAGCGCACTTTGTACTGCGTGAGGAGCTGGTTGCGCTGGAGCACTTCCTCGGTCGCTTCGAGGGGCAGGGTGGCGTCGTACCCGCGGAAACAGCGGGCGTCCCACACCACTTTCGCGACCACCGAGACGAGCACAAGCGCACCCATCGCGGCGGCTGCGCACAGGGCGATCTGCTTCCAGTTCATAGGAGGTCGCCCAAGCATGTCTGCACGGTCATGCACCCAAATTCGCCCCCCCGGGGGGCGTCCCTTCCCGACGCCGGTCCCGCTATCCTTGACAGCGCAACGCAGGTCGGCGAACATGACCGTAGCCGCTGGCGCCGCCACCCAATGCCGTCAAGGAGTCGCCTTCACATGAACCAGGCCACCACCCATGGCAGAGCCGCCCTGTCGCTCCTAATGATCGCGTGTCTTGCGGCGGCAGCATCTGGCGCCGAGAACAGCGGGCTGTTGCCCAACCCCGGGTTCGAGAGGGACCTGACCGGCTGGGTGTTCCGCCCGGGCGACGAGTCGCAGGTAACCCTCGTCGACCAGGGCGGCAGCCGCGGCAAGGTGTTGGCGCTGCACCCCGACGGGAAGCTTCTCGGCGTTGAGACCGAGAAGCTGGAGCTGGGTGGAACTCTCCGACCGAACCAAGCGTACGAAGTCTTCGCCGACCTGAAGAACGACGGCCTGCAGAAGGGCGTCTTCGCCTTCTCGATGTACTGCTTCGACGCCGCAGGCAAGTCTCTGCAGCAGCGCGTCTTCACCTCGCTCTCCACCAACTCGAAGCCACAGGACTGGCTGACCAAGCGCGGGGAGTTCGGACCGGGCACAGCGAACCCGCTGCCGGAGGGCACGGCAAGCGTCTGCGTGCGCTTCTCGTTCTACGAGGCAACCGGAGATTGCCAAGGGAAGGTGACTGTGGACCACGTGGTTCTTCGCCCCTACGAGCCACCGACGCCAACTGGCTGGCCCAACGAGATCCTGGCCCACGTCGGCGACTTGCAGATCCGGTTCGAGAGCCGGTCTTTCTGGACGCTCTACCGGATCGACTACAAAGGCAGCCGCCTGTGCAAGGACACGTTCGGCAGCCACTACGGTTCCGTGGCCAACTTCCCCGGAGTCGGCTTCCTCGGTTCCGGCCACACCGAGAACGAAGACGAACAGATCACGGACCTGAAGCTGTCCGTCGACGGCAAGCCGGCCGACAGACCCGAGCGTGAGACTCGCTGCCAGGAGCTCTGCCTCGAGAAGACGTCACGCCTCCGCGACCTCGTGCTGCACACGGTGGTGACAGTGAAGGACAACCGCATAGTCGAGGACGTACACCTCAAGGCCGAGAAGCCCACCCCGGTCAACCTGATCTACCACTTCATGCATCCCTGGGTGCCCACCCTCACCGAGTACCTCGCCGAGTTGCCCGACGGTACACGCGTTGAAGGGGCATTCACCGGCGACAAGACCCAGAAGATCGACAAGCCCACCCGTTGGTCCGCCGTCTACGACGCGCCGACGCAGAAGGGGGCAGTCACCTGCGTCCTCGAGGCGCCGGCTGACGACAACTGGCGGACACGGTACTGGGACGTCCCCGACGTGTACCGGAAGCACTACTTCACCACCTTCCTCGGCAAGACCGTCCCGGCCGACAAGGAGTTCCACTACCGCGTCGTCATTCAACCATTCGCAGCCCCGCAAGCAACCTGGAAAGCCGAAGCCGAGCGCGTGGCCAAGGAGTGCGCCACGCTGGGCAAGGAGCAACCGGAGTAGCAGCGCAGAGTTCGTGAGCTCTGCGCTGCTGCTGCGAGAGCGGGCCGTGGACGGCCCACTTGGTTGGAGGCTGTCAACGCCAGCACCCCGACCAAGTTCGGGCATCCGCTTGTACCTAACGGCAGGCGGATGGAACCGGGAGAGAGAGAATGGACGAGCAACGCCACCCACATCCCCACCTCGATCCGCGCCAGCCGCGGAATGGCGCGAAGCCGAGCACCAACCCGCCGGTGTTTGCGTGGAAGCCGATTGCCGCGGACGGTGGGTTCGCGCTGACCGTCACCCGCGATACCGCATTCAGCGACGTCTGTCTACAGGCCGACGGGCTGACCGATCTGCTGTTCCTGCCCGAAGCGGCATTTGCGCCGGGCCGGTACTTCTGGAAGTGGACCGCCGGTGCACAAGGGTCCGAGGTCTTCTCGTTTGAGATCACCGCCGATGCCGTGACGCTGGAAGTACCGGGCGCGGCGGAGTGGTTGCGCCGCTTCCCGGCAACACACCCGCGCGTCTACCTCCGCCCGGAGGAGCTGCCGGAGCTGCGCGCGTCGCGGAGCGAGCAGCGGAGCCAGCTCTGGCAGGAGTTGCGCGCCGCCGCAGAGCACCTGCTCGCCGAACCGCACGAGCTGGCGGAGCCGCCGTTCCTGCCGGACTGGAGCGCCGACTAGGAGAAGGCGTACAAGGTGTGGGCGCCGATCATGTGGGAGTCGCGGCGCTTCGGCCGCGGGGCGAGGATGCTTGGGCTGGCGCACATTGCCAGTGGCGAGGCGAAGTATGCCCGCGCCGCCTGCCAGCGGCTGGCGTCCGTGTCGAAGTGGGACCCGGAGGGATCGAGCCACCTCTCCCAC
>PEVN01000264.1:0-7897 GCA_002779825.1 Armatimonadetes bacterium CG06_land_8_20_14_3_00_66_21 | reverse complement strand
GCGACTGGGTGGAGGACCACTTCACCGACGACGAACGCGCGGCTGTCATCGAGCAGTTCCGCCGGCGCGGCCAACTCACGTACGAGCACCTGCATGATCGCGATCGCGGCTCGTATGGCGTTGCCCGCTTCGACTCCCACGCCGGCCGGGAGAGTATCTTCCTCGCCATGGTCGCGTTCGTGTTCCACGAGCACCTCCCCGAAGCGCGCGAATGGCTCGACTGGCTGCGCCCGGTGCTCTGCGGCCTCTGGCCCCTCTGGGCCGGAGACGAGGGCGCGTGGGCGGAGGGGCTGTCGTACGGGCTGGCCTACGTGACGATCATGACCCTGTGCGCCACCGCCTTGAAGCGCGGCGCGGGAGTTCAGCGACCATTCTGGCGGAACCACGCCGCCTGGCGGCAGTGGTGCTGGCCGGCGTACGCCGAGTGGATTGGCTTTGGCGACCACTCCGAGCGCTGGGCCAACTCGTGGGAGTCCAACGCCGATCTTGTCGAGTTGATCGACCGCGAGACCGGCGCAGACGCCTTCGGCGGTTACATCGACGCCTTGCGCTCCGAAGCCGCCCATATGGCCACCCCCGGCGAGCGCAACATGCCCGGCGTCAACCCCCAGGGCTACCTGGCGGCGCGGAGCACACTCCAGCAGGCACCACCCCAGGCTCCCTCCTCCATCTGCACTCCGAAATCTGAGCGCCGAAATCTGAGCGTCTTCCCTGCTGCAGCGAGACGGCAGTTCCCTGCGCGGTCACTTCCTCTATCACAGCAACGCCTTCTTCTCGCTCACCGAAGGCTGGGACCCGCCGCCACTGAAGATCAAGGACAACGCCCAGTGGCGCTGGCAGTACCACCTCCGGCCTCGTCGAGCGGCGCACTCTCGGAACCGTGCTCTGCCCCGGCCACGCTTCTCTGACGCCGCCCGAAGTGAAGACGGAGCGCAGCGGCGCCACCGAAATCGCGCGGCTCGGCGACGATCTGGTGAGGGTGAATCAGGGTGGGACAATGGAGCTTGGCGACCACACCTCCACCGACGCCCTCGCCGTCTTGGTCATGGACGGCCGCAAAGATGACGTGACAGACGAGGACCTCAGCCTCGGCTGACGAATCTGTAGCGCTCAGCCGATTCACCGGCCCCGCGCTGGAGCACTGTTCCAGCGTCACGGAGTCGCCGTGCTGCCCACGCAGTCGACTGCACGCGATCGTGGGCGAGCGCATGCAGGGCGGACCGTAGACGGACCGCGAGGCGGCATGCCTCTGCCTCACTGCAGGAGTGCCGGCTCCGACTGCCCGAACGAGTACTGGGAGGTGCGACCCAGAACCAGATGGTCCACAAACCGAACCCCCAGCGAGACCGCCGCCGACAGAACGCGGCGCGTCAACTCCCGATCTGCCTCCGACGGTCTGGCCGCTCCGGAAGGATGGTTGTGCGCCAGGATGAACCCCGCCGCCCGGTGGGACAACACTACTTCCAGAATCTGCCGCGGGTAGACGGTGAACTGATCGGCAGTGCCTTGGGCCACGACTTCCGTTGCCATGACTCGGTTCTGAGCATCCAGCAGCAGCACGTGCAACTGCTCCTCGCGCCTGCCGTGGACGAGGTCCCGGACCGACTGGACGGCTTCCTCGACCGTCTGCGCGGAACGGCGCTTCGGACGGCGCTCCGGTCGCTGGGATTCGGGAAGCAGGGCAGCCGCCAGCCGAATGAGCACGCACGCAGCGTCGCCGACGCCCGCCACCTGCCGAAGCACGTCCAGCGGCGCACCAAGCACCCCGGCCAGGTCGCCGCACTTGGTCAGCAGCTCCTTCGCAAGGGGCTTCACGTCTCGTCGGGGAATGGCGAAGGTAAGCAACAACTCAAGCAGTTCGTGGTCCGAAAACGCCGAGGCTGTCGACCTCAGGAAGCGCTCTCGCAGTCGCTTGCGATGGCCTTCGTTGCGGTTGCGGTCCGACATGGCGCTTTGTCCTCGCCGCGCGCGCCAAGCGCGTGGCCCGTCGCCGACTACGCGCCGGCAGGTACGGTCGTATTCTCCTTCAAGGTCTCAACCGCCTGCCCTCGGGGGTCGGCGAGCGCAGCGTCGAGCTGGCTGCCGAGCAGGCGGCCCTCGATGTCGTTCCTGGTCAGGGCGTCCACGTACTCGCGAAGGTCAGCCAGCTCGTCCTCCTGCCAATCGTGCCAGTTGCCAAGCCGCTCGTAGCACCGCCGATACCGTCCGCCCGGCCCTTCTGCCTGCATCAATCGGTGCCACGTCTGGTTCAGGTCGCCCGAACCGTGGCAACGCAGGGTTCGGCCCAGCTCGCGGAGCAGTCGGAGTCGCGCCGCCGCGACTTGCGCTTCGAGAGCACGGCGCTCACGGACTGCCGCGTCCCGCTGGGCGCGGGTGACTCGCCGCAGCGCTTCGCGCCGGCACTTCTCCTCGGCCTTGAGCAGCCGGTCTTGCGGCGGCGGCGCGCCGTCCCAGCCATTGCACAGCTCCTGCAAGTGCTTGACAGAGCGGATGCGCACGTCCCTGTCCGGCGCCGCCCAGCGCACCTCGGCGCAGCGAAACGCGCCAACTTGGGCGTACTCGATGACAAGCGGCGACTTCCCCCGCGGCAACGGCAGCTTGTCGGCGATACGTCGTACCGTCTCGTCCGTGAGCGATAGAGGGATGAGTTTCTCGTCCCGCTCAAGCGATTGCGCGTCCAGCGACACGCGCAGGTTGGACCTGCCGACGCGGCTCAATCGCCAGCCGTCAAGTCCGCGGAGCCTGGTTGCCGAGGGCGCCGTTTCGGCCGCTGTCAATGCGTCGAGGGCTTGCCGGAGGTCCTCGCGGGTCACGGGCGCATCGCCGGTCGGAGCGTCGGCAGCTTCGGAGGCGGCGAAGGCGGCGCCGATTTCCGGGGTGACGGCGGCGGTCTTGGCCATTGCCTCCATCTCGGCCAACAGCCGTTGCAGCTCCGCGGGGGGCGGATCGTTGCGCAGGGCTTTCCGGGCCAGGGCAAGCACCGGCTGCATCGGCCCGACGAACTGCTCGAACAGCCGGCACCGCATTCGGAGAACCTCGTAGACGCGCTGGTCCACGCTATCGGCGAGGAACAGGTTCGCAACCGGCAGGTCGGCGTGCCGCTGGCCGATCCGGTCGATGCGGCCGATGCGCTGCTCCACCTTGCTGGGGTTCCACGGCAGGTCGTAGTTGAGGAGGGCGCCCGCCGCCTGCAGGTTCAATCCCTCGCTGGCGGCGTCGGTACAGAGCAGCACCTGCAACTCACCGTTGTCGAGACGTGACGTGATCTCTGCTTTGGGGACAGTCACCCACTCGCCTTGCCACACCTCGCCGCCGCGACCGCTGAAACAGGCGAGCGTCTCCTGGAAGCGCGGCCGCAGCTCCTCTCGAAGGTAGCCCAGCGTGTCGGTGTAGCAGGTGAACACCAGGGCAGGGCGGCCGTCTGAGCGAACCTCGTCAAGCACCTTGCAGAAGCGGTCGCGTTTGGTGTCCGTTGTGCCCAAGGCGCGCAGTTCAGCAAGCAGGTTCTGTATCTGCTCCTGCTCTGCGCGGGCGGCTTCGGGCGTGGGCGGTTCGGAGGCTGGGATCTGCTCCTCCTCGAGGTCCTCGTCTGCCAGGTCGCGAACGTCCGTCTCCGCTTCCTCGTCAGGGAGCCACCAGACGACGCGCTTGCGCTGGAGGTAGCGCTCCAGGCGTTCCAGTCGGTGTTCCAGGCTGTTCTCCAGTGCTCTGGGGCTGCTGGCCGCCCGTCGCCGGTAGATGGTGCGGACGAATCCCTTCCCAGTGTGGTCGCCCGGCGCCAGGGCAAATCTCTCGTCAATATAGCGGCTAACGGACTCGTACACGTCCCGCTCGGCCTGCCACTCATAGTCGAAGGTCACATCGCGCACCTGCCGCCTCGGCGGCTCTGCGGCCAGTACTCCGCGCTCGTAGTAGCAGCGGAGCGTGTCGCGAGTGAACCGGTGCATCGTCCGCGAGAGTGGCGAGCCCTTGCGGAGCCAAGTGGCGCTCTCTGCCTGTTGTCGCGCGAGACCGCCAGCCAGTGCCGTCGCCAACCGGCCCCGGTCCGCGGGAAGCTGGATCTTCCCGGAGGGATGCGCCGGGAAGTCCGTCTCGCCGGCCAGGAGCCGCGCGGCCGGCCTGACCGCGGCGTGTGTGGCCCGTCCCGACTGTAGAGACGCCATCGCGGCATGGTACTCCCGGAGGTCGCCGAACTCGACCGCCCACGGGCCGCCGACACCGAGAACCGTCAGCAGGTCCCACGGCTCCCACGGCTGAGTTTGCATCGGGGTCGCGCTCAGCAGCAGAATGCTCCGCGTGCGGCCTCGCAGTTGCAGGTCGCGCAGGAGACTCAGCAGCAGGTTCCCCGCGTTGAACTGCCCCTCTTTCGCCTCCCGCCGGCGGGCGGCGTGGGCTTCGTCCAGCAGCACCAAGTCCCACTTGGGCGCGCTCAGAACGTGGCGGCGGTTGCTCTCCGTCCGCGCCCACTCGCGGCTGACCATGACGAGGTCCTCCGCGAATGCCGCTTGCGGCGTGCAGGGACTCAAAGTGTCATCCGGGTAGTGCAGGGCGCGGTCGTCAAAATACGGCACCAACAGCGCGCCCTTCTCCCGCAGCTCCCCCTGCCATTGCTCAAGCAGACCAGCGGGCAGCAACAGGAGCGCCCGTTTGACCCCTCGGCCCATCAGCAGGCGGCGGAGGACCAGGATTGCCTCGATGGTCTTGCCCATGCCGACTTCGTCGCACAGCAGGCGGCCCGCCGGCCAGGCAGCGGCGGTGTCGTCCACCACGAGGCGTTGGTGGGGCCAGACGTCCACCAGCGCCGTGGCGTCGCAGGCAGCTTCGCCGTTCTCCAAGTAGGGCGCCGCCGCCAGGAACTGCCAGAGCAACGCCGTGCGGAGCGCACCACGCTCTTCGTCCACCGGCTCGACCAGCGGCGGCTCCGGCGGCACGAACTTGAGCAGGCGTTCCTTGACGGCCTGTGGCAACTCCACCGTGCGAACATACGGGTGCGTGCCCTGCCAGAGCCGCTCGAACTTATCGCGGAAGTAGGCAAGTCGGTCGGGGTCGCCCCAGGAGGTGCTCAACTCCAGTTCCTCGTAGTTGGCCAGCAACGCCTGCGCGCTTTCGTTGTCGCTGCCGGCGAAGACCACTTCGTCGCCGTCGCCGTCCCCGAGGATGCCGAACTTCGCGTGGGCAATCCCCTCGCTGTGGCGCATGACGCCCACCTTGACCGCCAGCAGCCTCTCGTTGACCAGCCAGGCCAGCATCCGCAGCCGCGTTCGTTCGAAAGCCGTCTTCGGCGTCTTGAAGCGGCGGAGCAAGTGCTGGATCAGACCGGTCGGGTCGCTCCGTTCAAGCAGCGCGTCGGCATCCTGCTTCGACAGTTCCTCATTGACCAACAGGCGAACAGCCGGCCGTGGTGCCGCGTCGCCGAGGGCCAGCAAGTTCTCGATCAGCCCACCAAACCCCGCTGCCGCGGCCGACAGAACGCGGCTGGAGAAGTACGCGCAGCAACGGTCGTAGCGGACGGCGCACTTCAGACCGGGCACGTACAGCCGGTCCCGGAGGTCCGGATCGGGACCTTCGAGGAAGCGCGGCCAGTCGTGCGAGCGGAGCCGGTGTGCGGGTGAGCAGGTGGGCGGGGGAGTTGGGGAGCGGGTGGGCACGATGCACCTATCGACGCGATGGCAGGAGCCACGGTTTCGGGTTGTTTTGCATGTTGACCAGCATCCCAATGACGTGGTCGTATTTCTCGTACAGCGGCTTGACTTCGTCCGGGGCGGCATACTGACACGCTTCGGCGTATTCGAGCCATGTCTGCGTCTCGGCGGCTTCCGCCTCGGCGTCGTTGAGCTTGCTGACGAAGGCGGCCTCATACCTGCGCTTGCGCCAGCCCTCGGAGATGTTGGAGCTGACCGACGGCGACGACCGCCGAATCTGAGCCGTCAACGAATAGGTTTCCTGTTGCGGAAACTGTTTTGATAGCCGGAACACCTCCATCGAGGTCTCAAACGCCAGTTGGGACACCTCCAAGTCCCTATGCGTCTTCACCATCGTCAACGGCCTCCATTCTTCCGTGTGCCTCTTACTACGCCGCCCCCCCCCGCTCCCCTGCCCACCCGCTCATCCGCACGCCCGCTCACTCCTCCAACATCGCCAACTGGGCCGGTTTCTTCTTCTCCCACGTCGGTGGTTCGGCGCCGAACAGCGGCTGGAGCAGGGCGTGCCAGGCACGGAACTCGGGGAAGTCGACGGCTGCCGTCTTGCTGTCGCCGGGGAGGCGGACGGCTTCGGGGGCGGCGTGGACGAGCGCGGTCATGAGCTTGCCGCACGGGCTTTCGGCCGTCCACCCCTGTTGCCGCGCCAGACCGCGGGCGGCGCCGATGCCGGCTTGCTCGCCGCCGCCTTCGGCGTACTTCAGCGCCAGGGCGTGGCAGGCGTCGAGGGCGGTGTGGAAAGCGTGGTCGTTCGGGTGAACCTTCCTCGCGGAGGTGCGGGTGCGCTTTCGGGCAGGGGAGCGGGTGGGCGGGTGTGCGGATGAGCCGCTGCCCTGCCCAGCCGCACCCCAGCCCACCTGCACATCCGCCCCCATGCTCACCTGCTCGTCGCGCAGTGCGCGATCGCGGCGGCGCTCCTTGGCCGACAGCAGCGTCACCTTGTCGCCACTGGTTTTCACCAGCCCCGCGTCCTTCAATGCTTGCACGTCCATGCCGACCGAGCGGCCCAGCAGCATGGCTTCATTGAACCGGAACTCGGCCGCGCCTAAGACATCCCAGCAGAGCAGGGCGAACCGACTCTCGGCGTCCACGTCGTCGAGTCCGCGGGCGGCTAATTGCTCGACCCGCCAGTCGATCACCGCGTCAGCCGCCACCTGGATCGCCTGCTCAACACGCACCACCTCGCCGGTGTCGGTGCGGACCTCGGCGTACCGGGTGAACACCTCCATGGCCGGCCCGAACGCCCCTACCAACTGGTCCACCGCGTTCAGCCCTTGTTCGCGCATCCGAGCCGCCGCCCGTTGCGCCGCCTCCCGAATCGCTGCCTGCATCGCCTCATCGAAGTACCCCACTTCGCTCCCCCGCCCATCCGCTCCCCCGCCCACCCGCTTCCGCGAAGCGAGCAGCACCGTGCTCTGCGCCGCGTTCTTCTGCGCCTGGTGCAGGCTGTGCTGGCTCTCGGTCTGCACCGGCCAGGTGGCGGTGATGGTGAAGCCAGCGGCGATCAGTGACTCGAACAGCGCCGCCCACGCGCTCTGCTGCTTGTGGGTGAACATGACCGTCAGCACGCCGTCATCGCGCAAGACGCGGTGGCACTCCGCGAAGACGTCGCCCATCAGGCGTTGGTAGAAGGCCTGTGCGCGCTGGCGAGGAGTCGCATCGGTCGGATCCGTCGGATCGGTCGGATCGGACCAATCGGTCTGACCAAGCCCTTCCCCGCTGCGAACCCGAGCGACGTTCACCACCGCTTCCTCGTCGTGCTCGCACAGGTACGTCGAGAACCACTCCGGCCGCCGGTGGCCTTGGGTGCGCTTCAGCCAGACGTAGAAGAAGTCGGCCAGCTCGGAGTACTGCACGTTGTCGGCGTAGGGCGGGTCCACCACTACCGCCGCCAGGCTGCCGTCCTCCACCTCCCACAGGCTCGTCGCGGAGCCTTTGGTGATGGTGGCAGGTGCGGCCGCCTCGCTTCGCGGCAGCTTCGCTAACTTCCCGTAGGCGTCTAAGACGTTGGCGATCGCCCACGCCAAGCCGGCACCGGCGACACACCAGGCCATCTCGGCCCACGTGGCCTTGAAAGAGTAGTCGTGACGGTCAAAAGTGCTGCGGACAGCGGCGAGATCCGGCGGCCACCGCGCCATGACCGTGTTGTAGTTGGCTACCTTGTCCAATACCACCGCCAGCAAGTGCCCCACCGCCTC
>PEVN01000471.1 GCA_002779825.1 Armatimonadetes bacterium CG06_land_8_20_14_3_00_66_21 | reverse complement strand
CGCTGCGCGACCTATAGTGCGTGCTGGGGCGAAGCCGGAAGTAGAACCCGCCATCGATCTCGGTGACGCGTGGAACTGCTCAGCGTCGTCGCCTGCCCTTGACCCTCGCCGGAGGCTCCGGTGGAATGCGCACCAGATCGGGGAGTGGACAGCCTGGGCGCACGGGGCGCTCGGCCAGCGGCCGCCGTCCGGCTGTGGCTGCTGGGAACCGATGCCGCAACGCCCGGAGAGGAGTAGCCGAGATGACGAACGTTGCCGATCTTCAGACTGCCGTCGCTTCCCTGCCGGAACGTGAGTACAGCCAGTTCCGGCGCTGGTTCCTCGAACGCGACTGGCGGGAGTGGGACCGGGAGATCGAGGAGGATTCGAAGGCGGGCAAGCTTGACTTCCTCTTCCAGGAAGCTGCCCAAGCCCCCCAGTGAGCTTCCCCCCATTGTCTAATCGCACTTCCCGATGGCCGATGCTGCTCTATCCCGGCGGCCCAGACACCGCCCTCGCCGCGCCTGGCCCGAGCCGCACCTGCAGTACCGCAGCGAGGTCCCCCAGGCAGCCAGGAATCAGCTCAGCGCCCCGATCTCCCGGTCAATACGGGCGAAGTCCAGCGGGTAGGCGCCGAACTCGCGGGCGACATTCACCATCTCGCGGAGGTTGGCGTCCGGGGTGTCGCGGCCGCACTGGTCGCCGGTGGACAGGATGAAGCCCCCGTCCTCGCCAGCGACACGGATGGCCTTCAGGCTCTCGCGCCGGACCGCCCTCACGCTGCCGCGAAGCATGACGTGGGTGGTGTGCAGGTTGCCCATGAGACTGAGCCGGTGCCCAAAGGACCGCTTGATCTCCGCGAGGTCGCAATCGCCCATGGGCGGGATCTCCAGCGGGTTGATGGAGGACAGGTCGGTCTCCGTCGCCGCGAGCTTGACCAGCTCCCGCTCGGGGCCGCAACAGTGAATCTGGGACGGGATGCCTGCCTCTTTCGCGATCCGAGTGATGGTTTTCAGGCAGGGCAAGGTCAGTTCGCGCGCGATGGCCGGCGTGTTGAACACCAGCAGCCCGGAGCCACCCGTCAGGATGAAATCCGGTCGGACCGGGCCGGCGAGGACGCGCTTGAGGTATGCCTCCGCCTCCAGCGCGACGCGGCGGCTCCATTCCACGACCTCGTCGTGTCGGTCGTGATAGTCGTAGATGGAGTACCCCCAACCCAGATCGGGGTTGCCGAGCTGCGGCGGACCGACGAAGGCGCCGATGACGCCTCGTCCGTCGAACAACGCCAGCGCCTCGCGGAGCAGGTCGAACCCCTGCTTCTGGGGCTTCACGCCCTCAATCGGCCACCACTTGTCGGGTGCCTGCTCCAGGCCGATCTTGTGCGCCAGCAAGGTGGTCGGCGGGTCGGCCACCGGGTACACCGTGACCGCGCTGGCCCACTCCTTCGCGTGTCCTTTGCGCTCGGAATAGGCACGGGTCACCAGGCGCTTCGTCGTTCGCTCGACGATGATGGTCTCGTGCTTGACATCCAGATCGGCCGGGGCCGGCGGCGCCTCCGGGTCACTGACCGTGAACCCGTCCAGGTTGTAGACCCAGCCGTCCATGTCGAAGTACTTCACCGCGTCCATGTAGGCGCGCCAGAGCGGCGGATCCTGGTAGAGGTAGATGTCCCAGAAGGGCTTGCCGGTCAGCCGACAGGGGATCATGTTCGAGAGGTCCGGCGCCACGGGAATGCGGTCCGGCTGCTGGTTGCGCATGGCTGTGAGCATGCGTTCGCGGGAGGTCATCGGGTTGGTGGTACTCCTTCGGTGCTGATTGCTCGCCGCCGATTCCGAGCCGCGCGTCAGCAAGCGGGTGCCGCGGAGACCCGCTTGCTGACGCGCGCGGCTCGGAATAGAGGAAGACCTGGGCGCTATGGAAGCTTCACCCTGTAGACGTGAACCGCATACGGTGCAAACCCGTCCCTGATCTTCCCGCCGCCCACGTTCAGCGTGCGGTTCTCGAACAGCACTTCAGCTCTGCCGGTAGCGGGCAAGCCGGGGGCAGCCAGTTCCTGCTGGCCGAGGTCCTTCTCGTTGGTGTGCGCAGTCAGAATGGTCAACTCGCGGTCCTGTTTGATCGAGACGCCGCGAAGGCAGTCGTCCGGGCCGGTGGCGAAGCGCTGGCCGTCCTGGGCGGGCTCGAACAGGATCGGCGTGAGTGCTTTGACCTCCGCGGTGAGCTGCTGCATCATCGCCCAGAGGTCCGGGTGGTCGAGCACCTTGAACTGCTTGTCATCGTACACGTACCAGATGAGCCCGTTGGCGCCCTCGATCAGCGCCTGGTAGGTCATCGACCGCTCCTGCGCCGGGGTGGGGACTTGCCAGGGGCCCTTCGCGTAGCCGAAGCACTGTGGGACCATCCAGAGCGCCCGCCCCGGTCCTACTGCAGCCCGCGCTCGCGCGGTGGCGCTGGCAACAGCCAAGGTGTCGATCTTGCCGTTGGCGAGGGGATACGGGTCGTTGGAGAGCACATCGGTGCAGGGGGCGTACTGGCTCAGCAGGGCGGGGTTGGCTACCGTGGTGTAGATCAGATGGTTGGGGTCGACATCGCGAATGGCGTCCACTGCTTCCCCGACTTTCTCGGGAGAGACGTTGGCGCAGTCGGGTTCGTCGCCGGAGTTCCATGCCAGAATGGCCGGATGGTCCTTGAAGCGCTGCAAGCCCGGGGACGTCGCCCCGACACCCTCGGGGAGGACATGCAGCCCCAACGTCTGGGCCTTGTCGAGCACTTCCTGGAAGACCTCCAGGTTGGTGCAACTGGTGTGGACAGCGTTGAAGCCAGCGGCGGCCAGGTCCTCGACGCACTTGAGCATCTCCTCTCGGCTCGCCCCCCAGGCGACGTGGTACATCCCCAGCGGGAAGAAGGGCTTGCCGCGCACGTAGCAGACGCCCTTGTCGTTGAACTTCACCGTCGGCTCCGAGTGGAGCAGCACCAGGACGTCGCCGCGGCCCAACTCCTTGGCGTCCTGACCGAGGCTGGCGACGAGCCGGTAGCTGTCCGGCTTCAGGCCGGCAAGGGGAAGCGTTTGCTCGAACTGCAGGGCTGTCGGCTTGACGACTGCCGGTTTGCCGGGCGCCTTGCCGCCGACGAGCTGCAGGCTCACGGTCAGACCCTTGAGGCGCTCCGCCAGCTCAGGGGCGAGCGTTACCCGGGCCGTCAACGTGCCGTAGTGAAGGTACTGGTGGCGTGAGCGGACGGTCACCCTCACCAGCTCCGGGACGGTGGGATTGTACGGCGCGGTCAGAAAGAGGTTGCCGTCTTTGAGCAGCTCAAGGGCGCCGTGGTACTCCCCCCGGGCGGGGAGGTCGTAGTTGAGCAGCAACTCGCCGTCTCCCTGGGCGGGGAGCGTCTGCTCGATGGTTGCCGGGGGCAGCGGCGCCTTCCCCGTCAGCGATAGCCGCGCGCTCACTTTGGCCGGCTGATCCAGGGCGTTCCGCAGCCGGATCGCCGTCCGGTTCCGCCCCAACGCCGACCCCGGCGGCGTCAGGCTGAGCAACCGCAAACCTTGCTGGTTGGTCTTCGCCAGCGCCATGGCGTTGCGCAACAGGGCGGTGGCGGCCGGGCCAGGGCCCATGAAGCGGAAGTAGCTCGTGACAATGAGGAGACCCTTGCCGACGGCCCGATGCACGAACAGCGGCTGGTCGTCGAAACACCGGACATCGACCACCCAGCCTGGCCCAACCTGCTCCAGATGTGCCCAGTTCGCCTTGGCGGCCAGACCGGCCCGCAGGTCGGCGGGCACGGACAGCAGCGGATCGTCGGCACTGAACCTGACGGCAGCCGTTTCGGGGCTGGGCTGCTTGTGCGCGCTACACATGGCGCTGGTGGTGCCGAAGGCCGAGTCGAGGCCGCCGATCCAGCTCGCGTTGATACCGGCGTAGGAGGCGTCGGTAGCCAGGACGACGCCTCCTCCTTCCAGGAACGCCTGCCACTGGGCTGCGAACGGCTTGAAGTCCTGGGGGTTGGTGAGATTGCTCACCCCGCCGCCCACGACCACGTCGAAGTCGCCCAGCCGACCGCTGAGGTCCTTCGCCTGCTTGTTCTCAAACTTCGTGACCTGCCAGCCGAGTGCCGCGAAGGCCTGGTCGAACTCGTCCTTGAAGGAAGCCTGCCCGTCGGGCCAGTCGCAGTACAGGTAGGCGACGCGCACCGGCGCGGCGTTAGCGAGAGGCGACAGGCTCCCCGTTAGCAGCAATGCCAGCGAAACGGCTGCAAGTGTTTGTGTCATGTTTGGGCTCCGGGGGGATGGGTGTCAGGTGCCAGGTGTCACGTGACACATGACACAAGCTACCTCGCCTTCACCAGCACGACTCGTTCGACGCAGATGGCGTCGGTCTCCCCCGGCTTCGCATGGGGGAAGCGCGGTCCCTCGAACTTGATTCGCGCCCAGCACTCGAACTGCTGGTCCGGCTTGGCGGGGTCGTACACGTTGTCTACGTCAAGCTGGATGATCCAGCTCCAGAAGAAGTACAGGTAGTAGCCGGGCTCCACGGGGAAGGTCCCCATCTTGTACCAGTGGTAGCCCGCCTCGGGGATGTCCTCCGCCTTGATTGGTGCACCACCGACGAACTTCTTGTCCACCGTTCCGTAGAGCCCCCACGGCATCGGCAGCACGTACTTCTCCGGGTTGGTGACGTCTTCGGCGGTCAGGTCCAGGCGGTTGGTGATCCCGCTCTCGGCCTCCGGGTCTTTGACCACCTTCACGACATCGTTCCAGTTCCGAGTCATCAGAGCGGTGTAGTCGTAGACCGTGCCGCGAGGCAGGTCGCGGAACTTCTCCGGCAGCTTGAGCGTGCCGGGCACCATGGCGAAGCGCTGGATCTCGCCTTCGGCGGTCAGCTTCTCCTTGGCGCGCTGGGCTTCGGGCACGCGCCGGTCAATCTCGGCGCACCACGTGGCCAGCGCCCGCGCGCCCACCGCCTCCCGATCCAGCGGAAACCCCTCCGGCCCCCCGTGCTCGCCCAGCCACTCGCTCATCAGCTTCGAGTAGCAGGCAATGGAGGCCCGATCCAGCGGCAGCCGCGCGAAACGCACCCGCCGTAGCAGCTCGGCGTCGGTGCTCACTGCCCGTTCGGCTTCGTCGAACAGCTTCTGCGCCCGGGTGACAAAGGCGAGATTGAGATAGCCCAGCCGCATGGGCGAGGCCTGCCAGCAGGTGCTGGTGCTCTTGCGATCTACGGCTTCCTTCTCCAGCGCCCTCAGGTAGGTCTTGACCGATTTGCCCGCCGGCCCGTAGTGGCCGTTCATGAAGGTGTCGGTGAGTTGGTCGTAGTCGGCGTCGGCGTTCTCGAGGGTCTTCATCATCGTCCAGATCTTGAAGTCTCGCAGATCGGCGAGCAGCGGGTACTCCAACTCGGTGAAGACGCCCTCGACATTGTGGGCGGCGTAGAAGCGGTAGTCGGGTCCGTAGGTGTGGGTGGTGGGCAGGGGCATACCCGACGGGCTGCCGTAGGTGACGGCGTAGTCCCAAACGCGCAGATTGCGGCACACCTTGCCCCAGGTAGCCAAGTGGTCGCAGAAGGCCTTGTTCTCTGGTGCGGTGAGCGGCTTGAGCATATCGGCTTGGGTGTCGCACAGGCGGACGATCACGTTGTCGCGGCACTTCAGCGACTTCGGCGCCTGCTGGGTGTACTGGTAGGCCAACGTGTCGAGGAAGACCTCGGGGTACTCGTCCTTGATGCCGTCTGCCAGGAAGTTCACAAAGTCCAGCAGCGGCCCGGACTCGGAGCCCTCGGCTTTGGCGATCGCCTGGCACGACTCGCACTGGCACGGGTTGGCCCAGTCATTTTGGGAGACACTGAAGACCAGCGGCGGCGGCAGATTGGCGGCCTTGGCCGCGGCCCAAGAGGTGGCGAGGTAGTCGCGCAGTTTGGCCAGAAACGCCTGGCGCAGCTCGGGGTTGGTGAGGCAGAGCTGGGCGCCTTCGCCGACGCGCTTTCCGTCGATCAGCGAGTACCACCCCGGGTGGGCGGCGAAGTGCTGTTTGGGCGGGAAGTAGAGGAAGAAGGTGTGCACGTGATACGGTGGCCCGTAGGCCAGTGTGCCGCCGTACTCGCTGGTGATTGCGCTGTCGCCTTCGCGGTTCAGGCGGTTGCGGGCTGCGAACCGCCCACCGTCACGCCCGTAGAGCATGTAGATGTCGCGATAGCGGAACGTCGGCCGGCGCTGTAGGTTGAGCGGACCGACCTCCAGGGCGGGCCGACGCGGTACCGTCTCCTCCCACGGGTTCCACCAGTGAACGCCGGCCACGTCTTCCAGGAAGTGGTAAACCGCATACAGCGTGCCACGCGGCCCCCCGCCGACGAGACACAGGTCCCGGCCGACGCTCCGCACGATCCACTCTTCGGGGGCCAGCTTGGCGGCGTCCGGGCCCAGCTTGGGTGCAGCCGCAGCCGAGCCGACGGCGAGAACTGGCCGGCCCGCGGCTTGCTCCGGCGTCACAGTGGCGAACGCCGCCCCGGTGATCTTCTTCAGGTACGCCGCCAACTCCGCGGCGGCGGTCCTCTCCGGGACCGAGACGTCTGCCGACAGCGCGATGACGTACTGCGTCCGGGAGCCTTCTGCCAACTGCAAGGCGCCGGCGTCTTCGGCCTGGGCAGCGCGGGCCGGCAGCAACAGCAAGGACGCCAAAGACCCTAAGCGGGCCGCTCGAATGTAGTTTGTCATTGTCAGATTCCTCCTTGAGGCTGTCGCATGCCGTCAGAACTCCATCGCCCCAAACGCCTGCTCGTACAGCCAGTGGCCGAAGTCGTTGGGATGGTTGATGTTGTTGCCCAGCAGCGACGGCTGGTCCTTCCGCTTGAGCACCACTTCCCAGGTGCTGTAGACGTCCACGTACGCGCACTTGGCTTCCGCCGCCGCGTCTTTGGTGGCCGCGGCGAACAGGGCCATCCGGTGGGTGCCGTAGTGCCAGTTGTCGTTGGGCGGGAATGCCGAGAACAGGATCACCTCAGCGCCCTTGCGCTCCCGAATCATCCTGACGATCTCGACCAGGTTGTCCTTGAACTTCCCCGGCTCCGGGCCCCCGATGTTGTGGTCGTTCATGCCGAAGCCCACAAGTGCCAGGTCGGGCTTCTCCACCGTTCCCATGTACTTGTCAAACCAATCGATGCCTTGCTGGGACGAGTACCCCGAGATGGAAACGTCCTGCACCTCGACCTCGGCCTTGGGGAACTTGGTCTGCAGATAGTTGCCGAACCGCTGCTGGAACCGGAACGGCACCTCCGACGCCTCACCGCCAGCAGTGATGCTGTCGCCGTACGACGCAATCTTGAATGGGCCTCCCGCCTCCAGCTTCGTTCTCACCTCGGTCAGGAACGCGCGCTGGTCATTCGGCGCGGCCCACGCCCGGCCGTTGGTCGTCTCGTAGTCCGCCCAGACGAAGCAGCGGTGATTGCCGAAGTCGGTGAACTTGGTGTGATCGAAGTCCTTCTGCCCATACAGGCAGTGGGTCGAGTAGTCCGGAATGCGGGAGTTGGCAGTGCGGGCGAGGGTGCCCGCGGCGTAGTCCACGACATAGTCGGTGCCCTCGTCGTAGACGACGCTGCCCTCCTTCCCGGCGACGAAGGTGCTGCGCACGACCAGACTGCCCTTCTTCACGTGGTCGAAACAGAGGTTGCCTGGCTCCATCTTGGCCAGAACGAGGCTCTCACCGTGAATCTGCATATCTCCTCCTGGTGCGGCAGGGCAAACTGCCGAGTATGCCAGAGCGCAGAGAAGCGCGAAAGGCGTTGCGAGTTTGGTTCTCACGAGATGACTCCTTTGATGACGCGCTGGACGACCTACAGCAGATCGACGTAGCCTTTCAGGGCGAGGCGGTCGCCGACCATGGCTTTGGCCTCGCGCAGATCGAAGTCGCACACCGGCGGCGGGGTACAGGTCTCCAGCACATCGACGCCGCAATCGGCCAGCATCTCCATGCTGTGGGCCAGCTTGCCGTCGTCGTAGTAGTCTACATAGCCACCATCGCGGTGGACCAGTTCGACCTGCGCCGTGACGCTCGGGACGAAGACCTCTCGGAAGATCGCCGGCGACCAGCCTGCCGAAAGGCTGTTGTAGTAGCAGTTGGCGAAAACCCACTCGACGCCCGCCTCCATGACGGCCTTCGTCTCAGCCATCGTCCGCGCCTGGAAGAGGGCCAGTAGCTCGTCGAAGAACGGCCGGTCCACGTATACCCGCGAAGGTTGGGAACACACCGAAGTGGAAGTTCGCGGAACTTCCCCGGCAGGCGTGCAGCAGACGGAGGACAGAGGGGATTCTCCCAGACGGAGCCGAAGTCGCACCGGGACTTCGGTGTGTTCCCAACCTTCGCGGGTATAGTAGTCCACCATCAGGTCCTGCAGATTGCGGACATCGCCGGCTTGGCGGCAGAGCTTGCTGTAGACGTTGACCCTGACCACGCCGCGGTCGCCAAGCTCCCGCTGTCGAGCGACCGCATGGTCGTAGTTCCCGCCGATCTCGGGCAGGAGGTAGCGGAGCGCGGGGAGGTCGTCGCGGCTCTTGACGAGGAACTCAGTCTTGAACGGGTTGGGCGACATGCCGTACTCGCGCCCACCCGGCGGGATCTTGGTGCGGTCCGACAGCGCGCCGGCCGGCGTGTGGAACGTGCGTTCCACAACCTGGTAGTTGCCCTCCTCGTAGCGCGTCTGCTCGACGCGCACGTCCGGCAGGGCGTACTGCTCGGGGTAGGTGCGCGCGTAGTTGGGTGTCCGCGTGCTGAGGATCTCCATCGGGTCGAGGCTCAGGCCGTAGAGTTCCTCGAGACGGTGGCTCTTGTCAGGATCGAGCCACGCCCAGTTGATTCGCGGGCAGATGGGTACGCGGTCCGGCTCCTCGTGGCGAACTGCGGTGAGCAGCCGCTCTCGGCCATTCATTGGGCTTTGGGGCATGGGCGGGAACCTCACCTCCATGTCGGGCAGCACTTGACTATACAGCATCTGTCAAGGCCGTGGCGCGGCACAGCCGAAGAAGCAGGTCTCCCCAGCTCCGAAGGCGGACTGCAATACTCGGGAGAGAGCCGTAAAGACCGCTCGCTGGAGCCTGCCGGCGGTTACCGCCGCGATGGCGGACGCTCAACGGGTCGCGATCAAGCTGCTTGCGACGAGGTCCGTCCACCCCTGCCGGCCCGTCAAGTTGGTCGCGGTGCCGGTATCATTCGGCTTGTTCGATCAAGGGGAAGACTGTCTGGGTCAGGTCTCTGGCATCACTGGGGATGACACGCCCCTGAACCGACCCGTGCAGGTGTTTGCGGGAGTGCGGCGAATGACCCCGCCGAACGGACGTCGGGGTGGTCAGGAATCGGGGCGACCGCCCGCTGCATTCTGAGAGAGGAACGGACACCGCCATGAGAACCACAACTGCCTGGGCCCTGCTGTTAGGGATCGCCGCGCTCGTTTCCGCTTGGAGCGAGGTCAACCAGCAAGCCGTCGACGACGTGGCTTCGGGGAAGCTCAAGGAAGCGAAGGCTTCCTGGTGGGGCTTCGACGCCATCGACGCGACAGCCTGTCTACAGGCTGCCCTCGACTCGGGCGTCCCCAAGCTGACCGTAGACAACGTCGGCCAGCCCTGGGTCGTGGAGCCGATTCAGTTGGCGTCCAATCAGGAGATCCTCTTCGAGAAGGGCGTGGAGATCGCTGCCAAGCAGGGCGCCTTCCTGGGCGGCAATGACAGTCTGTTCAGCGCCCGCAACAAAGAGAACATCACGATCCGCGGGTACGGAGCCACCTGGCGCATGCACCGAGACGACTATGCTGCCCCGCCGTACAAGAAGGCCGAGTGGCGGCATTCGCTGCAGCTCATGTCGTCCACCAACGTCCAGGTGTTCGGTCTGCACCTGCTGGAGAGCGGCGGTGACGGCGTCTACCTGGGCACCGGCAAGCAGTGGGTGACCAACAAGGACATCGTGCTCAAGGACCTGATCTGCGACCGGCAGTACCGGCAGGGCATCAGCGTCATCACCGCCGAGAACCTGCTCATCGAAAACGTCGTCATGCGCGACACGGCCGGCACCGCGCCGCAGGCGGGCATTGATTTCGAGCCCAACCACCCGGAAGAGCGGCTGGTCAACGTGACGATGCGCAACTGCGTGTCGGAGAACAACGGCAGTTGGGGCTACGTGCTCTACCTGCCGCCCCTTAGCGCCGCCACCGAGCCGGTGTCGCTGCGGTTCGAGAACTGCAAGGCCATTGGCAACACCGGTGGCAGCTTCGGACTGGTCACGGACAATACCGTGGACGAGGCCGTCAAGGGCACGATGGAGGTTGTCAACTGCCAGTTCGAGGGCAGCAAGGGCCCTGGCATCCTGGTGACCAACAACCCACCCACCGGCATCCGGACCCGCTTCGAGAACTGTACGGTCAGCGAATGCAACACCGGCTCACCAGCCGCCGGTCCCATCGTTCTCGGGAACCGCGCGGGCGCCGACCAGGACACCGGCGGTGTGGAGTTCAAGGACTGCGTGGTGCTCGATAGCCTCAAGCGCGCGCCGATGAGCTTCCTTGACATGGTCGGGGGGCTGAAGGCGTCGGAGGTCACCGGCAACCTGATCCTGGAGCAGGACGGGCAGCGAACCGACGTGAAGCTGACGGAAGAGGTGCTGAAGGAATGGATGCCCGTGCTGGCGCTGAAGAGCTTCCCTAAGTACGACCTGGCCACGGCGAGCTTCGTCCCGGTGGCGCCGAATGCCGACCCGAGTCGCTACGCCATGCCCGCCCTCGGCCTCCGCACTGTCGCCAATGCTGTTCTCTACGCCGCAGGCGGTGAGACCGTCCGGCTCGCGGTGAGGCAGGTGCAGGTGGGGAAGTACGCCGGGACGGTCATGCCAGTAGTCGTGACAGGACCCGAGGGCGCCGAAGTGGCAGAGGTCGAGGCTCCCTTTGAGGGCGACACAACAGTCGAGTTCACCGCGCCGACCACCGGTCTCTACCGCGTGAAGGCCACGCCCGCCGCCAATCAGATGCGGTTCGTAACCAGCTCGCACCCGCTGAGCTTGAGCGCAGGAAAGCAGTCGGTGCACTTCATCAGCGCCACCGGCGAGGTGTTCCTCTACGTGCCCAAAGGGACGACTGAGTTCGGCATCCGCGTCTCCGGCGAAGGGCTTGGCGAGGGCGTCAAGGCGGCGCTATGCGACCCCGCCGGTACGGTCGTCGAAGAGAAGGACAACATCGCCCAGACTTACGTGCTGTCGGCAACGCTGGACGCGCCCTCGCCCGGCGAGATCTGGAGCCTGCGCTTGGCCCGCCCCTCGGGCATGGCGATGGAGGACTTCTACGTCACCCCGCTTGGTGTGCCGCCGCTGCTGGCGCCCAGCAAGGAAGCGGTTCTGAAGCCGGAGTGACGCGGTCACGGCACAGCCTCTCAGTACCGCCCGTGCTCCTCAACCACCTCAACCATCGCCTTCAGGTTGTCCAGCTTGGCGTCAGCGGGCACTTCGTCTCCGGTGACCAGCACGTAGCCGCCGCCCTCCATGCCTTCGCGGAGGCAGCGGCGGGCTTCCGCTCGGGCATCGTCCACCGTGCCCCGGGCGAGGACGAGGCAGTCAAAGTTGCCCATGAGGCACATTCTCTTGCCGTAGAGCCGCTTCGCGTCGGCGAGCGTGATATCGCCCTCGTTGGGCTCGAAGGTCTCGACGAAGTGGACGCCGGCGGCGGCGAACATGGGCAGCAGTTCGCGGATCTTCCCGAGGGTGTAGAGCCCGAGGTACTTGCCGGGCGCGCGCTGAACCACTTCCATCGCGCGCACGATGTCCGGCAACGCCCACCGTTCGAAGAGCTTCGGCCCAAGCTGGGAGCCGGTGGCCCAGCACACGTCGAGCCAAGCGACCTCGGTCGGCGAAGCGACGAACGCCTCGACGTGCTTCTCCATCATTCGGCGCTCGGCCTCGAACAACTCCTCCATAAGAGCGGGGTAGTCCAACAGATCCGTCATCATGCCCTGCATGCCGCGGCGGCTGGCCAACGAAGTGTACGCCGGTCCCAGCCCACAACTCGGCATCCCCTCTTCGCCCACCAACTCGACGGCTTCGGCGACCGTCTCGAAGTGGTACTCGCCGGTGAAGCCCTCAGCCATGAGTTGCCGCGCTTCGAGGAACGCACGCCAGTCTTCCTCGGTCTTGATCGGGTAGTTCGTGGTTGTGCCGATGATCGGGTCATGGGGAATGAACCCGGAGATCTGCTCCCCCACCATCGTCCGCTTTGGGGTGACGATCTTCCACTCGCGAGTGACCCGGCCATCGGGCGCGCGCTCCAACTCGCAAATGGGCTCACTGTATCTCTCCGGCGACCGGAAGCCTGCGCTGCAGCCGATGGGTCCCCGGTGGTGGCACGAGCCGAGCATCTGGTGGACTTCGAACACCGCCCGCCAGTCCGTGCGCCCCAGCGTCGTGTGGGCGAAACGGCTGTGAATCAATGGCGCGACAGGCACTACGTCGGGCTGGTCGCCTCGGACGGCGGCAATGAATCGCTGCTTTCGTGTCATGCTCTTGCTCCGTGCAGTAAGTTCATGCGCGGCGGCTTGCTTGTGGTCGCCGCTCTCGGCCGGATAGGACGGCAGTGCGTTCCATTCGCTGCCACGGAGGCAGTCCCTTCCGGGCGTGTCTCGTCGCGCCGAGCAGGGCTGCCGGTTGGGGCGGCGAACCTGACAGCCCGTTAGGCGAACCCACCCAAGTGAGAGGCACCGGACATGACCACCTCCCTGTTGACGATGGGCCTGTGCGCCAGTATTGCAGCCGCTGCGTTGACTAACTCCGCCTTCGAGCAAGGGCTGAATGGCTGGACCAGTACAAAGCAGCCAAGCAGGCCGGAAACGAACTGTGGTTCTACATCGCCTGGGTACCCCAAGGAAAGTACCCCAACCGCATGATCGATAGTGCCGCGATCAAGTCCCGCGCCCTCCATTGGCTCAACGCCCTCTACGACACCGACGGCTACCTGCACTGGGCGCTGAACCACTGGCACATCCCACTGACCAGCCTGGAGTCTCCCGGCGACCAGTACATCTGCTGGCCCAGCAAGCGCTTCGTCGCCAACAGCTCCCTCCGCTATGAATCCGAGCGCGAGGGGCTGGAGGATTGCGAGTTGATGTTCCTGCTCCGCGACGCGCTGGAGAAACAGGGAGCGGGTCGGGAAGACGCGCAGCGGCAGATGGAGGCAATGGCCCGCAAAGCCGTGCGTGCCCCGCAGGACTACACACGGTCGTGGGAGGAGTTCGAGGCGGCGAGGCGGGAACTGCTCGGGGCCGTGGTCGCGGCTGCGCGCTGAGTGCCGGCCGGCGCGGGAAGACAGGGAGATTGGGAGACTGGAAAACCCCGGGGCGTGAGTGCTCCGGCCTTCCGGTCCGCTGCTCTTTCCGGCGGCCGATTTCCGTGGCGGCGCCGGTCGCGACGGGTCCTGGCAGGTTGCCGGAAGAGTGGCAGAACTTTTTTCAGAAACGGAACGTCACACCCAACACGAAGTCATACTCTGCTTGGTAATTGCGCTACCCACCGAGCTCAACCAGTAATGGCTCCGGCAAGCCGCTACTCGCGCAGAGTTCAGCCGTAGATCCCGGCAGCAAGGCGAAAGGAGGTGTTCAGTCATGGAGATGGTCGCGAACCGTAAAGTAAACCGGTGCCGTAACTGCGGAGCTATACTGGAATCTTTGCCCTTCAAATTCGACAACATCGTCTGCAAGGAGTGCTACGGTCTGGATCGATATCGACACCAGGTCGGGCCCCGAGTCAAGAACGACTTCTTCGAGGACGCGATGGAGGCAGCGGCGTAGCGCCGGTCCATCAAGTCTGACGGACTTCTCATGAAGGTAAGATCCCAGTCCCGCACTAAAGAGCGGGAGCGAGAAATCGCTCCCGCTCTTTCTGTTTGCAGGGCGTTGCTGGTCACGCGGCTTCCGGAGTGACAGCGACCGCGCTCTCTCCCGCGTCTCGCGCGAGTCGCGCCTGATAGTGCTCGCACTGCACGTGGTCCTCGCCCAGGCAGAGATCGTCTTGCTTGCTCACTGAGACGCGGCGGTAGGATTCCGGACCCGAGCGACACACATTCTGCGTCGAGGCGTATGCCCTGCGCGTCATCCGGTCACTTCGCGAACCCAAGTACGGGCACATCTTAGTCACCCGGAGGCGGCGAGTCGGCGACAACTGCGCGCCGTCTTCGGTCTGCAGTGCGTCCGGGTCGTGAGACAGACTGCCCGGCCGCGAACCGACTACCGCCTTGATCCGTTCCCAGGTCCCGTCGTTGCGCCAGCGTCGGCAGTAGGAGTGGACGGTGCCCCAGGGCGGGAACTCGTTCGGGAGCATGGCCCACCGACAGCCACTCATCTCTGCGTAGAGGATGGCATTGACCAGTTCGCGGAAGTCCAAGCTATTGCGGGCCAACTCGTCGGCCTGGGCTTTGGGGAGAAGGGTCTCGACGACCTTCCACTGGGCGTCGGTCAGGTCACTGGGGTAGGGTTTTCTGGCGATGGGAGATCCCTCGGCAATCCGTGCCGCCCGCGTCCCCGCGCCTCGACTCAAGCAGAGCCAACGCGCGGGTCCGACGTAGACGCCTGTCCTGAGGACCGTTCGGGACACGCTGCCCCTATCGAGGGCAGCGTCCTCACGGCGCCGGCAACACTCTCCGGACAGGCTTCAGAGCGACTGGGCTGGGCGCTCCCCGGGAGTGGGGTGCGCGATCGTTCCGCCTTCATGCGAACCCACGAATCCAGGCCGGACGGGCTGAGCGGGAAGGCGGAGTGCTTCAAGGAGTATAGCACACCGGGAAGCGCCCTACCGAGAGGTTCCTACCCTTTGCCCAGAGTGTCCTGACCGGGCTGCCAGTTGATGGGGCACAACTCGCCCGTCTGGAACGCCTTGAGTGCGCGAAGCACTTCGTCCACGCTCCGGCCGACGCCCAGGTTGTGGACCAGCTCAAGCTGGACGACTCCGTCGGGGTCGATAAGGAACAGCCCGCGCAGCGCGATGCCCTTCTCCCGAATCAGGACGCCGTACTTGCTGCTGATCTCGCGGGTGAGGTCGCTGAACAGTGGGTGCTTGATCGCGCCGAGGCCGTTCTCGATCCACGCCTTGTGGGAGTAGACGCTGTCGGTGCTGCCGCCGAGGACGACTGCGCCGAGCTTCTCGAAGTCACAGTGGCGCTCGCTGAATGCCGTGATCTCGGTCGGGCAAACGAAGGTGAAGTCGAGGGGGTAGAAGTAGAGCACTACCCATTTGCCTTTGTAGTCCGTCAAGGCGAGGTCTGTAATCTCGCCCCCGACGACAGCCTGTGTAGCGAACTCCGGGGCTTGCTTTCCTACGAGTGACATGAGCGGTCTCCTTTGTGGTCAATAGTTCTCGGCTTGGCGGGCAACGCCGGTCCGCGCGCATGGCAGGGGGCAGCTCTGGGGCGGAGGCGGCGGCGCACCCACGACGTGCTATACTTCAGTGAGGTCGCGCCGCCGTCCGACCGCCCATGAACGCAGATGCCCCGCAGGAGCACCAGGCCGTGCCTCACCCGAGCAATAGACAGGATGACGCGGACAGCCGCATAGGGAACACTCGGCGGCCGGTGCCGGGCGTTGCGTTGGGGTGTCTTCTCTTGGCGGCAGCAGCCGTCTGGGCCAAGACCGGCAGCACGCTCGCCACTCCCGAACAGGTAGCCAACGCCCATCGCAACGTCGAACGATACGAATGGGCGGCTCGCACCCGAGACGCCGCCGTGGCCGCGGCCGAGCGCTGGGCCGAGTTGCCCGACGAGCAACTCTGGGAGTTGGTGCCCGAGCAGTCGCTGCCGCGCAGTGCCGTCATCAAGGCTCACGATAGCTGCCCCAAGTGCGGCGCGAAGGCAGACCGTCACGGGCCGTACGCCTGGAAGACGGATCCGCTGACGAAGCCCTGGAAGGTCGTCTGCCCGGAGTGCGGTGAGGAGTTCCCGAAGAACGACTTCGGCGCGTACTACCTGTCCGGCAAGGGCTCCGGGTTCTTGTGGGAGCCGGACCGAAGCAACAAGTCCCGCCTCGTCAACACCGGCCCCACGGGAGAGACCAAAGGTGAACGATACGGCGTCGACGATGGGTTCGGCTACGTGGACGAGAACGGTGAGCGCTATGGCTTCATCGCCTACTACTGCCATTGGGGGCTGTGGCGCAGTCTGCAGTCAGCGCTGTCCAGCCTGAGCGAAGCGTACCTGCTCACCGGCGACGAGCGCTATGCCCACAAGGCCGCGGTGTTGAGCTGTCGGATCGCCGACGTGTACCCGGACTTCGACCACTCGCCGATGCGCAAGTGGGGGTTCGATAACTCCTCGGGCGGGAGCGGGCTTGGGAAGATCTACGGATGTCTCTGGGAGACTGGCGTCTCTTCTGTGTTTGTGCTGACAGCGGACCGCTTGTGGGACTGGTTGGGTGGCGCGGGAGCGCTGAGCGCCTTTCTTCGGGGTCAGGCGATCAAACACGAGTTGCCCGACCGGTACGACTCGCCTGCCGCCCTTCGGCAGCACCTGACCCGAGGCCTCTTTGAGCCAACGATCGCCGGCCTTCTGGACGGCCGTATCCGGGGGCTGGAGGGAACCCACCAAGCTGCGATGGCGCGGGTCGCCATCGCTCTGGACGACCCGGAGCGCACGCCCAAGCTGCTGGACTGGATCTTCCAGTCGGGCGTCGTCTGGCCGGACCGGAGCAAAGACCTGCTCCCCGGCGGGCGGCTCTCCGCCCTGTTGGTGGACCAGGTGGACCGCGACGGTGTCGGCGGGGAGGCGGCGCCGGAGTACGCGCTGGGATGGCTGTCGCCCCTGCAGCAGTGCGCAGGTCTGCTGGCGTCGTACAAGCAGTACGACCGGCACGATCTGTACCGAGACTTCCCCGCGTTCCGCCGGATGTTCCTGGCGCCGCTCCGGCTGGCGCTGCTGGGGCGCTGGACGCCAAGCCTCGGCGACAGCGGCCAGACCGGCAAGCCCGAGCGGATTGGGTGGGATCTCGACCTCTTCCTGGAGGCATTTCGCCGCTTTGGTGACCCGCGGCTGGCGCGAGCCGCCTGGGAGATGAACGGCCGAACGGTGGAAGGGCTCCACACCAGCCTCTTCGACCCGGAGCCGGAGGCGGTTCAAGAGCAGGTGTCGAACGCCCTCGGCGACGGCGAGGGTACCTTTCAGTCCTACAATCTGGGCGGGTACGGCCTGGCATGCCTGCAAGCGGGCGCCGCGGAGTCAGGGCGTGCGCTCTGGCTGTACTACGGGCGCAATTCGGGGCACGGTCACCGCGACCGGCTCAATCTGGGGCTGTACGCGCACGGGCTGGACCTGCTGCCCGACCTGGGGTACCCCGAGTTCGTCGGTCCCTGGCCGCAACGCATTGGCTGGACAAGCCATACCGTCAGCCACAACACCGTGATGGTCGACCGCCAGCCCCAGCAGCGCAACTGGACGGGACACCCGACGCTCTTCAAGGCGCTGCCGGGCGTGAGCGTGGTGGAGGTCGAGAGCGAAGAAGTCTACCCCCAGTGCACCATGTACCGGCGGCAGTCGGCGCTGATCGACATCGACGCTGCCAACTCCTACGCGGTCGACTTCTTCCGCGTGCAGGGCGGCCATTCGCATGTCTTCAGCTTCCATGCGGGCGAAGGCGAACCGACGGTCACCGGACTGGAACTCGTCAGGCAGGCCAAGGGCACGCTGGCCGGCGACACGGTCGAGTACGGCGACTGGGGAACCGTCCAGCCTGATTGGGCGTACGCCGGCCCCGGCTTCCAGTATCTGTACGATGTTCGCCGTAGCCCCGCCGCGCCGAGCTTCGCCGTGGACTGGCCCCTCGTGGACACCTGGCACCTGCGCGACCAGCCGGGGCAGGTGCATCTGCGGCTGACCATGCTGAGGCAGACCGGAGACGTTGTGCTCGCCAGTGGAGACCCGCCTCAGAACAAGCTGGGCAATCCGCGGCGGCTGCGGTACGTGCTCCTGGAGCGCCAAGGCGACGGACTGAGGTCCGACTTCGTCTCTGTTATCGAGCCGTACGTGAATAGCCGGGTCGTGCGAGCCGTCGAGTTGCTGCGCGTCGGGCCGGACGCGGCCGCCGTCAAAGTCGAGCTCCCGGACGATCGGGTGGACTACGTTTACTCCTCGACCAAGGCGCAGCAAGTGGTCTCATTGACGGACGACGTCTCCGTCGCCGGTCGGTTTGCCCATGTTCGCCTGAAGGCCGGCACTGTTGAGTCGATGGTGCTGGTGGCCGGTTCCCTGCTCCGCGTCGGCCCGATCACCATTGCTTGCGCCACGCCCGAGTGGACCGGCACCGTCGACGACTATGACCGGGCGGGGGGCGCCTCAAACTGCCTGCACACCGCGACCCGACTCCCCGCCGGCGGCGCCCTGCGCGGTCAGGAGCTCCACCTCGCCAACGACCGCGTGCGCAACGCCTCCTACACCATCAGAGAAGTCCGCCGCAAGGGCGCACAGACGATCATCGACCTGGGCGACACCACCTTCGTCCGTGGGTTCAAGGACGACACCGACCTCAAGGCCGGCGTGCTCTACGATTTCGAGCCGGGCTGCACGTTCTCCCTCCCCAACCACGTGCGGGTCAGCCGCTCTGCCGACGGCATCTACCGGGCCGAGTTCACCGCGCCGGTCGACCTCGAGCTGCCGTCGCAACCGTAGCGGCATTACTGGCTGCCGGGATTCCTTTCCTCTTCGAATACGCCTCCCGGACGCCCCAACTCGTTGGGCACTGCCCGCCGTCTCCGGCCCCGAGCAAGCTCAAGCATCCTGCCGCCGCCTCAACGCGATTCCGTGCGCGCTTGGAACTCGCCCACGCGCTCCCTCGTCCTCATGACTCATGACAAAGACAGCCTTGGAACTTCAGAAGGAGAATGGACGATGAGACAGCTCAGACCGAGAACCCCGGCCCTGATTGCCGGGATACTGGCCCTTGCCATTGGTGGAGGGTACGTTGCCGGGCACCGAAGACCGGCGGAGGCGCTGTCGCGCTCGCACCGGCCCGGAATGGAGAGCGCCTTGGCCCTCCAGCAGACATTCGCAGACGTGGCCGGCGAAGTGGAGCCGGCGGTGGTTAGCGTCAAGATCGAGAAGACAGTTCGGCAGATGGAGTGGCGGCGGGCGCCGCGCGGGCGCCGCGGACCGTTCCAGTACTATGAGGCACCGGGCGCTGAGCAGTCGGTGCCCATTGGCGAGGGTTCCGGCGTAATCTTCCGCCCTGACGGGTACGCGCTGACCAACTATCACGTGGTCCAGCACGCCGATACGCTCAAGGTGAAACTGCACGACGGGCGCGAGCTTCCCGCTGAGGTTGTCGGTACCGACGAGCTGCTGGATCTGGCGGTCATCAAGATCAACAGCCGCGAGAAGTTCACCGCCGCCGAGCTCGGCGACTCCGACCAAATCGCGGTCGGTCAGTGGGCCATCGCCATCGGCAACCCGTTCCAGCTGGGCAACACGTTCACCGTGGGCGTGATCAGCGCCAAGGGGCGGGAACTGGATTCGCTGGCTGGAGAGACCTCGTTCCAGAACTACCTCCAGACGGACGCCTCCATCAACCTCGGCAACAGTGGCGGCCCGTTGGTCAACGTCTATGGCGAGGTCGTGGGCATCAACAACGCCATCTACTCGCCCAATGGCGCCAATGTGGGGATTGGCTTCGCCATCCCGATCAACAACGCCAAGGCCGTGCTGGACGAACTGGTCGCCGGCAAGAAGATCGTGCGCGGCTACCTGGGCGTCCGGATCGGGGACGTGACACCCGAGTTGGCCAAGGAAGTCGAGTCGCCGAATCAGACGACAGGTGTAGTCATCGCGGCGGTGGAGCCCGGCGGTCCGGCCGACCGCGGCGGCATTCAGCCCGGCGACATCGTGGTGGCCTTCGACGGTACTCCCGTCAAGGATCAGAAGCAGCTCTCCAGGGAGATTGCCAAGCTCGGCACGGGAACCGCGCGGATGGAAGTTGTCCGCAAGGGACAGCACGTGTCGCTCAAGGTAGCGCTCGGCGAGTTTCCCAACGAAGCCTGATCGCTGACCGCCTGCTAACCGAGTAGTTGGGGAGCCCCGCCGGCCGAGCCGGCGGGGCTCTTTGCTGTTGTGGCGCAAGGGAGGGCGTCCCGACTCCGCGAACTACACTCGATCCAACTGCGGAGGCCACACACAATGAGCGACGGCGCCCCCGACAAGCTGCGAATTGACTTCCCGTGCGACGGCGACATCCTGCGGAACACGGATGGCAATCAGGACGCAACAGGGCTGCGAATCGAGGTGACCGGCCGCTGTCCAGCCGGCGCCACCGTCAGGGCCAACGGTCGGCCGGCGACCGTCCACGACGGGCGCTTCTCAGCGGCGCTGTTGATCACCACGCCACAGACCACCGTCACCGCCTGCACCGGTCCTTCGCCGACGGACCTGCACGACACCGTCCGCGTGCTTTGGGACCGAAACTGCTTCAAGCGCTACCGGTACTCGACTGACGACAACATCTGGTTCCTGCAGGACCTCCACGACAACGAAGGCACGTACCGGTCGCTCTTCGACAACCCGTACCTGGCGATGTGGAAGCGGCTCCACGAGGCGTACGGCACGTCGGTCCAACACAACCTCTATTGGCAGACGGAGGGCTTCAACCTGCCGATGCTGTCGGACAAGTACGCAGCGGAGTGGCGCGACAACGCCCATTGGCTGAAGCTCGCCTTCCACGCCCGCGCCAATGACCCGGACCTGCCGTACCAGGACGCCAGCTACCGGAGGATCGCGCAGGACTTCGAGGACATCGTCGAGGAGATCCTCCGCTTTGCAGGCGAGGAAGTGCTGACCGGCTTCACCACCATCCATTGGGGCCGCGCCACCCGCGAGGCCTGCCAGGCCCTGCGTGACCGGGGGATCCGCGGCTTCGCGTGCCCCTATCCCGACAAGTGGAGCATCCGGCCCCCCATCGCCTACTACCTGGACGACGCCATGATCGCCGTCGCCGGCCGCCGCGACTACTGGTGGGACACCCGTGAGGACCTCCTCTTCACTACCTACGACCTCTGCTGCAACCACCACCAGGCCGCCGACTTCCCCGGCCTGCTCGCAGCCCGCGCCGCCGACCCAGCCCACTCGCAGCTCATGGAAGTCATGATCCACGAGCAGTATTTCTACCCCCACTACGTCTCCTACTTGCCAGACTATGAGGCGCGCGTCGAGACCTGCGTTCGCTGGCTCACGGAGAACGGGTACCGGTCGGTGCAGTACGACGAGGGGTTCCTGGGGGCGTGACTTGGCGCGGCGCACGCCGACCTTCACCGCCCGCGCCGCAGGCTCTTCTATGGCGTCGCCGCCGCCGGGCGAGTCCCGACCGTCACGTTCAGCTTCTGCTTGCTGCGCCTTGGACCGCCGCCGTCACTTCCACTCCACCGCTCCCCAGAGATTCGGCGTCAGCATGACTTCAGACGGAACGTCTGCGGTGCTGCCGGTGGCTTTGTTGCTCCAGTAGGAGCGGGCGGTGGTTTCGGTGCCGTTGCCGCGGAGGATGCCGAGGTCTCCCTTGAGCTTCGTGCCGGGCTTCGGTTGGAGGCCGAGCAGGCTGAGCGGGACCGAGATCTCGTAGTGGCCCTTGCCGTCGGCGGCCAACTGGACCTGGTCGCTCACGTCCTTTACTTGATCGAAGGCGACGGTGCGCCAGGGGGAGCTGAAGGGCACTTTGTCGGCCGCGAGGGCGCCCGGGGCCACCTGACGGTAGAGCGTGGCCTTGGTCTCCTGCCCGACTTGCGTGACAAGCAGGCGAAGGTCGCCCGCTACGGGTTCCCGTCGGTCCGGGTTGGCGGTGAGATTGGTGCCCAGCATGAGGTCGAGAGCGCCGCCGGTCTTGAACAGGGCGTTGGGGAGTTCGCCGGAGTTGGTCAGCAGCTTCGGCTCCCCCGTGTCCCAAGCGGCGTAGAGCCGGTCGCCGGAAGCGGCTAACGCGCCGAGAATGTTGTAGGGCTTGGCGTCGGAGTTGAAGTTGGCGCCGTCGCCGCGTCTGTCGATTTCCACCCAACCGGCTCCTGTCCAATCGTCGAGGGTGCCGTCCACCGTCGGCGCCGTCGCGCGAATGGCGGCGGTGAGCACGCCGCTGCCGAAAGTCCTCTGGCGCTGGGCTTCCTGCTCGACCACGTATTGCTGCGAAGCCGCCAAGTCCCTCGCCGTGACTTCGACGCGAACCGGCGCAATCGGGCGCAGCGAGTCGAGACCATCGAGCCGCACCAGACTGCAGTTGGCGCCGTCCACCAGGTAGACCTGCCCTTCGGGCGTCTGGCTGATCGACGGCCAGAAGTTCTCGTCGTGAAGCGAGATCCCCTTCAGGCTCATGCCGCGTTGCGCGACTGCCATCTTCCAGAGCTTGCCCTGCCGGACGTCTTCGAACACGGTGGCAACGAGGAGCCCGTCGCGAGTGAACAGGTAGACATTGCCCATGTTGCCGTTGATCGCCCAGAGCGGGCCGACCTCGGAGCCTTTGGGATGGACGAAGCTGCCCAAGAGCCGAGTGGTACCCACGAGTGCGCCGGGGCGATCGGGTTTGGCGCCCTGATGGGAGGCGTGTAAGCCGGGCCAGAGACTCGGATAGCTCCACGCCGCTTTGCCGTCTTTGGTGCCGCTGATTGAGAGAGCACTGAAGGGCAACACGCCAAGGGTGATGACCGCTTCGTCGCTGCCGTCGGTGAGCACCTGGCAACCGCCGGTGGATTGCGGTCCTTGCACGCCGTCGGCCAGGACAACGCCCTTCGCGAAGGAGTAGATCGGCACGCCGGCCTTGGAGAAGCCCGTTGGCGCGAAGCGCATGGCGCGGTCGCCGACGTTGGCAATGCAGAAGGAGAGATCGTCCATCACGGTGACCCCGCGAACGGGGAAGTGGTGGAGCGCGACTTCCGCAAGCTGCACCTGGGCGTCTTCGTTCAGGTCGCTCCAGGCGAAGAGGACCTGGTTCGCTTGGCCGTTCTGCCACCTGTCGCCGTCGGGATCGGCGCCCTCCGGCCAGAGAGCGCGGAAGGGGTCCGCCTTCAGGAGCGGCCACTCATTGGCCAAGCCCATGGCGGCGACGGGCCGTGCGACGCCCGTGCGCTCCAGGTACACAAACGCTGTGTTGTGACCATTGGTGGGGTTGGTGTTGTAGCAGTTGGTGAAGTACCGCCTCCCGGCGCGATAGAGCGCGGTCTCCGGCGCCGCGCTGCGGAACGGCCTCTCCAGGCTTCCCGGCGTGTCGCGGCAGAGCACCGCGACCACCTGGGCTTTGCCCTTCGCCCAGTCGAGCTTGAACTCGAGGGCGCCGTGAGACTCGTCGGCGTAGTAGAACCGGCTCTTGTCGTGAGAATCCAGCACCCCGCCGCCGCCGTACTTGCCGGGACCGTAGAAGGCGCGGATCAGCTTGCCGTCGAGCGACCACACGCTGACGCGTTTGGGCAGGAAGTCGTCTTCGGTCACCCAGAGCTGGTTCTGCGAATCGACGGCCAAGCCGGCGGGGTTGTTCATGTGCAGCGGGTCGTAGGGGCCGGCTTTCGGCGCACCGGCGTGGCCGAGGGAGCGCAGCAGCTTCCCTTCGGGAGAGAACACCCTAACTTGGTGACTCTTGCCCCGGTCGCTGACGTAGAGGTTGCCCTTTGCGTCCAACGCCACGGCGACCGGGTCTTCCAGCCCTTGGGCAACCAACACCTTGGTCGGCGCTTTGTCCAGTGGTTGATCGGACGGCTCAACGCGCAGCAGCCTGATCCCGGACAAGAGGAACAGCCGACCGGTAGCGTCATACGCCAAGCCGCGCGGGTTGTCGATCGCTGACTCCGTGGCGACTTTGCCCGAGGCGGCGTCGACAGACAGCACCCGGTTCAGGTCCGGGAACGTGCACACCACCACGCCGTTGTAGGCAGCGACGCCACCCAGCGTTGCGCGCTTCTTCTCCTGCGCCGGTTGGGCGTCAGCGGCTGCGGACTCTCTCTTCTCGACCAGCGCCGTGTACACCGCTCGAGTCTTGAGCTGGCTGCCGTCGCCGCGCTCGAGCGCCGTGACCCGGAGTTCCTCGGCACCCGACTTGTTGTCCATCTCCCAGACCGAGGCGACGTAGGCGCTGGTGTTGGGGTCGCCGGCCGGCGCGACATCACGGCAGAGGAACGGTGCCGCCGTCCAGTTGCCGCCGATCCACCTCATGCCGCCGCGCTTGCGACCGTCGAGGTCGACCCACGCCATGCCGTCCGGCCCTTCGGTGACGTAGCAGCCGAGGAACACGGCCGGCTCGCCGGTCGGAGAATGGCTCGCCGGCACAAAGACCGCAGCACTGGGCGGCGAGTGGTTCGCCAACCAGGCCCCGGTGTGATCGGGCGTGCTCCAGGGCGGGTCGCCAGCGCCGTAGACGGCGAACTCGAAGAACGGCCCAATCTCCTTGCGCCAGAGCCCCCGGGCGGTGTACGCGCCGGGGGAGACGAACCTGGCGGGGATGTTGTACAGGCCATGGTTGGCGGCATCGACATCGCGGCCCAAGTCATCGGTCCCGTCCCACCAGGCCGTGTTCTTGCCGGCCAGAAACCAAGTCTCGGAGACCAGGTTGCGGATGCGCATGCCGCTTTGGTCTTCCAGGACCAGCGTCACATAGCCTGCCTCGGGGAGGGTGAAGGGAACAGCAATGGGCGCGTGCAATCCGCCAACTTCAGCCTTGGCGAGCGTCGGTGCGCCCAGGGCGTTGCTCCCGAGGTTCTCCACCGCCATCACCTCGCCCAGCCAGACGCGTTTGCCGCCGGCAGGCTTGTCCTGCACGTGCGGGTGTCCTGCCGGAGTGACTGCTGTGAGCCACAGGCGAAGAGCGCGGGTCTGCACCGGTTCGGCAAAGGGGAAGTAGTTGGGCCACAGGATCGTCGGATAGCCGCACTCGAAGCCGGCCGGGGAGGCGATCACTTTCCAGTCCGCGTCGGAAGCATCACGGGGGTGCAGGTCGGCCGGGCCGGTGTACGACCAGATCTCCGTCGCGCCGAACCCGCTCCAGAGCGCGATCAGTCCGTCGAGTTTGACCGGCTCCGTCCAGGTGAGCTGAATCCACTCCGCGTGCTCAGTGGAGATGATCGGCTCATTGGCCAATTCCGCCCCGTCCATGCTGGTGTTCTCCCAGCACCCCCAACCATCCGACATGCCGTTGATGAGCTTGTTCGCGTGCCGGTTGTTAGACTGGCTGGCGGCCATCGACAGTGGCGCGAGGTTGAGCAGCCGTTCTCGCAAAACGAGGGCGCCGCCCAGCCAGCCTTCATACTCGGGATCAGCCGGGGCGGCGTGATGGGTGAAGCGCAGTGCGCGGGTGGTGGTGCCGGCGGGGAACACCCACAGCGCGAACTCGTCACGGTCAGTCTGCTTGACGGTGATCTCCCCACCTGCGAGGCGCTGCCCCTGAAGCCACTCGGCATCGTTTCCCAGGTTGCCCGGATAGGCAGCGCCTTCCTTCAGCACGCCGACCTGAGTGTTGCCCTTGGTCAGCACCGTGCCGACGGGAACTGCTTCCTTCAGACCGATGCGCAGGTGCCGCGGCCCGGTGACCTTTGCTGTCCCGAAGGCGAGCCCGCTGTGACCAGTCTGTCGCCCGGTGTCCGTCCAGAGCAACCAGGCGGGACCTTGCGCGACGTCCCAGCCCTCCGGCGTCAGTTCCTTGCCGTTGACCCACGCCTCGAAGGTGTCGCTGTCAAGCATGTCCTGGTGGACGGGCGTTGCCATCGCCTTGCCGGGACGCGGGTACTCCTTCGCCCACAGGTTGGCGGGCGCGATCAGGGCGATCAGAGATGCCAGAGCAAGTCCGCGTTTCAAGTCAGTGGCCATAGTTCCGTGGTAACTACTCACCTTGTGGCTACGGGGGCTGGGGGAGGGGCAGGAGGGGAG
>PEVN01000153.1 GCA_002779825.1 Armatimonadetes bacterium CG06_land_8_20_14_3_00_66_21 | reverse complement strand
GAGAAACAGCCGACGCTTAAGCAGCTCGAGGACTTCGCCAAGGTCACGCGCACACCATTTGGCTTTCTGTTCCTCCCCGAGCCGCCCGAGGAGCGCCTGCCGATTCCGGACCTTCGCGGACTCACAGAGTCCGAAACGAGGAAGCAGCGCCCGGTGCGACCGAGTCCCGAACTGCTCGACACGATCTACGCCATGCAGCGCCGTCAGGACTGGTTGCGCGAGGAACGAATCGAGTGCGAGGCGGAACCCCTGGACTTCGTCGGCAGCGCGCAACTCGGCGACGACCCCGCCGCAGTCGGGCAGGAACTGCGGCGAATCATCGGTGTCGGCGACGACTGGGCTGCAGACGTGGCGACGCGGGAGGAAGCAGTCAGCGATCTGCGCCGGCGCATCGAGCAACTGGGGATCATGGCCGTGATCAACGGCGTCGTCGGCAACAATACACATCGCGAGCTCGACGTAAAGGAGTTCCGTGGGTTCGCCCTGACGGATCCCTAGGCGCCGCTCATTTTCGTCAACGGTGCCGATGCGAAATCGGCGCAGATGTTCACCCTGGCGCATGAGCTGGCGCACATCTGGCTGGGCGCAGAGGGCGAAGGTCTCTCAGGCTTCGAGGGGCTCTTTCCCGGCGACGCGCGGGTCGAGAGGTTCTGCGATCAGGCAGCGGCGGAGTTCCTCGTGCCGGCCCGAGAGCTGAAGGAGCGTTGGCGAGGCGTGAAGGGCGCCCCGGAGCCGTTCGAGCGGATGGCTCGGCAGTTCAAGGTCAGCCCGATCGTTGTCGGGCGCCGAGCGATGGACCTGCAGCTCGTGGACCGAAAGATGTTCTTCGAGTTCTACGGCGCATACACGACGCGAGAAAGGGGGCGGGCAAAGCGAACGCGCGGCGGCGACTTCTACAACAACCAGAACACCCGGGTCGGAGAACGCTTCGCAACCCACGTCATCCTCGCCGCGATGGAGGGGCGCCTCGGCTTCAAGGAAGCCTATGATCTCACCGGGCTGCGCGGAGGCGCCTTCCAGAAGTATGCCCGTCGCCTGGGGATGGATCTGCCATGACCACGCCCCCGGCTTTCGTCCTTGACGCGGACGTGTTCATCGCCGCGAAGAACGCCTACTACGCCTTCGACATCTGCCCTGGCTTCTGGGGCGCGCTTCTCAACGCACATCAGCTCGGCAGGGCTTGGAGCATCGACAGAGTGCGAAACGAGCTGCTGGCGGGCAGGAAGGAGGAAGATCTGGTGCAGTGGGTGCAGAACGAGGCGCCAGCGTCTTTCTTCCACGATTCCAACGCCGGCGAGGTGCGCACTGCCTACGGCGAGATCATGCTCTGGGTGCAACGCAACCCGCGGTTCCTCGACCGAGCCAAAGCGAAGTTCGCGACCGCGGCCGACGGCTGGCTGGTCGCGTACGCTATGGTGAATGAGACCACCATCGTCACCAACGAGCAGCCTCGTCCAGAGTCGAGGAACCGCGTGCTTCTGCCCGACGTGTGCATGCAGTTCGGGGTGCCCTACAGACACGTTCCTTATGCTTCGGGAGTTGGGTGTCCGACTGGGCGAGGAAGCCTTCGCCGCCCGCGTGCTCCAACGCTTCGGCAGCAAACGGAACCTGCTGGTGCTCAACGACGAAGCGCACCACGCCTACCGCCCGGCGCCCTTTGAGGACGAGAAGGCAACAGCAGAGATGGACGCTGAGGAGAAGCGCCGGCTGAAGCAGGAGAAGGAAGCGGCGACGGTCTGGATCAGCGGGCTGGACCGGATCAACGCGGCGCGGGGAATCAACTTCTGCATGGATCTGTCGGCGACACCGTTCTACATCCGGGGGAGCGGGTACACCGAAGGGCTGCCTTTGCGGACGCACGGCGTCCGTGCGCCGTGGCTTGCGTCGGACTTCGGGTTGGTGGATGCCATCGAGAGCGGCATCGTGAAGATCCCACGCATGCCGGTGGAGGCGAACTCGGGCCGCCCGGTGCCGGAGTACTTCGCCCTGTGGCAGTGGATCAACGAGAACCTGCCGGCGGGCGAGCGGGCGACGGCTCGTCGGAAGCCCAAACCCGAGGCGGTGCTGCGCCAGGCGGACGGTGCGCTGAAGCAGTTGGCTGGGGAGTGGAAGGCGAGTCTGGAGGCGTACCAGAAGAGCGGCGTGCCCGTTCCCGCCTGCATGATCGCAGTGTGCGACAACACCGACATCGCGGAGGTCCTGTTCGACTACCTCGCGACCGGCAAGGGGAACGTCTTCCCCGACCTGCTGAAGAACGAGGACGAGCAGGAGCGGACGATCCGTATCGACTCCAATGGCTGGCGCAGGTGGAGTCCGGAGAGGCGGGCGGCGGGACGAAGCAGCGGGCAGCCGAGAACCTGCGCAGAAAGGTCAACACGGTAGGCAAGGAGGGCGAACCGGGGGAGCAGGTGCGGTGCGAGTCGGGTGGCGCTGTCCATCGCCCGGCAGCGGCTACTGACGGCGACGTTTCCGTACTACCGGATCGCCGGCGACGACCCCGACGAGCGCAACCCCGCCGTGGGGTTCGCCTACAAGACGGTGCCGCACATCACGCTCAAGTGCATCGCCCAGAACCCCGACCTGGACCCGGACAAGGTGAAGGGGAAGAGCCGGGAGGAGATCGAAGCGATCATACAGGCCAACGCGCCGCAGGAGACGCTCTACGATCAGCCCGAGGTGGACGGGAAGCGCATCCGCGTGTCGGGTCCGTTCACCGTGGAAGCCATCCCGCCGCCGGTGGAGCAGATCACTCCGCCCAGCCCGATTGGGGGCGAGCCCGAAACCGCCGAGGCGGAGCCTGCCCGTAGCGAAGATCCCACCGCGCACCTGCCGATGCTGGTGGAACTGCTGCGCAAAGACGGGGTGACGTTCCCGGACAACAGACGCGTTCGGTTTGAGCACCTGTCGGAGCGTACGGGCGGGGTGTTGCACGCCGAGGGCGAGGCGAAGGGCGACACGGACATGGGGCGGATCGCCGTGTCCTTCGGTCCGTTTCACGGTCCGGTGACCGTCGGGCAGGTGGAAGACGGCTTGTCGGAGGCGGTGCGGGGTGGATTCGACTCGGTCATCTTCTGCGGGTTCGCCTTCGACGGCTCGGCCCAGTCCGCCATCTCCGCTGACCCCAACCCGCGCGTCCACGTCCACCTGGCGCACATCCGCCCGGACGTGATGACCACCGATTCCGAAGGCAAGAACCTGCTGAAGACCACTGCGGCAAGCCAGCTCTTCACCGTCTTCGGCGAGCCGGACGTGGCGCTCAAGCCCGCAACCGAGGCCGGCATCGCCGAGGCGAAGGACGGCGAATGGGTGGTCGAACTGCTGGGCGTGGACGTGTACGACCCGCTCACCGGCGAGGTGTCAAGCAGTTCCGCCGACCGCATCGCGGCGTGGTTCCTCGACACGGACTACGACAACCGCACGTTCTGCATCTGCCAGGCGTTCTTCCCGAACCAGTCGGCCTGGGAGAAGATCGAGCGGGCGCTGCGGGGGACGCTCAACGAGGACCGGTTCGACATGCTCACCGGCCGCGTCAGCCTGCCGTTCGTCGTGGGCGAGCACAAGCGCGTGGCGGCGAAGGTGGTGGATCAGCGGGGAAATGAGGTGATGAGGGTGGTTCCGGTGACAAGGTGACCGGGTGACAAGGTGAAGGGGTGACAAGGTGACCCGGTGACAAGCGGCAGGTGCTGAGACGAAGGAGTGCGACGATGAGCGGTGAGCTATGGCGGAGACTCAGCGAATCCGGCAAGTGGCTGCGCGACAGGATCGAGTTGCAGTTGGCGTGCTGGTATCGCCGGGAGGGGTGGACGGAAGCGGAGCTTCAGCTTGTGCAGTCAAGGCAGTTCCGGGAGTACGTGTGGAGCCTTGACAGACCGGCAAGCA
>PEVN01000301.1 GCA_002779825.1 Armatimonadetes bacterium CG06_land_8_20_14_3_00_66_21 | reverse complement strand
GAGACGGCTCCCGGGCAAACGATCTTCCCGGCGGGCCTCAAGCTCGGCACCGTCGAGGGGTGGGCTGCAAGTGCCGTGCGCGGCAACGACCAGACTCGGTGGATCCCATTGCTGATGGGCTACGACCGCTACGGTCGCCCGCGCGGCAGCGCCGGTTCGCTGCTCCTCAACTACGGCGGCTTCTACAGCGGCAGCGCGTGGGGGTACTTCGGGGTCGAAGACCGGGACTTGTTCGACGGGAAGAGCCCGGCGATGAGGCAGGCACTCCAGCGGCTGGTCCGGTTCATGGTGCGCGGCGCGTATCTGCGCAACCTGACGACAGACCTCGCGGCGTACCGGGCGGGAGAGACCGTCAACGTGAGGGCAACCGTCGAGAACCGAGGAAGCACGGCTCAGGCGGGAACGGTCACGTTTGCAGTGGTTTCCGGTGAGGAGGAACCGCGGCCCACGTCGCTCTACCGGAAGTCGGTCGAGGTTCAGGTCGCGGCAGGCGCGGTCCAGACGCCTTCAGTCAGCTTCCTTTTGCCGAAGGGAGTTGCCGGCTTGTGTCGCGTCACGGCGTCGCTGTCGCTCGGCGCCGAGAGCGTCGACCAGATGGAGACCGGCTTCGTCGCACTGTCCGAACCGTCCGACCCGTCCGACCCGTCCGACAGACCACTGCGCTTCGCCGGGAACTACCTCCGCTACGGCGACCGGCCGCTCTTCCTGTTCGGCTGCGACAACTACAGCAACGTCTACCACTCGGCGACGGAAGGCCCGCTGTGGTGGGCACGGGAGCACGCCGCGTGCCGGGACTTCGGCTTCGAGCTCTACGAGAACCTGCAGTACGGCAACCCCGGTCACGCGATGAAGGACGAGGACTGGCGGCGGTTCGCCGGCATGGCCCAGCTCACGCAGGAGCACGGGCTGACGTTCATGCCCGGCCTGCTGATCGGCCAGAACGTCGCCGTGTCCCACCAGGAGATCGCCGAGGAGAGCCGGCAGTGCTCGGAGTACGCTGCCCACCTCAAGGACACGCCCAAGCTGCTCTGGTACATCAACGGCGACTACCAGCTCCGCCACGACGACAAGGAGGCGCTCACGGCGAAGTGGAACGCCTTCCTGCGCGAGCGGTACGGCACGACCGAAAAGCTGAAGGCGGCGTGGGCGCCGGACGACGTTCCGGCAGAGGTCGGCAGCCTGCCGTTCCCGCCCGCCAACTCTGGCCGCTGGGATGACGTGCGGCAGATGGACCTTCTGCGCTTCCACGTGAAACTGGTGACCGACTGGAACAAGGCGCACGTGGCGGCCATCCGCGCCGAAGACAGAGAGCACCCGATCACCAGCGAGTACTACCAGATGCCCTTCTGGGGCATGGACCTCCGACTGAGCATCGACGGGCAGGACGTGTCCAACATCGGTTACTTCGACGAGCCGGTCAGGGACATTGACCTGCTGCCGATCAAGCTCCGCTGGAACGACCTGCGGGCGCAGGGCAAGTCGGTCGGGCTTGGCGAGTACGGCGTGAAGACCCATCCCGCCTGGGCAGTCGAGAACGGCGGCCGCGGCTACCACCTCGTCCGCACCGAAGAGCAGGCCAAGCAGCTCTTCATGGCCGTTGCCCACTACACCTTCGGCATGGGCGGCTCGAAGGTGCAGAACTGGTGCCTCCGCGATGCCGACCAACGCGTGTTCCCGTGGGGCGTGTTCTACCCCGGCCCGCTCATCCCGAAGGACCTCGCCTACACCCACCGCAACCTCAGCCTGCTCTTCCGCCTGTTTGAGCCGGTGTACGAAGCGCCGCCGCTGACGGTACTGATCTGCGACAACATGCGCCTCGGCAACGCGGAACGGCTCGGCATCGACAGCGCGTACCGGTGCTTCGCAGCGTTGCTCGGGCTGCACGTTGACTTCAATGTGGCAAGCGACTGGTTCGCCGATCAGATTCCGGTCACCACGAAAGCCGCCCTCTACCCCGCTGCTCTGTGTCCGAGCGACGAGTCCTTTGAGGCGGTGATGAAGTGGGTGCGGGCTGGGGGCGTCTTGCTCACGACCGGTGGCCCTGTCTATGACGCTGATCGCAAGCTCACGCGGACAGACCGCCTGAAAGAGCTTGCCGGCGTGGAGTGGCTTGGCGCCAACTACGCCCCCACCGACCGCCCGAGCCAGACCGCCGCCCCAATCCGAGCCGCGACGATGACGGAGCGGGCCCGCACCTTCGACCTCCCGGACCTCCAAGCCGCTCCTCTCGCCAGTGTCAAGCCCGCCGGGGCAGTCGTGCTGGCGACCGACGCCAACGGCGCGCCCGTGCTCACGCGCCAACAGGTAGGCAACGGCGTGGTCTACTACGTCGCCGACCCGGTCGAGTTGGCACCCGGCGATGGTGCCTCAGCCCTGCGCCCCCTCTACGAGTGGTTCCTGCGCCGGGCATCCATCGCGCCATCGCTGGTCACGCCTGACGATCCCCAGCTCCACGTCTTCGCCCAGAAGACCCGCACCGGCCGCGCGCACGTGGTCTTCAGTTCTCGGACAGGCGACTCCCATCAAGACGTGAAGCTGCCCACGAAGGCGGGCGAGGTGGTCTTGGGCGTGAAGGACCGCTACCCAGCACTCGCCGCTGTCGGCGACGACGGCACCGTCTCCGTTCTCGGCGCCTATCAGTCGGCGAAGATCGGCGCCCTCTCCGTGTTGACTGCCGACGGCCTGGTGACCGCGACTACGCTCGATGGCGCCGACCTGCGCAAGAGCGCCGCGGTCATGCTGCTGCCGTTCTCGACGGGCAAGGTGACGCTGACAAGATCGCGGCCGTGGAAGCGCCCAGTTGCCCTCCTGGGTGACCTCTACGACGGCAGATTCCGCCCGCTTGAGACCCTCGACCTGAAAGCCGGCGCCGCGGTCACGATTGACTTCGACGCAGACCGGGCGACGCTGCTGGCGCTGGTCTGCGAGCGCGGCACCGAACCCAAGTGGCAGGGGGCGATCAGCAAGTGGGTGTCGGCACCGGGGGAGATGAGGGGGCGGTGAGCACTGCGGCGGCCGTCTGAGCCGCCCGCCTTCAGTTGGTGGGTGCCGTCCACACCGGCAACTCGTCCTTGAGGGAGCAGTATGGGCCGACGTTCTCTGCGAGGACGCTCTGCCGCAGCCATTTGCCGAGGGCGGCGGTGCGCGGCGGGCGGTGGCTCAGAGACTCGAGATCGCTGCCGGCGGTCGTCAGCCGGTACCAGGAGCCGAACGACTTGAGGGAGAGGTCGTAGGTGTTGTGGGCGAAGCTGCGCGGCTCGCCGGTGAGTTCGTAGCCGAGGGCGGAAGCGAGGGAGACCAGACCGTCGGAGTCTACTTGCCCGTCGGACGCTGGACCCTTGCCCAACTGCGGAACCGGGCATTTCACTTTCAGCGAATCGGCGATCTTGAGTCCCCTGGGGATGAGCGACTTGGGCACTGAGACCTGCACCTCGC
>PEVN01000020.1 GCA_002779825.1 Armatimonadetes bacterium CG06_land_8_20_14_3_00_66_21 | reverse complement strand
TGCATCGGCGTGAGCCAGACCGAGACATGCGACAGCGGCCAGGGGCCGGGGGCGGCTTTCGGCGGCGGTGCAGGGCGAGCTGGCTGGCTCCACACCGAGTCAGACGCCAGCAAGGTGAGTCCCAAAGTCCAGATCGATAGGCACTTCCCGAGTGTCTGCTTCCCTACTCCTCGCATTGCTCGTCTCTTCATGGTTCCGGTACCAGCGTGGTGGGCGTGATCTGCAATAGGCAGAACCGCTCCTGCACCAGTGCGAAGGACAATGGCGGGGTGTCACTCGACTGCCGACAATACCCCGTTGGGCAGGCCGACCTGCGTCCAGGCGAAGCGCAACAGACCGGCCGCTCTCTTCGCGAGCCCAGATCATCCGCAGGGCGCTTCCGCCCTTCGATGGCAAGGCTCAATCCCGGGCGCACCCCGGAGGGGCGGAGGTCACCCGAGGCAGGGCTTCAGTAGACGTGGAAGTAGACCTGAATCGCCTGACGAACCGGGAACTCCCGTTGCCTACCGGTCTCTGGATCCGGACCTGTCACTGTGCCCAAGGCAGGAATCGGCGCGTGCAGCTCCAAAGTGAACCCGTCGACGAATTCGACTTGCCACCGTGGGCCGAAGTCCTTGGCGAGGTCAGCGCCTAGAACCCCTATCCGTCGAATCAGGAAATCCGCCTCCACCGGGCTCAGCGACTCCGCCTCTCGCGGCCCAGTATGGGCGCGGAAGGACGCAGGAAACGGTTCACTGGGTGCTCCGTCGACCCCTGGCCAGGGATTGAGCGAATCGCTCCACTGGCTCAGGGCCTGGAGACGACTGTTGGCAGCGCGGTAGCGGCTCGCCACCTCGTCGACGCCGCGCAGCGGCACAACGAACCACGCGTCCCCAACTGCCCGTAACTCCGCTCTCAGCCCGAGCAGCAGCCCATCCAAAAGGCACAGAAGTGTGACCGGATGGTTGACAAACACCAGCAGGCGCTCCTTGCCAAGTTCACGATGCGCAATGATTGCACGGCCGCACGTAGCGCTGAGAGCCCGACAAGCGGCATCCACGTCCACCGCCTGCCCCGCCGCCACACTGGTGGGCATCTCGGCACTGCGGGCAACCCACTCCGGCACTGCAGATCCGGGAACATAGCCCCGGTTCCCGGGCATGGTGGGTGGCGGTCTCCAACCCCGTCGCCGGTCTATGAGCGGCACGTTCCCGACGGCGAAGGGCAGAGAGGGAGGGGCGGGGAAGACGTAGACGCAGGGGTAGGCATGTAGCCGCAGGTAACTCTCCTTTCCCCCCGTGTCCAGTGCGTCAGTTAGTGGACGGTCGCCATCGGGCGATTCTGCGAGCGTGAGGACCTCCCGGAGAGCCGACCTCTCCGGCATGCTGAGGTCGCAGAACATGACTGAGTCGCCCGATCGGATCCTGGCTGCCGTGCCAGGGTCACAGGCACCCAGCAGGGCCGCCAGGGCGGATATGCCTCGCTCCCGCCGCACGCATCGCTCCTGGAGCCACGCAGACATGTCAGCACCGTGCACCGGTCTTACGACTTGGGCGGCAGTGGTGGTCGAGCCGACTTCCTCTGCTTCGGCTACACGCAGGGCTTGTGGCCATTCGCTGGGCACGCCCTTATCCAGCAAGCTCACGCCCACAAGCAGCAGCGGGCGCTGACTGTTCAGCTCCCACCGGGCCTGTGCAACTGCACGGAAGGCGACCAACCTGTCCGGGATCGCCGCGTTTTGCGCCCGTGCACTGGAAGTGCCGGGCCAGCACCCACTGGCAAGTGCCCACACAAGGCATGTCCCAGAGAACCAGTTCGGTATGCCACGGTGGGGGGTCCTGATCACGGGGATCACACCTTGTCTGACTGACGGCTGCTGCGCGCGAGCAACCGTCGAACTACGCGGCCCATCAAATGCAGCCCGGACAGGTCGCGGGACAGGGCACGCAGTCAACTACGACCTTCGTGAACTCGTCTGGCAGGCAGACCTTCCCCGGGATGCACTGCGCTCCGCACTCGAAGGACAGCTCTCCACGCACCAACTCGCACGCTCCGGCGCTCGCCGCGACAACCTTGTCGTAAGTCCAGGCGCACGAGGTCTCTGCTTCGCAGTTCACGTTGATCTTGCACCCGCAGATGGTGAGCGTCGCGGATTGGCTCCCCCACCAGCACGAGTAGACCTTGACCGGTCCTGCGCCGTTGAGGCAGCCTGCCTCCGACCGTCCTGGCACGCTCATGGTGGCCAGAAGCGCAAGGAGCAAGACAGACAGCGGCGTTTTGATGCCAACATTGCGTATGGTCTTCATGGGTTCGTCTCCTCTACTCATGGGTTTCGTATGCCCCGAATGCCAACGGTGTGGTATACGCGCCCAGCCTTTTACACCGGGATCGTGTGGCCAGGGGGCCTTGCAGCCGGACGCTCATTGCAGAGCGGTGCCTGCGGCACAAGGCGAGCCGTACCTGGTGGTGAGTCTCCCTGCCAGGGAGCCACCCTAAGCGCTGAGTACGTGGCGCGGCCCCCTCGGATGGTTCACGTGCAGCACGCGTGCGCCTGTGACTGCAACTGCACGCCGCGCAGGTTCTTCGCTACGTCCCCCGCCAAGCGCTGCATCGCCTGCGACTCGCCGACGCGATGGACGACGCGCTCCACCACGTCTTCCAGTGCTGCGCCGGCGAACAGGCTCGCGGCCGCTACTTGGGCGGACTGTCGGAAGAAGTCACGCCGCGTGCCGTCCTCCGTGGGGCTGGGTGCTGGTCTACTCATAGGTTGTCACCTCCCTTCGTGCCGGATGGCTGTCCACGCCAATTCCCGGTCAAAGTCGGGTTGGTGCTCTGCGTGCTGGGCTACTGGGCCAACTGGCAGCCGTCATGGTAGAACGGGTACCCCATGGGCTCCAGCATTCGGCGGTAGCGGCTGCTCGAGTGGGAGCCCAGGACAACGCCGATTGCCGGGCCGGACGCAGATGCATCCACAAACCGAACGCGGAGACGCACAGCGACGTCAACAGACTGCGCCGCCCCCACCGGCAGCCCTCGGGCACCGATCTCCTCCCGCATGAGTGACTGCCAGCCACTAGGTAGAGAAGCCAGTGTCGTGCTCTGGCCCATCAGGTCGGTCAGCTCTCGGGCTTGCTCCGCAGGGAGCCCCAGTCCCTGTGACAAGAGCACCAACTGCCTGTCACGCCAGAGCTCATATCGCCGGTGCCAGTCGACACGCCGGGGCAACGGGGCACGAACCAGCAGCGCTACATCGCCCACTTGCCGCCACGCCCTCATCGTCGCATAGCTCAACGCTTGGGCCAGGGCCAAGTATGTGGGTTCCGACGTACCCAGGTGAAGGACAACACGATTGGCCGCCAAGCGCCGGTCGACGAACAGCCCGACTCCTGTAGCGTTACGGATGCACGCGACGGCATCTGCGAGGGAGTAAGACCGGGTCTCCGCGAGTGGCGAATCGTGGTGAACGCGCGCGTCTGCCAGCGTATGGGTAGTCCCAAAGGCGGGGTGCAAAGCTGTCCACTCGTGACCAAAAGGTGGTGTCCACGCGGCCAGGGACTCGGTGAAGCAGACCGCGGGCTCCTGCGGCCAGCACAGAGGCAGCAGGCAGGTGAGGGCATCCCTCCCCGCCTTGACGCACAGTTCGACGTTTGACTCCAGTTCCACCAACCGTACCTCCGTGCGGCCGTGTGCGGCGCCCTCTGTTGCGCGAAACAACGCGGCCGACGACGCCAGTGCCGCATCAGTCAGAGCTGACGCCCGGCGGTCGAGGTCCGACCAGGCCCGCCGGAAGGGATTCCACTTGACCTGGCCACTGCCAGCAGACGAGGTGAGGTAGTCGGCCAACTCCAGAAGACGCAGGTCAGAGGCATAGGTCTCGTTCCACATCTTGGCAACCTCAGCTTCCCCGGCTTGGCCGAAGGCCCACCAGGGCGCAAAGGCCCACCCCCCCTCACACTCAACCGGGACGGTGCCTGTCTCTCTGGCCAGAGCGCTCAGGGCGTCCGTGAGGGCCGATGAGTTGCCCCCGTCGCTGTTGGGCTTGCGACGCACTATGTGGTGGAGAACTGGCGCGAAGCGGCGAAAGCATTCAAGCGTCTCTGGGTCCGTCTCCCACCAAAGAGCGACGAACCCGCCTCGGTCTCGGACCACGGTCTGGCACAACCGTAGGATCGCGCTATCGGGGAGAGAATCGCCGCCACAGGCAGCCGTTCCGCTCCACAGAACGGCGAGAAACGCGCCCATGAACGAGCAGCGCTGCAACAGACGAGAGCCAAGGGCCAAACGCGAGAGCGAGCAAGGGACCGACGGTACCTCGGACCGTGGGCACCACAACATGGCCGCGAGGCCACTCGCGGTGTGTGAAGGCGCTATGGGCTTCCGTGGGGAGTGTGAGTGACGCATAGCGTGCACCAAGTCTGTTCCTTCCCTTGTATGGAGTTCTGCGCCTCCGCTGAAGGTGAGAAGGTAAGAGTCCAATCCGCCATGTTCGGCTGTCCGAGGCTTTCCCACTGTCCCAAGAGAGAATGCAGCCGTTGGCACACCGAGGCACCCCGCTCGCCTGCGAACGCAATGCACTGTCCCAGAGGGATGACGGCCGCGCCTGTGCCGTCCCCGCAAGAGAGACCGCAGACGCTTCCGTCGTACCACCGCACGAGCTTCGCCTCCGGACTCAGTTGCATTCGCGCAAAGAACCAAAAGTCGTGCCACGCATCTGTCCGGAGACCGGCGTCATCGCTGGTCAGTCTAGGCGGCAGGGCGACCACCTGGCACTTGGCGGCGTGGAAATCGAGCCGGAACTGGTCCAGGAGAAGTCCGAGGTCGCGCCCGGCTTCCCCGCATGCCGGCAGGAAGTTGCACGCGGCAGTGACCACTGATCCCACCATCGCCGTGCCCACACGCTGTACACGCACGAGCGGGGTCACGTGATAGCGAGCTCCGAAGGCAGCCCAGGGGAACACCAGCACGCCCCCATCGCTCACTTGAGCCACGAGCGAACAAGGCAGCCGACTCAGGCCTGTGCTGACCAGCACTCTGTCGTAACTTGCATCGGGCTGCAGTGAAGCGACATCGGCGACGCCAAGCTGCACCGCCTCCATCCCGGTCCTTGCGAGATTGCGGGCTGCCTGTTGGACCGTTTCGGAGTCGATGTCCACGGAGACCACTCGTTCGGGGCGCCCATTCAGCCTCGCCAGCAATGCGGCCGTGTACCCCGTGCCCGTCCCGATCTCCAGAATGAACTGGCCCGACTCGACCTTCAGAGCGGCGAGCATGTGTGCTATCACGGAAGGCTGTGGGAGCACGAGGCTTCTATCCGGCCGGAGGGGCAGCGGCGCGTCTTCGTAGCTCAGGCGAAGCGCTTCGGGCGTGAGATGGTGCTCAGAAACCGCCACGTATGGCTGACCGGGCCAGCCCCACGGCCAAACGCCTGAGACGAACACGTGCCGTGGTGTCCGCTGAAAGGCGGTGCTGACTCTCCTCGCCCGCAGCGCGCCCTTCGCTCTCATGCGCTGGAGGAGGCCTGCGGTGGCATCGCGGAGCGCTCTACTGGGCGGCTGTGTTCGCGCGGCCTGCGACGCGGCCTCTTCTGCCAAGGCATCGCCCGTGGAGGCAGTCGGCAAGGCGCGAGTCAGCGCGTCTGTGACTGCTGGGCAGTGGTCTTCTTCGAGGTCCCCGAGGACCGCTACTGGAAGCTCAGAGCTGGCGCCGGCCAGGAAGCGCTGGCGCGTGGCGGGATCCACGCGTCTGACGTAGGAACCATTCGCTTGCGACACCATCGCCGAGAACAGCACGCCTAGGGTGCGCGTACCGCACGTTGTCTCCAGCAGACTGATCGTTGAACCAACCGCCACGAGGCTGGTGCTATAGGGTGCAAGAAGCAGAGCGTAGTCCGCCATCGCTCCGATGGCGACCGCCATGCCAAGGCCTACGGGGAAGTCCAGCACGAACAGGCTTTCGGGCACCAAGCGACCCCAAGCCGAGAGCATGTGAAGCGAGCATGTCCCGGCGTCGCACGTGCGTATGACCTGCCGGCGAAGACTCATCACCAAGGCGCTCAGATCCACTCGCGAGCACGGAAATTCTCCGGGAAGAGGCAAGGGCACATATCCCTCGTGTCCCAACCATAGCCCTTCTGGACGAGTGCAAGTGGTGCGCACACGGATCGCCTGAGGGTCCAATGCCCTCCTGATCTGAGACATGACAACCGTGTGCGGTATTGAGGGGCACAACGAGAGAATCAGCAGCGTCCCACAAGCCGTTCTGCGCGGCGGCGGTTGGGTGGGCAGCGCTGTTGTCTTGGGTCCACCCCGGCGCTCCTCGGCCCATGTCGGGATCCAGGCAAACGCGGCCTCCCGGCCAGCGGCGAAAGCCAACCGTGATACCGAGCGAGCCGCCTCCCGAGACAGCAATCGCAGCACGCATACCCTCCGGCCCTCGTCAAGGTGCTCCTTCGCCCGCTGCACGACCTCCGCTTCAGCCATCACAGTCCCGGCGCGAGTCACGCCTTCGATCACGACGGTGTCCACGTCGGCCCCAGCCTCCGCAATCCCAAATGGAAGTAGCGGTCGAGCCCGCTGGAGGCTCATCGGATGCTCCCCGCCCGGCCACACAGCGACGGAATCAGGGCACCATGCAGGTGGCCACCATTCCGACCTGAGGTCGTGCTGGTGCGAAGCCGATCTTCTCCTATCACGTCGAGGCACGGCTAGACTCCTGGAGCCGACGAGGCTCAACACTCGCTGGTCATCGTGCATAGCCGGTCGAGGAAGGCGGGGGCGTCAGCCCAGAGAGTGACGTACATCTCCAACCCGGCGGCGAGGGAACGGCGCACACCATCACAGGCGGCCGCTTTCCTGTCGCTCCCAGACCCCGGTCCACATGACACGTGAGCCAAACACAGGTTGCACAGGCGCCTCGCCCAACAGCGTGGGCACTCGTCCGCATTGAGGTCATGGAACTCGCGCATAAGGCCCGCCACTCTGGCCGCGTCAAAGCCTCGCCAGACATCTCCGATGCACATCACGGCGGAACCAACTCTTACTCGCTCACAGGGGTAGAACTCTCCAGTGGCTGACACGTAGAGCCGCGACAAACCCGGAATGCAGCATCTACTGGGTGGTCCAGGGGAATCCGGTGAGGCGACTGACCGGCGGTGGATGGCAACTAGTGCCCCGAGATCTGCTGCTGCCAAAGCGAAGCGACCATGCTGCCAGCGCGATGCCTCTGCCTCGTCCTCCTCGAATTCCTGTGCTGGCGGGCAGAACGGCAGTGCCCGCGCATGGCTCAACACGCGGTCGTGCACCCAGTCCTTGCGACGACTGCTGCTCTGGTCCCCCAAGAGGAGGCCCGCAACAACACAATCCTTGCGCCGAACGGGCGTTACGCTCAGCAGAGCGCCCTTGTCGTACAGGTCGGTGGAAGCGAAGAATGCCTCAAGCCTCTCCCACTCCTGCGCAGGGCCCGTCACACACTGAAGGTGCACGTTCTTGCTGTACCAGGTTGGGACCGCTCGACGAAGGGCGCGCAGCCCTTGGGCCACGATGGCAAAAGTGGGCTCGGCCGAACTTGTCCTCCTGTAGCGGTCGTGTATGTCCTCCGGCCCATCGACACTGACCCACAGTTGCACTCCCGCTTGCGCCAGGACTCGTCCCATTTCTGGCCTCAATAGGGTGCCGTTGGTGGACACACTGAAGTGGACGCGTTCGCCCAGCCGCCCGCGGGCATACAACAGACATTCGGCAAGCAGGGGCCACTCAAGAAGCGGTTCCCCGCCATAGAAACTGATGTCCACGCGGTTCTGCGATGCTGAGTGATCCGCGAGGAAGTCGATAGCGGACTCCGCTATCTGAGGCGACATACTGATGGCGGGATAGCCGCGGGCGGCGGCGTACGCCCGTCCGAACGTGCAGGATGAACACCGCAGGTTACACGCCTGGGTGAGTTCCAGCACCAACTGGCGGCATTCACAGTCGAGCTTCCCTTCGAGGACCTCCGCCTCCCAAGGGGGGAAGTCAGCGGTCTCACACTCCGTGAAGGGAAGAAGCATATTGTTCGCGACCTGCATCCAACTCACCCAACGGAACGCGTCGTGGATCTCTGTGGGCGAATACCGCCGCGCGAGGCGAGACCGTGTCTCGCGAGCGCACCGTTGACCCCAGGCGCCAACCACGTCGTGGATCAACTCGGAGACGCGCAGGATCTCGCCGCTGCTCCCGTCGAACACGTGCCTCTGGTCCGGGCCTCCAAAGCGGTAGACGGGCAGCGGCGACCACACCCCAACTACAGCTGGCGCTCTTGGCCTATCTTCTCTCGCGGACACGCGCGCATGTCCTGCATGCATGGCTCACTCACTCACCCACACAAGCGAAGTGCATCAGGCACCACAATTAACTAACGGCGGCAAGTGGAAGCATTCGCTTCCCACACAACCCCGAAATCCAACGATTGGTCTCACTGCATCTCTGCGGAGCACCAATAACATCCCTCGGCGCGGGGCCCGGACTTACTCGCGGCCGCGACGCGCGGGCGGTGACACACCCGACCACAGGATCGAGCGCCGGTTCCGTCAAGGGCAGGAGAGCGGCACCAGTCAGGCGACCACCACCCGCGTTTCCGGCGAAGCACTGGCAGACACATTACCATACCGCATGTTCATAAAGGGCTGCGGTCCTGGGCGTGAGCAGCCGGAGGGTCCAGGTCTGCCTTCGGCTCGGGAGCAGGCTTCCACATCGGTCCGATTCGAAGCCTCGCTGAGACCGACAGACCAAGGCCCTCGCAACTCGGGTGATCCGCACCGAAGCCACCTCCGACTTCCTACCCACGCTGCCAGGGCCCTTGCATCCCCTTGCGAAGCCTGAGCATCACGGATCACCCGTGGAAAGCTGGTCGCGGGTGGTCACGACCGCCGCGGCCTCAGCCTCCGTCGTGGACTGGCCTACGCACGCGACGCAAGTGCAGTTCGTGCCGCAACCAGTACATCCTAACCCGCCCCCAGTGGGGTGGGGCCGATTCCTGCGCCCGGTGGGCAGCGCGTACGCGGTGCCCACACCAGGTGTGAGCATCGAAAGAACACCGCCGGCGCCAAGCCCCACCGTCGCTATCAACGCCGCGCCGCTACGGCCCGCACTCTCGAAGAAGGTACGTCGATTCACGGGGAAGTCCACGTGTTTCTCCGCAGCCTGCAATTCACGAACGGTCTTTCTCATTGAGTCTCACTCTCCCATTTCCAGCTTCGATGGTCTCTGTCGGCAACGCAACGTGCGGTGTGTCCTATGCAAGCCGCTGGTCAGCGGGGTATAGATCAGTTTGGGTGTCGCGTCACCTCCCGGGCGCGCCCCAAGTCAAGCGGCCCGGCCGGTTGCCAGTCAGGCTCGTGACGGACGCCGCACTCTTCGTGCGCCCCGCGTTCCGCGCACTCGTTCCTCTGGGCAAGCGTATGCGTCAACCCGTCCAAGACGATCAGCGGGGCAACGAGGAACTCTGTGGGATTGATACCGAACATGCCGGGATCTCAGATTGCAGATTGGGCCATTGCAGACTGGGTCCGCGAAGGTCGCGAAGCAACGCGAAGGGGATTTCAGTGGATTGGGGGGTCACCGCGCCTTGGCCTTCTTGGC
>PEVN01000258.1 GCA_002779825.1 Armatimonadetes bacterium CG06_land_8_20_14_3_00_66_21 | reverse complement strand
ACTGCCGAGAAGGTGGTGGAGACGCTCCACGCCTGCCAGCGCGCCGGGATCAACACGCTGCAGGCGCGGGGCGACTACCATCGGATCCTGCACTGGCGCGAGCTGTTCCTGCGGGAGGGCGGGAAGCTGCACTTCATTGCGCAGACGGCTTCGGAGATGGCGGATGTCTTCCAGAACGTCCGGGTGATCGCTGCCGCTGGCGCGGTCGGCATCTACCACCACGGGTCGCAGACGGACCGATTCTGGCGAGAGGGACGGATCAACGACTGCCTCGACTACCTGAAGTGCATGCGCGACTGCGGTGTGCAGGTTGGGTTGGCGACCCACATTCCCGAAGTGATTGAGTACGCCGAGGAGAAGGGCTGGGACGTGGACTTCTACATGGCGTGTTTCTACAACCTCAGCCGGGAGAAGCGGGAGAGCGCGCTGGTGTCCGGGAGGCACCAGCAGGAGGAGTTCCTCGAGGAAGACCCGCCGCGCATGTGCGAGACGATTCGGGCGACCCCGAAGCAGTGCCTCGCGTTCAAAATCCTCGGCGCCAACCGTAGATGCGCCTCGCAGGAAGAAGTGCGTCGCGCGTTCCGGTTCGCCTTCGACAACATAAAGTCCCAGGATGCCGTCGTCGTGGGCATGTTCCCCAAGTACCAGGATCAGGCGAGGCTGAACGTGGAGCACGTGCGGGCGGTGTTGGGCCAGCGCCCGGAGCGTGCCGAATAGGTCCCATGCGTCCCATTGGCCCTATCGCGCCAGAACGAGAGCGCCCGGCCTCAGTACGGCAACTGGGCGATTGACTGCTTGATGAGGGCGGCGGCGATGGCGATCATTGAGATTAGCCCCATGCCGCAGGCGAAGCCTGCAGCCAGGACGGGGGCGTACTGGCGCCATTCCTTCTGACCGAAGCGCTTCTCGAAGTAGTAGCGGCCCAAGAGGGCACCGAAGATCTCGGGGAGCAGGAAATGCGGCATGTTGCCGAAGCCGCGGATGAACCCGTAGATGAACAGCGTCGGCCAGCGCAGCACCGAGAAGATCACTAGACCGACAATGCCCGTGGCGAAGCCGGTTCCGATGATGGTCGGCTTGATGGCTTCCATGAACATCGTGCTGCCGTGTTCTGTCGTGGACGAGTACCACAGGCACTCCTGCATGGCAATGAAGTGCCAGAACTTCTGGGCGTAGGGGTACATGACCGACGGGATCTCCGCCAAGCCCCAGATATAGCTCCAGAACAGGAGACTGCAGACCATGATCAGCGGGAACGTCAGCACCTCCGCTTTGACCATGCTGGTGATTCGGTTCCCGGTCAGTTCCAGTTCGCGGAACTTCTGGGCCAGGGAGCCGTAGTTGCCCAGCGGAATCGGGGCGAACCAGATTGCGACGCCCTTGTAGCCGCTCAAGATGAACGTGGCCTGCCGCACGTAGGGGATCCCGAAGAACTGCCCGGTCATGCCGACCATGCGGGCGTTGATGTAGGACTCGATCGGCGTGTAGACAAACCCGAAGAAGATCACGAAGGCCAGGGGGAACGCTGGCACCAGTTTGCGGCAGAGAAGAATGTAGCCGAGGGTGGATAGCACATACAGGCCCAACGCGATCCCGATTCGGAAATCGCCGCGCCCCTCCGGGGTAGCCCACGTCCTGGTGGGTACTTTGCCACTGCCGCGGGAGTCCTCGCGGAGAGCCTTCGCGATCCGGTAGAAGCCATCGCAGGCGATGGCGACAGCGATGCCGATCCCGAAGCTGAGCCAGAAGTCCAGCGAATTTGCGAACTGAGTGCTAATCGTCTCCATGCCCGGTTGCCACGTGTGGAGCACGCCGGTCTTGTACAGCACGGGGTTGACGATGGCGGTGCCGACGACTGCTACGAAGCCGCCCACAACCACCCAGAAGGGCAGGACGAAGCCGGTCAGGAGGGCTCCCAGACTGGTGCCGATGCCCAACGTGGCGGCTGGGAGGAAGCGCTCGATGCTCTGCGTGAAGTCGATCCAGGGGATGGGGAGAATGTAGATCGGCTTCACCAGGACCAGACCGCTGATGGTTGGCAAGCCGATGTAGAGGGCGCCGAAGCTGATCCCAATCATCGACCCGATGGAGAACACGCGCCATCGCCAGGTCTCGTCTTTGGAGGAGGACTCTGCCAGCGCCATGGCGCCCATGGCGGCGACTGGCGCCATGGGGAAGGCGAGCTTCTCATAGTCGGAAGTGACGCGGAAGAGCGCGTAACCGCCGCCAAACCAGCTCAGTCTGGAGAGGATCTGGGTCAGGACCAGGATGCCGATTGCGGGCAGCCAGTCTCTGTGGAAGAACGTTCGGCCGATCTCGGTCAGTTGCTGCGGTTGCGGGGTGACCCAGTTGGGGATCTCCTTGGCGAAGCTGGCGGCAGCGCCCGTCCGGATCAAGAACTGGTTCCAGATCAGCCCGGCAAAGGGACCGCCGCCAAGGGCCAACCCGCCCATCATGCCCGACAGGCTGCCGGCAACATAGTACATCATGTAGATCTGCTGCCGCTTCAGCGTGACAAAGGAGCGCCGCGCCACCTCGGTAAAAAGAATGATGGTCACCCACTCGGCGGCGGGTCCCATGGTCTGACCGGCGACGAGGCCCAGGTAGATTGACCCCGGCATCATGATGAACCCGATGAAGAACGCGCCGATGATCGTCTTGAGGTCGAACCCGTCCTCGTACCGCTCGGGCGGCATCATCAGGTCGCGGTACTCCAGGATGTCCTGGTCCTCACGGTTGCGTTCAGCTTTGGCCATGCTGTGTCCTTGTGGGTCCTATAGGTCCCCTGGGTCCCATAGGTCGTATGCGGATCTCTGGTCGTGCCGGGCGAAGACTGCTACTACGCCGCTTCCTGCACCGGCTCCGCGCCGGTCAGAGTCTCCTCGGCTCGGTGCTCGTACCCGCGGCGGGCGGGAGGCGAGATGGTTCGCCAGATCAGGAATTGCTTGCGAATGACGTTCAGGAACAGCCAGTTGGTCTTCTTCCAGGAGCTGATGTCGCCGGCTTCGCGGTAGAGGTGGATGACGACCTCGTAGACCTCGCCTTCTTCAGTCGGGGAGGTGCGCAGGTCGAGCGTCTGGCTTACGCCGAGGTCGTAGGGAGCCAGCCACATGCGCAGCTTGATTGAGTAGCCCTCGCCGTACTCCGTATCCGTCGCCTCGAAGTGGACGGCATCGGTGTAGAACTCGCCACCGGTGTAGTCGACGTAGGCTTCGAAGAACTCCACCAGAAACGCCGAGCAGGCTTTCGAGTCACCGCCCGTGAGCATGAACGGCAACCGAATCTGCATCTCGTCGCCCTCGGGTTCGGGGAGCTTCCACTTGCGCTCCACATCAGGCACCGCCATCTCGGCGGCTTTGCGGGCCGGGTACAGCGTGGACAGGATGACCGTCGCCACGACGATCAGGGTGACTCCCACCGCGGACATGGACGAGTAGTTCAGCTCCAGCCCCGGCATCAGTCCGGACTTGGACAGCACACTGCCCAGCACCTGTCCGATGAGGTAGCCCAGCACGGCACCGATGTTCGCATACACGCACGACTCGGCCAGGAAGAGCGTCGAGATGTGAACCGGAGCCAGCCCGACCGAGCTGTAGATGCCGATCTCTTTGGTGCGCTCGTAGACTGCGCCCAACATCGTGTTCAGGACGATCATCGCCGCGATCAGGATGGGGATGAGCACGGTTTCCAGCCCGGAGAACGAGGACAGCCCCACTGAGCTGTAGAGCACGGAGCGATCCCTGTCGGGGGCGGCGCCCTTCTCGCCGGCGTAGATGCTGAGCGCGAAGCGCTCGACGAGATCCTGGACGGTGGTCTGCACGTCTTCGGGCTTGCGCAGCTTCAGCGAGATCGACCGGAGCGTGCCGTACATGTTCATCGCCTGCCGGTACGGCACCACGAGGACGTTGCTCGCCTGGAAGTGCGTGTACTCCTGGAGCAGACTCTCTTCCCCGGTCTTGCCCAGCTTGAACTTCTGCTGCCGTTGGCGCTTGAGTTCCTCCAACACTTCGGGCTTCAACTGGGCGTAGTCAACGGGCGTCATGGTCTCGTGGTCCAAGTCGCGGATGCTGTCCAGCGCCTTGTCGGGAATCACGCCAAGGACCGTGAACTTCATGCCGTAGAGCTCGACCTGCGCCCTCCCAAGGTCGCGGCCGGTCACGCCCAGGGCTTCGGCGATGGTCTGCGGGAGGAGGCACAGGTACTGGTCGCCCTCGCGGAACCACCGGGCGTTGGCGCTGCCGTACTTGCCCGACCGCAGGACCTGGTCGCCGATGCCGCTGATCTCCTGCTCCGCCGGCGAGAGCCCCACGATGCCGTTCACCACGTAGGTCTTCGTTGGGTCCTGGACTGAGAGCACGTCGTAGAACGCGCGCTTGTCGTAGTTCTCCGACGAGATCCAAGCGCGCGGCGCGATGACCTTTGCGCGACTGGCGAACTCGTTCGCGATGATCTCGTAGGTCGGCTCTTCCATGGGCGACCACACTTTGTCGCGGATCATCAGCCCGTAGTAGGGCGGCTTGTGCTTGAGCCCGACCTCATTGCGCCGGATGTACGACCGCACGGAGGTGAAGGAGAGCACGGTGAAGGTCAGCAGAACGAGCGTGACAGAAGTGAGTATGCTTCTGGACTTGCGCCGGCGCATATTGCCGATGCCCAGCGCGAAGGCGGCATTCAGGGCGCTCATGCGGCCGACATCGGCCTGGTGCACGCCCTGCATCTCCTGTTTCAGCTTCTCCAACTGCTCGTTGAACTTGCCCGTGACAATGGAGATCACGACCACGGCCAGCGTGCCGATGACGAAGGCCAACAGGATGATGAGCGGCATCACCCGCAACTCGAAGGCGGGATGCACACAGCGCAGGACCCAGAAGACGATCAGGAAGACGCCCAGCGTGCCGCCGATCTGCTTCTTGATATCCGGCGAGGCGAGGAACAGGCGTTCGCCGAAGAACGCAAACGGCAGCAGCATGGCTAGATAGAACAGCACCCCCTTGACCACGTCCAGAGCTGTTCGCTGAACATCGGGGTAGGCTCGCGACTCAAAGGCCCAAGCCACTCGGGCCGCCGACAGTCCCTGGTCGTACTCCTCGGCCGCGAACGCCTTCTCGGCTTTGCGGATCTCCTCGCCTGCCTTGTCGTGCAAGTCCTGCATCCGCTGGTTGAGAATCCCGTGGGCGACCAAGTCTCTGATCCGGTAGCGATCGATGTTGTGCAGGTCCTGAGCCACGCGGAACGGCGTCAGCGGGATAGACGGGGTGGTATCGACCGGGAAGCCCTCGCCCTCGGGGTGCTTGGCCGTCGTGTTCACCAGCACCAAGCGCAGCCCCAGCAAGCCCATGCCCATGGTGATTTTCACCTTGCTGTGGGGCATGGCGTACACCACGGCGCAAGGCTCGACGTAGCTAAGGGAGTCGCCGCCGCCACGAGCGCCGGCGGAGGTCGATTCTGACAGCGGCACCGAGCAGCCAAAGGAGAGCGGTTCGGAGTCGGTGGCCCCGTCATACAGGAAGATCTGCTCCAAGGTCTCGAAGTAGCGCTCGTCCACCAGGTCGTACAGGTCTATCTGGCTGCAAGGGAACACGATCACCGGCCGCCGCAACCCCACGCGACCCAGCACGTTGCGCGGGTAGCGCTTCTCGCCCTCGTTGCCCAGATCGGGCGCGAAGGTGATGCGCCCATCCTGCGGGTCGAGCCCATACGCTTCCAGCTCCGCCGACCCGAAGTCCTGCTGGCCTTTGGTGGCGAACCGGCCGGCCGGACCCGCCATGGAGAACAGATCCGTGTGCACGCCCATGGCAGACTTGTACATCCCCTGGACAACCACCAAGCCTCCCTCCAAGGGAGTGTTGGGTAGGAAGCTCTTCTCCCGCTCGAACCACAGCACGCTGCCGACCACGTCATCGAGCTCGTAGCGCAGCCCTTTGATGCGCTTCAGCATGCCTTCCATCATCCGCGGGTCGTTGGTGATCTGGTCCAGCAGGCAGGCAAGCAGCCGGGCCTGTCGCTCCAGGTTGCCGAAGTTCATCCGGTCAGAGGTATCCAGCGGCGTGTTGAAAAGGCCGCGGTTGTCGTTCACGGTGGCGAAGGTGATCCCCGGTCGTCCCGTCCGCGTCGCCATCTCGGCATCGAAGGCCACCTTGCCGGGAAAGAACGTCGCCCAGTTGCGATCCTGGGTGGGGTTGATCCCGTCGACGAACTTCGCCGACAGATCCTGCGAGCGCTCCTTGCCGATCTTGGTCACGTACTCCGTGCACTGCTTGCCAATGGGAGAGAAGAACCGCGTCAACTGCTCGTCGCGGAAGTAGTAGCCCACATGGGAGACGGCCATGGCGTCGTTCTGGCTGGTGAGATCCAGCCCGATGACCAGGGGCAGTTGGCACTTGCGGAACTTCGCGGCCAGCGCCTTCTGCGCCTGGATCCAGGAAATTTCCAAGTCGCACGCATCCATCTCCCGCTGGTACGCCCCGACTTTGCGGTTCAGCTCGACCCGGCGCTTGCCGGAGTTGACTCCTTGCTTGCCCTCGAGGCTTCTTAGCTCCAACATCGCGTTGTTGTGCCGCGAGCCGGATAGGCGCTTCTCGCCCTCGAGCTTACGGACCGCCTTGTCCAGCCGCTGAAACTGCTTCTCGCGCTCGTCCGCTTTCTCGCGGCCGAACACATCCAGGAACCTGAGCGCGCCTGCCAGTCCCTCGAAATGCCCGGGGACGGCCAGGAAGATCACTGATCGCTTGGGGGGAGCCTGCGTCAGCAGCCGAGCCATCTCCAGGAGCGTCGCGATGCCGCAGGACTGGTCGGCGCCGGGCGCCCGGCCCGGCACCACCGAGATGGAGTCGTAGTAGGCGGTCAGGATCAGGCACTGCTGCTTGAGTTTGGGGTCGGTGCCTTCGAGAAACCCGTAGACGTTGCGGACCGTGGCGTTCTCCCACGGCATGGCGCAGTTGAGCGTGGCGGACACGGTGCCGGGCTTCGACAGCTCTGCCAGGTGCAGGCGCTCCGCGTCCTCCCGCGACAGGAAGAAGCGCGGGAAGTTGAGGGGAGCGCGGAGGAACTTCTGCTCCGCTTCGCCGCGGGTGGTCTCGGCCGGCTCGATGAAGATCGCCGCCTTTGCACCCAGCTCTGCTGCGTTGAGCCAACGCAAGCCGCAGTTGAACTCCAGGACGACGATGCTGCCTTTGACCGGGCGGCGGTTGAACTCGCTGAGGTCACCGGATCCACCGTAGACGAGCTTGCCGGTGAGACCGGCCGGCCCGAGCTGGGGGGTGCGGACGAGGTTCGGCCAGAACGCTGCCAACGGGATCTCGCCCGAGGGGAACGCTGCTCGCGAGTTGGGGGGCAACCCACCGCCAATCCGGAGCGAGGACCGCTTCTCAAGGGGGACCGGGAGCTTGAACTCCTGGAACGACACGTCCTGAAGACCAAGTTTGCGGAAGCGGTCGGCGACTAGGTCTGCCGCCGCCTCACAGCCCGGGTAGCCCGTCACGCGGCTGCCCAGCGCCTCCATCTGGAGGACGTCGGCGCGGAGGGTCTGCATGTTGACCGCGTCGTACTTCGCGCTGTAGCGTCCGGCCCAGGCAACGGTCGAGGCGACGCACAGGGCGCCGAGACCTCCCAGCCAGGTTGCTCGCGAGCGCAAGGGTGTTAGTCGCACGAACGCTTGCCTCCAGTACGGAGCTATTGTCAGAACGGGAATGCACGGACGGTCGGCGGCACCGCTGTGAACCGGGGGCGAGTGTACACCAAGGCGACCCTCCGGGCAATGGCGAAAGAGGGCGTCGCGGAACCGTCAGCGCTGTTCAGTTGAGATTCGCCGTTCTGGGCAGTGCCCCTGCCCAAGCGACAAGACGAGGGAGAGGCTACAATAGCGGACTGCCGCAGGTGGCCGTCGCCGTTCTTTCCGCTCCACGGGCGACCACGCCCCGTCCGGCAGTTCTTGCTGCACGCGCATGAGAGAGGACCGTGCCGCAGGGAAGTCAAGGAGGCATCTCAGCCATGGCGTTGCGCGTCCTAGCCGTAGATGATGAGCCACAGGTGCGGGTCGTCGTCTCCCATGCGTTCCAGCTCTGGGGGTGGGAGTGCGACGAGGCTGCCGATGGCGAGGAAGCACTGGCAGCCCTTGCCGCCCAGACCTACGATCTCGTCGTGACGGACCTCGTGATGCCGCGCCTCGACGGTGTCGAACTGATCGCCAGGATCCGCGCCCAGCATCCCGCCCTGAAGATCATCGCCATGACTGGAAGAGCCTCGGCGGCGGCACGCGCCCGTCTCCGCCATACGCAGGTTCCGCTGCTCGAGAAGCCGTTCCCGCTGGGGCAACTCAAGCTGACTGCCGATCAAACCATGGGACTCAGCGTCGCGGAGCCGGAGCCCGAAGAGCCAGCGGAGGAGTAGGTGCCGCGGAGCGCCGCGCGTATTGTGCAACGCCGGGTCTGCCTCATAAGCGATTGCCTTGCGCAGCCGTTTGACGAGGGTGCGCGCGTGCTGGCTCGGGGGCTTGCCGAGGGGCTGAGGACCTGCTGCGAAGTGCTGGCCCTGGGCACGCACCCCCGGGCCGCTCCCGGGTCCTGCGGCGACTGGCTGCCTGATTCCGGGGCGGCGGCTTCGGCGGCCCGCGAGTTCCGGCCCGACTTCCTCCTCGTCTTTCCACACGCCTCGAACACAGTTCCGGCTCTCCTCCGCAGCCGGCTGCTTGCCCGCCGAAGTGGGGTGCGTCGCTTTGCCTTCCTCGCCTACCAGCCGCGGCCCCACGGGTTGGTTGGCCGGCGTCTCCAACGCTGGCTCGCGCCTGAGCTGACCCTCTGTTTGTCGGCCGAGTCCGAACGGCGGTTCCGCGAGGAGGGAGTGGCCGCAGAGCGCATTCTGTGCGGCCTCGACCTCGCGCGCTTCACCCCGGCGACGCCTGAGGAGAAGCGTCGGCTCCGAGAACAACATGGCTTCGCCCCTGACCAGCGGCTCGCGCTCCACGTCGGTCACGCCAAGCCGGGCCGCAATCTGGAGGTCATGATCGAGGCGTGCCGGCGTGCCGACTGGACGGGTGTGTTCGTCCTGAGCACGTTTGACGCCGCCGACGCGCAGGTGCTGCGGCAACTGGACGACGCAGGCTTCCGTGTGGTCGACGGAGCCGACGCAGTCATTGAGGAGTGGTACCGGCTGGCCGACTGCTACGTGTTCCCCGTGAGAGACCCGCTGGCCTGTGCGGAGGTCCCTATGTCGGTGCTCGAGGCGCTGGCGTGCGGGTTGCCTGTTGTGGCTTCCCGGTTCGGCGGACTGCCCGACCTCCTTCCCTCGTGTGAGCGATTGACCTACGCCGACACCGACGCGGCGTTCGCCGAGTGCCTGTTGGCACTCGAAGGCAGCGCCGCAAGGCGTCCCGCGCAGATCGAGCAGCTCGGGCGGGACCGCGTCGCTGCCGAGGTGCTGCGGGTGCTGGAGGCGCACTGCACGTGAGCGCGCCGCGACTGATTGTGCTCACCGGGATGGACGGCGCCGGCAAGACGCTGCAGGCGCAGCGACTCGTGCGTCACTTGGTCGGGCACGGTCTGGCCGCGGAGTACCTCTGGTGCCGCGGCCGGAACCTTCTCTCGCTCCCGTTCATCGTGCTCGGGCGGAGACTGCACCGCGCCCCCACAACGCACCACGACCTGCGGGATGACGACGGCCGCCGGCGGGAGGCGGCGTACCAACACAAGAAGACCGGCTTGCTCCGCAATCCGTTGGTCCGAGGGGCGTGGACATTTGCCGTGCTGACCGAGCGACTGGTCGAGCTGTCCGTGCGCGTCCGCGCCGCCTTGAGTCGGGCGAACGTGGTCGTCTGCGATCGGTACCTGTTTGACTCGCTTGTCGATCTCGCCACCGACTTGGGTGAGCCGCCGGAGGTCGCCGCCCAGCGGCTGCGTCGTTGGTATTGCCGGCTGCTGCCCCAGCCAGAGACGGTCGCTCTGCTCGACCTCGACCCCGAGACCGCGTATGCCCGAAAGCCCGACATTCCCTCCCTCTCCTACCTCGCCGCCCGCCGCGCCCTCTACCAGGGTTTTGCCCAAGCAGCCGGCTGGACCCTGATCGACGCTGCCGCCCGCCCCGATACAGTGACGAGAGCGCTCCTCGCCGCCACCCACCCCGCGCCCGCCGCCACCGGACACATGACACATGACACGTGGTAGATGACCCCCGACACGTGACGCCCGCGACTACCATGCGCCTAATGATCCTCGCCATCGACGGCATGGACTTCGAGCTGACCCAGCGCTGGCTGAGCAGACTGCCGAACCTCCGCCGACTCGCGGAAGACGGCTGCTTCCGGCCGCTGCCGTCGGTGTTCCCACCGGATTCGGTGCCCGCTTGGATCAGCTTCTACCTGGGCGTCGAACCGGGGGAGCACGGCGTCCTCCAGTCCATCGACTACGTGAATGCCGACCGAGGAACGATGCCCGACGTGTCGACGTTTGCCGGCAAGACGTTCTGGGATGCCGCCGGCAGAGCTGGAAGACGCGTGGCTGTGCTGAATGCCTTCCTCGCGTACCCGGTCTGGCCCGTCAACGGAGTGATGGTCAGCGGCCCGGTCTTCGCGTCGGGCGAACCGCAGAGCTACCCCACCAGCGTGCTGGGAGGGCTGCCTGCGGCGCACCTGGGCGGCTTTGTCGAGTTCCCGTCGTCGGCGCGATTGCCCGCGTTCGCTCGCGCGACCCACGAGATCGCTCGGCGCCAGACCGCGCAGGCCGAGGCGCTGGCGCGGCAGACGGACTGGGACCTGTTCTTCGTCACCTTCCTCACACTCGATCGAGTGCAGCATTTCTACTGGCGGTTCCACGATCGGACTGATCCGACCTATCCGACTGATCGGACCGATCCGTCGTTTCCGCGTGAGGGCGACCTGTCGAACGTCATCCTGGAGCACTATCAGTTGCTGGACGAAACCATCGGCCGCCTACTGAACTGCCAGCCACCAGACTGCGCAACCCTCGTCCTGAGCGACCACGGCCACGGCCGCCGACCCACGAGGCTGTTCCACGTCAACGAATGGCTCCGTGGGGAGGGGCTGCTCGAAGCGCCGCTGGGCGCGGCGAATCCCTTCTCGAAGGCACGACTGCTCGAGTTCGCGAAGCGCGCCGCCTTGGAAGGCGCCCGGCAGTTGGCCCTCGAAGACGCAGCGTTTGCGCTCGCGCAACTGATCCCCAAAGGGAAGCGCCAGGCACTGCAGCGATCGGACTTCTCGCTGGGCAACAGCGCCAGCCTCGCGAGACGGGACGCGTTCGGAGGCAACTCGCCCTCCGGCGGCATCCGGCTGAACGAGCCAGCCCTCGAGACCGCCGGCATGTCTGTCGAGGCCGTTCGCCGTTCGCTCGCTCACACACTCGCGCGAATCTGCGACCCACTGACGGGCGAGCGAATCGCCGAATGGGTCGCCCCCCGCGAAGCGCTCATCTGCGGTGTGCACGCAGACTCCTTCCCGCAGCTCTTGTACCAACTCCGGCCCAACTGGGGCACCGATCCCTCGCTGTTCGGCACCCCCTTCTCGTACTCGCCGCTGCATCGGCGGCTCTCCGGCGGCCACCGCCCTACCGGTGTGCTCTTCGCGTCCGAGGAGCTTGCGGCCGCGCTCCCGGACCGGGTGGACCTGCCGCGTCTTGGCGAGTTTGTCCGGGAAATGCACGCGGGCACTTGCGCGCCTCGGTAGCGAGTGCTATACTCTGTACATAACTTAGCGGGCGGAAACCTGTTCATGCCCTCAGGTTTTCGCCTTTCTGCAAACAGGGGAAGCAGTCAGACGGTTTGGCTGCCTACCGGGAAGAGGGTGAGAAGCCCTCACGGCCCCGCCACTGTAACCGCAGACGAACGCTGCTGGGAGACCCGATCTCCAGCCACTGTCCCTCAGGGGACGGGAAGGCGCAGTCAGTAGGACGAAGCGGAAGTCAGGAGACCGACCTGTTTGCCGACCGGATAGCTGTTTCGCGGGAAACGGTGCGGCACTGGCGAGTACGCATCCAAGCCCTCGGAACACCTGTTCCGGGGGCTTTTTTGTTGTCCACGAATCCGGCTCATAGGTGAACTTGATGAGACTCTGCCGTCGCTTCGCTTCCCACCTCCTCCTCGGCACGCTGACGCTGGGAACCGCCCTGGCTGTCGGCGCCGAGCCGGCTGGCGGAGGCGACCTGACCGAACTGCCGGACATCGAGGTCGTTGTGACTGCCTCGCGCACGGAGACCGAGAGCGCCCATGTGGCGGCGCCCATCACGGTCTACAACGCCAAGGACATTCAACAAATGAGTGCCGACACCGTCGGCGACGTTCTCCGGTACGTCCCCGGACTCACGCCCCGGATGTACGGCGGCCGAGGGGCGGTCAGCTCCCTCGGGATCCGCGGCTCGACTTCCGAGCAGGTGTTGGTCTTGGTCGACGGGCGACGGCTGAACCGAACACAGGGAGGCGGGGTCGATTTCTCCGACCTGCCAGTGGAGTTTGTGGACCGCCTCGAGGTGCTCCGCGGCGGCGCCTCGGCGGTGTACGGCGCCGACGCGCTGGGCGGAGTGATCAACATTCTCACCAAGAAGCACGCAGGGGAGCCACGCACGAGCCTCTCCGCGGGGATGGGCGCCTGGGGCGCCAAGCGATTTACCCTCGAAACCGCCGGACAAGGCCGGGGCGGGAGTTCGACGCTGCTGTTTCAGCGAGAGATGAACGACGGGGATTTCCCCTATGCAGATACCCGCGGGCAAGCCGCGCACCGCACCAACGCCGACTTCAACGGGACGAACCTGCAGTTGAGCCTCGAACGCCCCACGGGTGGAGACTCCCGCTTCCGGCTGCAGGTGGCGCGGGATGCCGTGCGGAAGGGAGTTCCGGGCCGGCTCGAGTTCCCGACGCCGCGGGCGCGGCAGGAGGACGGCCAGTGGGTGTTCGATGCCTCCGAGCACCTGGCGCTCAGCCAGACGCACGCCCTCGACTTCCGCGTCTACCGGGTGCGTCAGCGGATGCAGTACGACCAGCCGGACGGCTTCGCAACCTTCGCGGACCACCGCAACCAGCGCGATGCCCTGGAGATCCGCGGCGACCTGTGGCCGACGTGGGGCCAACTGACCTATGGCTGGGACCACAGCCGGGCGCAGCTTGAGAGCACTACCGACGGCAACCGGTCGCGGACTTCAGACGGCCTCTACGCCCTGGCGCAGGTGCGTCGCGGCCCGTGGACCTTCACCCCGGGCGCCCGTCTCGATGGCCACAGCGACTTCGGCAGAAAAGTGTCGCCTCAGCTTGGCCTCGTGTATGCTCCGGACCCCGGCAGGCGCGCACGCACGCGCTGGGCCAAGTCGTTCCGGGCGCCGGCGTTCGACGACCTCTACTGGCCGACGGACGCGTTCGCGCAGGGCAATCCCAACCTGCGGCCCGAGCGCGGCACCAGCCTCGATGCCGGCTTCGACCGCTACCTGCGGGCCGGGCGACTGGGGGTCTCCGTGTTTCTGAACGACACCGACGACCTCATCGTCTGGCAGCCGGGCGCCGGAGGTAAGTGGTCGCCGCAGAACGTGGGCCGCGTTCGGGCCACCGGGGTCGAGTTGGAGGGCGAGTATCGCCTTGGCCCTGCGTGGCGCTTGGCGGCCAACTACACGTTCCTGGAAGCAGAAGACCGCTCGGGCCAACCCAACGTCGACGGCAAGCAACTGATCGGCCGCCCTCGCCACGCGGCGTCGCTACGGGCCTCGTACGAACGCGACCGCTGGTCGGCCGCCCTCACCGGCACCTACACCGGGAAGCATTTCACCACGGCAGCCAACACGCAATCGCTGCCCGGCAACGAGGTGTTCGACCTCATGGGCCGGTACCAACTGCGCGCGGCGACCGAGGTGCGGATGGAGGTGAGGAACCTCTTCGACAAGGCGTACCAGAACCAGCTAGATTACCCCACGCCGGGGCGCGAATGGCGCCTCTCGCTGAACCAGACATTCTGAGGACAAAGCCCGGCCAGTGACTTGCCGGGTCCCTGGAGGAACCGATCTTGAGAGCACTTATCCCAACACGCACGACCGCCGAGCTTCTCGCAATGGGCGCAATCCTGGCCGCCATGGTTCTGTTGTCCGGCTGTGGTGGCGGTGGCGCCACGGTCGGCAGCGTGACGCCACTGCCGACCAAACAGGTGCTGATCATCAATGGCCTGGGCAAGACGCTGTCCGTGATCGACCCTACCACGAACACCATCCAGAACAACGTCGTCCCCTTGGGTGAGGCTCCCAACCAACTGCAGACGCGTGGGGTGTACGCCTATGTGGTCAACTCCGTGTCGAACAACGTGCAGATCATCGACATGACCGCCTCGCCCGCCCCCCAGACCGTGGGCACCATCGACCTCGGCGCCGGCAGTAACCCGTGGGCCATCCAATTTGTCAGCGACACCAAAGCCTACGTCTCCGACATGCTCACCAACAAGGTGTCCGTGCTGCAAGTCAACGGTGGGTCCGGTTCGGTGGTCAAGGCGATCGACGTCGGCATTGCCCCCGAGGGAATGGCGACCGCCAACGGCAAGGTGTACGTGTGCTGCACCGCGTTCGACAGCGTGACGTTCGGCTACGGCCAAGGCACCGTGCGGGTGATCGACGTTGCCTCCGACACGGTGACCAAGGTCATCAACGTGGGCACCAACCCGCAGGCGGCAGCCGTCGGCGCGGACGGGAACGTTCACGTTCTGTGCACCGGCAACTACTTCGATGAGTTCGGGGCGGTGTACCGGATCGACCCGACCACCAATACCGTGACCGGCGCTCCCATTGCCCTCGGCGGTTCGCCCGGCTCGCTTGTCGTGGCGCCGAACGGGAAGGCGTACGCCGCCGACTGGACCCTCGGGGTGCTGTCCTACAACTCCGCCACCGGCGCCGTCCTGCACGCCGCCGCCAGTCCGCTGAAGCTCGGCAAAGGCGTGAACGGCGGCATTGCTGACTCCACCGGAAAGCTGTACGTGGGGAACTTCGACGACGACACCGTCTCCATCCTCGATACCGCCGACGACCAGGTGGTCACAGCCCTGGGCGCAGGTGACGGCCCCCAGGGCGGCGGCTCGCGCAGCCGCGTTCCCCGTTGAGAGTGTTCGTTCCCGTTGGACCTGCACACGCCGGCCCAACGTGGTGAGATCGACGCCCTCCGTTCCGCCAGCGGCGTCAGATCAGCCATCGCCCGTGCCGCCTCCGCCGGCGGCACGGGCTCTTCTTTCTGATTGCAGACTTGGCGATTGCAGAATGCAGATTGGTGCTACGCACAGCGGCTCTACTAACGCCACCGGCTCGGCGTTGCCTACGGTGACGTTGGTGCTGGGCGGCGCGCGGAGCGGCAAGAGCCGCTGGGCTTTGCAGCACGCTTCGCACTACGAGCGCCCCGTCTACCTGGCGACGGCGGAACCGGGCGACGACGAGATGCGCGAGCGCATCCGCCACCACCAGCAAGAGCGCGGCTCGGAGTGGCGCACGGTCGAGGAGCCGCTGGAGATCGACCGCGTACTGACCGACGGCAACCTCAACGCTGGCGTTGTGTTGGTGGATTGCCTAACGCTCTGGCTGTCGAACGTCGTGACCCAACTCGGCAGCGACCGATACACCGAACGCCGAGACGCGCTGCTCGAGGCGCTGGCGAAGCCGGCCCAGCCGGTGGTGCTGGTCAGCAACGAAGTCGGCATGGGAATCGTGCCGGCCTCCGAACTCGGCCGCGAATTCCGCGACCTGGCCGGCTGGCTGAATCAGGACATGGCGCGCGTGGCCGACAAAGTGGTGCTGGTAGTCGCCGGTCTGTCGCTGGCGCTCAAGGACAGCCGCTGAACGAATTATGGCAAACGAACTCCAGGCAACGCTCGATCAGATCACCCCGCTGTCGGCCGAGTGGCTTCAGGCCGCGCAGGCGCGGCTGGACGACTTGACGAAGCCGCGAGGTAGCCTCGGGCAGTTGGAGGTGCTTGCCCAGCGGTATGTCGCCATCCGCGAGGAGTCCGGCCCCGGGATAACTGGCAAGCGCGTCCTCGTGTGCGTGAGCGATCACGAAGTCGTTGCCGAGGGCGTCAGCGCCTACCCGGCCGAGGTGACCGGCCTGATGGTGCAGAACTTCCTCGCCGGCGGAGCCGCAATCAACGTGTTGGCGCGGCAGGCGGGCGCCAAGGTCCAGGTCGTGGACGTTGGCATGAAGGACGACTTGGGCGACGTTCCCGGTCTCCTGAGGCGGAACGTTCGGCGAGGCGCCGGCAACATTGCGCGCGGCCCGGCCATGTCGGTCGACGAGGCCCGTCGCGCCGTAGAAGTCGGCATCGAGTTGGCCCGGCAGGCTGCTGCTGAAGGCGTCTCGCTGCTGGGCACTGGCGACATGGGCATCGGCAACACGACCCCGTCTTCTGCGCTTTACGCGGCGCTGCTTCCGTGCGACCCGGCGGACGTAACCGGCCCCGGCACGGGGTTGCCGGCCGACCAGCTTCCGGGCAAGACGGCGACCATTCGCCGGGCTCTGGCGACCAATCGCGAGCGCCTGAACGATCCCTTGTCCACGCTGGCCGCCGTCGGCGGCTTGGAGATCGCGGCCATTGCCGGGATCTGCCTGGGAGGCGCCGCCTCGCGGGTGGCGGTGGTGGTTGATGGCTTCATCTCCGGCGCGGGCGCACTGGTTGCCATGCGCCTGTGTCCGACGGCGTCGCACTACCTGTTCTTCTCGCACCGTTCCGCCGAACCGGGGCATCGGGCGTTCTTCGAGCGGGAACGGCTGCGCCCTGTCCTGGACCTGGATATGCGGCTCGGGGAAGGCACCGGCGCCGCCCTAGCCATGCAACTCATCGAGTCGGCGGTTGCCGTGTACCGGGAGATGGCGACATTCTCCCAGGTGGGCATCACGCCGGGAGCCTGAATCGTGCGCGCGCTGGTAACGGCACTCCGAACGTTGACCATCCTGCCCGTGCCGGGGCGGGAGGCGGACCCGCTCGCGGCCGCCTTGCCGTCCTTCCCGCTGGTCGGCGCCTTGCTCGGCACTCTCCTCGCCGGGGTATCGCGGGGCATGCTGCACGTCGCGCCCGGCTGGGCCCTGGGGGCCGCCGTTGCGACCACGGTAGCCGAGGTTGCCCTCACCGGCGGCTTGCATCTCGATGGACTCGCAGACGCTGCCGATTCCCTCGGCGCCGGCGGCGACCGCGAAAAGGCCCTCGCCGTCATGAAAGACTCGCGCGTGGGCGCCTTCGGCGTGATGGCGGTGGGGTGCGCGCTGTTGCTGAAGGTTGCCGCGTACACCGAGATCGCGACGGCTCCCGGCACCTGGTCGGCGCTGTGCGGCGCCTTTGTCGCGTCCCGGCTGACCATGGTGCACCTGTCTGCGTTTCTGCCCTATGCGCGCGCGGAAGGCGGAATCGGGGGCGCCTTCGTAGCCGGCGCCCGCAAAGGCCACTACGCAGCCGCGTTGGGCCTGGCGGTCGTGCTGTGCGCGCTCGCCGGACCGGGCGCGCTGTGCCTGCTCGCGGCGGGCGTTGCCTTGTCGTGCATCGCTGCCCGCTGGTGCAACCGACGGTTCGGCGGAGTGACCGGTGACCTGCTGGGGGCGTGCGCCGAGTTGGTGCTTCTGGCGCTTCTCATGGCGGCTGCGGTGGTAGCCGCCCGGTTCGGCGCCTGGCCCGCATGGAGCGCGGCTGCGCCCTGAAGGCAACAGAGCACAGCGCGGCGCCCAACCGAAGATGGCACATGCATTGCCCATAGAGAAGTCTCCGCAATGAACAGCGCCACTGACAAGACAATGGCAGTGTGCCTGGCCTGGTCGGCGGTTTTCCACGCTGCCGCCGTCGGCACGTTCCCGCTGATCCGAGCAGTGTCGGGTCAGCCTTCGGCTGTGCCGCAGCCTCCCAAGACCGTCTTGGTGCACTTCGTCGATAGACCAACGCGGCCGGCCCGACCCACACCGCCGCGCCCAACTGCCACCGCGGCGAAGCCGGTCGAACCGCCCGCCCCGCCTGTAGTTCGGCCCGCATTGCCCCGACCCGAGCCAATGACACCGCGGCCGGATGTCGGCGCGCCGCCTTCAGAGCCGGCCGCGGCACTACCAGCGCCTCTTGCAGCGCCCGCCCGGCCGGAAAGCTCCGAGCCGCCGCCCGCTGTGCGCATAGCGCGGGCGCCGGCCGCAGCGTTGCCGGGGTCGCTCGGAGGGGCACCGGCACCGGGGCTGCTTCCCCTGCGAGGGGCCGGCGGCGGCGGTCGCGCTCCCGGTGGCGTTGGCATGGGGGGTGGACCGGCAATCGGGCCCGTCGGGCAGGGCGGCGGCGGATTGTCGCCTGGATCTGGCGGAGGAGCGAAGCGGGTGCCTGGGGGACAAACCTCGCCCAGCACGTTCGCCACTCCTCAAGACGAAGAGTCGCCCTCGCGTACCCGGCCCGTAGCCGCGGACGAAGGCAAGGTATCGAAGGCGCCAAGCGCGCCGCCTGCAGCCGCCGAGACGAAGCCGGATGCCGAGGAGTTGCGGGCGTTCCGGACAATGGTCCAGACCAAGATCGAGTCCGCCAAACGCTACCCCCCGGCAGCCGCGCAGGCAGGTGTGCAAGGGCAGGTCCGAGTCACCTTCCGCCTCGGCAGGAACGGTCAGCCGGGCGACGTAGTCGTGTCCGGGTCGTCTGGCAGCCCCAGCCTCGATCGGGCCGCGGAGGACGCGATTCGTCGCGCAGCTCCATTTCTGCCGGTTCCCGCGAGCCTCTCTGCGGGGTCCGCCAAACTGACGGTAAGCGTCAAGTTCGAGTTGGGGTAGTGCCGCGTCTGCGGCAGCCCGCGCGTTCCATCCCGAAGGGAGTCACTATGGCAGCCGATGCATTCCCACACGTCCAAGTCGTGCCGTGCCCTGACGCCGTGTCGTTCCAGCTCGACGGCCGGGAGCTGCTGGCCTACCAGTTCGGGTTGGAGCGGCAGCGTCCCTACGTGTTCCCGGTTCGCGGTCCCTCGGGCAAGCTGGTGACTCGGATCGGGCACCCCCATGATCCCGTGGGGCACCGGCATCACTACTCGCTCTGGTGCGCCCACTACCGGCTCAACGGGCACGACTTCTGGGCCGACACGCCCGGGTGCGGCAAGCAGGTGCACCAGTTCGTGCTGGAGCTGGAAGACGGCGCGGACCGGGCGCACCTTGTCGCGCAGGTCCACTGGGTGACAGCCGCCGGCGAGCTACTGCTGGACGAGAAGCGGCGGGTGGGTGTGCGGCTGCTGGAGGGCGGCGAGTACCTGCTCGACTGCGACTCGGAGGTCAAAGCCGCGACTGACGTGGAACTGGAGAAGACCAACTTCGCGTGGCTGGCCGTGCGCGTCGCGAAGACCATGGGCGTCCACGATGGCGGCGGCACGATCACCAACTCGGACGGCGCCGTCAACGAGAAGGCGATCTTCTGGAACCGGGCGTGGTGGTGTGACTACTCCGGCCGCGTCGCCCCGGACGAGGTGACCGGGATCACGTTCTTCCCCCACCCGAGGAACCGCAACCACCCGCCGCAGTGGCACGTTCGCGAAGACGGCTGGATGGCGCCCTGTCCGTTCTTCGAAAAGGGCGCCCGGCTGGGCAACGGCGAGACGCTGACGCTTCGGCACCGCCTTCACGTCCATTCGGGTCCGGTGAACGCAGCCCGGGCCAACGGGTTGCTGGAGGAGTACGCGGCGCAGTGACCGCGGTGGCGGGTGACGGAATCACATCTCGATCTTCGTCCACGGCCTCGCTTCGCCCAACCACGAGCAGTCCCTGATGTCGTACTTTCCGGGCTTCTCCACCGACAGTACACCTTTCTCGACCATCAGATCCAGCGGGTTGGCTCTTGTCTGCAGCGGCAGGTGCACGAGGCCCTGGATTCGCGCCGACTCGTACGCTGCCATCATGATTTCGACCGCGGCCCGACCCTGTTGCGGCGCGCCGCGGTGTTCCGGCCCACCCTCGATCCAGGCGAGGAACTCCTCCATCTGAGCGACGGGGAGGTTAGGGTCCTTGCACTCGAACTCCTGCCATGCCGCCTGCTTGCTGTTGAGCAGACGCACTTTGTTGTGCTGCACGTCCAGGAGGCCGTCAGTGCCATAGAGGTAAGTGTTCTCGGGTTGGTCGCTCCCGGGCATGTCGCTCTCGATGACAAGCCGCGCGCCGCCCTCGAAGCACGCCTCCAGTACGCACAGGTCCTCGGCTCGCTCGCCGCGCTCGTACCGGTCGGTTCGCCGCTCGACTTGGGCAATGACCCACTCCGTTGCCGGGTCGCCGAGGTAGTGGCGCACGGCGTCGATGTTGTGGGTGTTGGTGTTGAGCAATCCGCCGCCGCCGTTGCGCCGGATGAGCGTGGGCTTGCCAATGGCGCCCTCGGCGATCAGCTCTTTCGCCCTGAGCCGCGACCCCATGAACCGGCGCTGATGGCCGATGACGAGCTTGACGTTGTGCTCGCGGGCGGCGGCGATCATCGCGTCGGCTTCGCCCAGGCTCGCGGCCATGGGCTTCTCACAGAGGATGCCCTTCACCCCCGGACGTTGCGCCGCCGCGACGGCAATCGGCCCGTGCGTGCCCTGCCAGGTGCAGATGAGCACCAAGTCCGGCTCTTCCTTGTGCAGCAGTTCGCGGAAGTCCGTGTACGTCCGCTCGACTCCATACTGCGCGGCATACCGCTCGACCCGGTCCGCTCTCGCGTCGCAGGCGGCGACGATCTCGATCTGGTCGAGGGTGGCGTACGCTTGCGAGTGGTAGTTGGAGATCCCTCCGCAGCCGATGGTGGCGAGGGTGTACGTGTTGCCCATGGGTGGTGTCCTCTCGTTGGCTCAGTTTGCAGTGATTTGCGCGTCGGCCCACGCCGCGCTGCCGAAGTGCCAGAGGTACGTCGACTCTGGCTTCACGGTCAGCGTGAGTTCCTCGACGCTGGCGAGGGCGACCTCCATCTTGTATGACGGTCGCCTGTAGTTCAGTTCCGGGCTGCTGGCGAGGAGCTTGCCGTCTCCGTAGACCAGAAACCGCAGGCGCTCCGTCTTGCGCCGCGTCTTCGAGATCTCCTTCTCGCCTTCGTAGTCGATCCCCACCGAAGAGCGGAAGTGCACAAACCGGCCGCCCAGGGCGAACGTGACCGAGGAGGGCACGCGTACGCCCAGCCCGCGGGCCACCGGGGTGTCGGCGAGGTGCAACTGCCCGCCGTTGAAGCTGCGGTCGAACTGCGCGGTTCCCTTCGGCTGGTCGATGTCGGTGGGGAGCAGGTCGCTCAGGTAGACCTGCGCGGCCGCTGGCGGCTCCCGGTGTGTCGGCACCCGCCGCGGGATGGCGGTTTCCCGCAGCGACGGGATGCCGTCCCAGGTTGTCTGCGGGTCCAGCTTCCACCGGTCTCCGAAGAAGCCCACTTGCAGGAACGTCTCCGGACTCGCCGTCCGGTCATCGAAGACCGCGAAGTCGAACCAGTTCCGGTTGTCGCACGCGCCCCAGTCAAACCAGTTGCCGAAGCGGCTGTTTATCTGGAACATGCCCTGCCAGGTAGTGGCGGTGAAGACGACGCCGTACCGGTCGGGGTTGAGTGGGTTGGGGAAGCAGAACTTGGCGCCAACGTCGCCGCCTCTGAAGACGCGAGCTCCGAAGCGCACCTCCGCCGGCGTGACGCGAATGGGCAGCTTGTCGGCGATGCGGGCCAGCACGCTGTTTGCGGACTCGTTGCCGTACAGCACCAGACCGGATTGCTGGATGTCCGCGTCAGTCACCTCGCGGTCGGCCTTCAGCCGACACGGCTTCCCGTAGCGGCGCTCCCACTCGCTGGCGAACAGCTCCGCTTCGCTCCGGATGGTCTGGTTCTCCAGCGCTGAACTCGCGGCTGTGCCGTAGACCACCAGGAACGGATCCAGGAAGGCGTCCTCCACCGGGCCGCTGAGACCCGGCCGCTTGGCGCCCTCGGCCGAGCCGCTTGTCGTGGTCCATCCCTGCTCCGTGCGGGCGAGCACCTGCGTAGCGCCAGCCGAGAGGAGTGGCAGTCGCGTGGAGTCAAGCTCGACGGAACACTCGCTCGCCAGGCCGAGCCGCGCCCGGGTGTCTGCGTCCAACCGCAAGGCAAGCCGCGCCACGTTGCGCGTGGTCACGCGAACCAGCGCCGGCCCGACGACCTCCGCCGCGATCTCGGCGAAGTCGCCATAGTGCTCGAACCCGAGCACCTCGACCCAGTAGGCGCGCCCTTGCCGTAGACTGGCCGTGCGAAACCGGAACTGCTTCGGGTACGCGGTCCGCCGCTGCCCCAGCAGCCACTGGATTCGTTCGTCCGCCAGTTCCTTCGGGAACCCACCGTGGGCAACGTCCTCGTACTCGCGATAGACGACCTTCCCGCCCGCCGCTCGCACTTGGTCCGCCATCGTCCGCGAGTGGCCGAGGGGCACGATGGGGTCCTTTACGCCATGGGCGCAGAAAACGGGTACATGCTGCAGGTTCTCGGCGAAGCTGATCGGGTCGAGCATGTCCGCCAGACGCTCGCGCACCGGGCGAAACGGTGACTCGGGTGCTTTCCCCCAGCCCCACTCCTTCTCCCAGACGCGATGGTTGGTGTTGCCCGAGACCGGCGCGATGGCGGCGAACAGGTCGGGGTAGTGGACCGCCAGATGCCAGCAGCCGGTGCCGCCCATCGAACTGCCCATGAAAGAGACGCGGTCGTCGTCGACGAGGCAGTCCCGCTTGACCTCCTCGATCACGTCCAACACTTCCCGCTCGCCGACGAACATGAAGTCGGTGCTGCCGCGTCCGTGGGGGCTGACGACGATTGCCTCGGGCACTTTGGGGAGGGGGTAGCCCTGGAACGGCCGGTACCAGCCGTGATAGTGGAGGTTGATGATCAGCGGGAACGCCTTGTCGCCCAGGTAGCCAGGCGGCAGTTCGAGCCAGTAGGGCTGGGCGGTCCCATCGACCGCCGAGCGATGCGCTTTGAAGACTGTGCCGCGCCGGGCGTTCACCGTGTCGAGCCCAAGCTCCAGTGACTGCAGATCCTCCTCCATGAGCGTCATCATTCGCTGTGCGGCCAGCTTGGAGGCACGATTGCCGACGGGTCTCTTGTCTCGGAGGTAGTCGGCCAGGTCGAGCCGGGCGCCCAAGCTAACGACGGAGCGGTCGAATGTCCGCCGCGTCTCCGGGCTCAGGTGCTCCAAACGCTCCGTCAGCGCCGCGTGGCGTTTCCGACAGAAGGAGTCGAGGGGCAGATGCAGGCGCAGATTCCACACGTTCCAGCTCACCACCGACAGGAGCGCCAGAGCGTAGAGGGCATCGCGGATAGAGCTGGCGCGGAATTTGGGCACGGGGCTGGTTCCTCACGGGCACAGCTTTGCGAGAAGCGGGACCAACAGCGGCACCGCGCTCGAAAGAACTGCGCCAGACACAAAGGCGACGATGGCGGTTGTCGAGCCGGCGGCGCGTTGGATCAGCGGGAGGGTCGTGTCCATGGCCGTGGCTCCCGCGGGCGCAATGGCCGCCAACGGGTCCACGCGAACCGCCAACGCCGAGATCAGCACGAACGCCAGCAACTCGCGGATCACATTGGTCAGGAAGCCGAGGGCGCCCAGTGCCGGTCCGTGGACTTTGGCCAGCAGCACGCCGGTCAGGCTGTACCAGCCGAACCCCGCGCCGACGGTGGCGGCCTGCATCGCCGGGAGTTTGAGCAAAGGAGCAATCATCACCGGACCGACCAGGCTACCGACGGCAATCGCCGCCGGCACGAGGAGGCTCCGCAAGCCCAACCGACGAAGCTCCTGCCAATGCTCGCCCGGCGAGCCAACCTCGTAGCCCACGCAGACCAGCAAGACGCAGAGCGACACCGTCGTGATCTGCTCAACGCGCGGGTCGTCCAGCCCCGCCGCGCCGGTGAGCCGGCCGATAAGCAGCCCGCCCGCTACCGATGTCAGGACCAGCCATGTCACGGTTCGGCCGTGCCTCCCGGCGTCGAGTCACCCAACGTCCCCTCGTGCGACGACGCCTGAACTTCCACACCTTCGCAGGAGTGGAATGCGGTGCCGAGGCCGAACTCGCGCAGGACGGTTCGCCGGAGCGCCACGACCATGAGCACCGAGCCCGCGATAGCGGCAACCGCCAGCGCCACCGCCCTGCCTCCCATCGCGCCGAATCCCTTGCACAGCTCCTCATCTCCGCCGATTGCCGCCCCCAACGAGAGCAGCAGCAGCGAGATCGAGGCCAGAGAAACCCAGGAAACCGCAGTGCGGAGACGCGGGTCCGGGCGCAGCAGTCTACCGAACAGAACGCCGATCAGAAGTGACGCGAGGAGGTACCACATGGGGACAGCCGTGAGTTGGGAGTTGAGCCTGGGCAAGTATACGTGAAGCGGCGAGTCGGGGCAATGCGTGCAGGGAACCACCCGGCGGCGGCGTATACTCAACGCCAATCAACCGTTCGCCCAAAGCCCATGGCAGCCATGACTGAGCTACCCAACCGCTGTGTGAAGCCGCCCGGCCCTCGCTCCCGTGCGCTGTTCGCCCAAGTCGAGCAGCGAATGCGTGGCCACTCCGGGCAGGTGAAGCTCTTCCCCGTCGCGTTCGACCACGCCGCCGGCTGCACCATGACCGACGTGGACGGCAACGAGTATCTCGACTTCTCGTCGGGCATCTACGTGACCAACTGCGGCCACTGCCACCCCAAGATCGTGAAGGCGATTCAGGAGCAGACGGCGCGGCTGATGAACTGCCACGACTTCGCGACCCCGGTGAAGCAGGAGTTCCTCGAGGAGTTCTGCTCGGTCACGCCGCCGGGGATGAACGCGGTGCAGCTCTACTCGGATGGCACGGCGGCCGTCGAAGCTGGCCTCCGAGCGGCGCGGGCGATCACGGGCAAGTTCGAGTTCGTCTCGTTCTGGCACGACTTCCACGGCAAGACCCTCGGCGCCGCCAGCCTGGCGCTGATGAGCCCGGACAAAGGCATCCGCGCGCCCGGGAGCTTCCTCGCGCCGCGGCCGAACTGCTACCGGTGTCCGTTCCGTCTCGCGCCCGACACGTGCGAGTTGTACTGTGTCGACTTCCTGGAGCGCGTCCTCGACGAGGAGACCACCGGTCAGGTCGCCGCCATTGTGCTGGAGCCGATCCAGGGCTGGGCAGGCTCCGTCTTCCCACCCGAGCCATTCCTCCCCCGCCTCCGCGAGCTGTGCGACCGCCGCGGCATCTTGCTGATGGCCGACGAAGTGTTGACCGGTATGGGCCGGACCGGCCGCTGGTTCGCCGTCGATCATTCCGGCGTGGTGCCCGACATCTTGATTGCCGGAAAGGGCTTGGGGAATGGCTACCCGGTGACAGCCTTGGTCGTCCGCGACGCCTGCGCCGAGGCCCTGGACCGGATCAGTGCCTCCTCCAGCTTTGGCGGCAACCCCGTCGCCTGCGCCGCCGGGCTGGCGACCATCCGGGTGATGAAGGAAGAGAACCTGTTGGAGAACGCCGCCCGGCTGGAGCGGATCATCATGGCGCGGCTTGAAGCCCTGAAGGAGCGCTCCCCAATCGTCGGCGACGTCCGCGGCAAGGGCTGCCTGTTCGGCATCGAGCTGGTCAAAGACCGCGGCACCAAAGAGCCGCACCCCGAAGCGGGCAAGCGCGTCTACCAGCGCGCCTTCGAAAACGGCCTCGCCTGGATCCCCGCCGGCCACATCCTGCGGATGTCGCCGCCGCTGGTGATGACCGAAAAACTGGCGGAGCGGGGGATGGACATTATTGAGGAGGCGATTGGGGAGGGGTGAGCGGTGAGTGGTGAGCGGTGAGCGGTAAGGTGACCGGCGCCTGAGTGTGCATGACAGCGAGGAAGGACTGCACGATGGGAGACGCGTCTTACGGGCTGGACGAGTTCGCGCTCTACGGAGCGGCGAGGGAGTTCAGGAAGCGTGTCTAGCGCCTGATCAGACAGCTTCCGCCCGCGGAGCGGCACGCCCTGGATCCGCAGATGCGGCGAGCAGTACTCTCGGTAACGAACAACATTGCCGAGGGCCACGGGCGGTGGCACTACCAAGAGATACCCGCGAAGGTTAAGAACACACCGAAGTCGAAGTTCGCGGAACTTCCCCGGCAGGCGTGCAGCAGACGTAGGACAGAGGGTATTCTCCCAGACGGAGCCGAAGTCGCACCGGGACTTCGGTGTGTTCTTAACCTTCGCGGGTAGAACATGCAGTTCTGTCGAGTGGCACGGGGATCGGTCGAAGAGACGCTCGACGGTATCAACGTCTGCATCGACGAGAGCTACGGCGACCAAGCCCACAACGAAGCCCTCAAGACGGAGGGGTACGACCTCATCCGTCGAATCAACAGCTACATCGCCTACCTCCGCAAGGAGAAGGCAAGGAACGCTCGGACAACTGCCACGTAGCCACAAAGCGCGCACCACTCACCACTCCCAGGAGTCCCCCATGAACGACCTCGGCATCGGCCTCATCGGCTTCGGCTTCATCGGGCGCGTGCATGCGCTCGGGTACCGGAGCGTGCCGCTATATTACTCGCCTGCGCCGTGCCGGCCGCGGCTGGTCGGGGTGTGCACGTCGCGGGAGGAGACGGCCCGGAAGGCTGTTGACGAGATCGGCTTCGAGGTCGGGACCACCGACTACCGCGAGCTGATCGCCCGCGACGACATCCAGCTCATCGACTGCTGCACGCCGAACGACTCGCACCGGGAGATCATCGCCGCCGCGGCGCAGGCGGGCAAGCATGTCTACTGCGAGAAGCCGCTGGCTGTCAACGGCAAGCAGGCGTGGGAGATGGCCGCGGAGGTGCAGCGCGCCGACGTGAAGCACCAGGTTGCGCTGCAGTACCGGTTCATCCCGGCGATCATGCGGGCGAAGCAACTGATTGACGAAGGGCGCCTCGGCCGGCTGTTCACGGCGCGGGTGTGCTACCTGCACGCCGGCTATATCGACCCGGCTCGGCCGGTGACGTGGCGGATGCGGAAGGCCGTCGGCGGGGGCGGCGCGCTGCTGGACCTTGGTTGCCACGTGCTGGACTTGCTGACGCACTTGGCGGGCAACTTCGACCAGGTGTGGGCAGCGACGCCGACGTTCATCAAGGAGCGCCCCTCTGCCAAGGGAGCCGCCGACCGGGTGCCCGTCGACGTGGACGACGCCGCCTACATTCTGCTCCGGCGGAACGAGCCTTCGGCCATGGCCACGGTCGAAGTCTCCCGGGTGGCGACAGGCACCAACGACGAGATCCGCCTGGAGCTGCACGGTGACAAGGGCGCGCTCCGCTTCAACTCGATGGATCCCAACTGGTTGCACTTCTACGACCTGAGCGATCCAGGCGAACCGCTGGGCGGCGAGCGCGGCTACAAGGCGATTGAGGTGGTCCAGCGATACCCGAAGCCCAGCGTTCTCCCCGGAGAGAAGTTCTCCATCGGCTGGATGCGCTACCACATCAGTGCCATTCACGAGCTGCTCGCGTGCATTGCGGAGGACCGGCCTTGCGCGCCGAGCTTCGAGGAAGCGGCGAAGCTGCAGGACCTGATGGACTGCGTCTACGAGTCGGCCGAGGAAGAGAAATGGGTGGACACTCGATGAGCGCAATGCTTGCCGCCGCACGCCGCACGCCGCGCGTCCGGTTCGTGCTGGTCGGGCACGCCGATTACGACAACGACCTCGGGAAGCAGATGGCCGGCGCCTGCGCCGCTCGCCTCGCCGGTTGCGGCGTGGAGGCCGGGGAAGTCGGGGAGGCAGCCGTCACCAAGGCCGCCGCCGTGGCTGCTGCGCGCGCGGCGCTGCGAGACGACCCCGACGCCGTGGTGCTGTTCGTCGGTACTTGGTTGGAGGCGCCCGTCGCTGTGGCAGCGTTGCGGGAGGTGGAACATCTGCCCGTCGCGGTGTGGGCGGTCCCGATGTTCGACACACCGGAGGGCCGCGAATCGACCGGCTCGTTCGTCGGCCAGCTTGTGCTCAAAGGAACGCTGAGACGGATGGGGCGGCCGGCGTGCTGGCTGACGGGGCTGCCCGGAGACGACACCACGCTGCGCGCGGCCACCGCTTTCGCCCGCGCGGCCGCTGCGGTTCGGGCATTGCGACAGACGACCCTCGGACTCGTCGGCTACGCGTCGATGGGCATGTACACCGGCACCGTCGATCCGGTGCCCCTCCGCGGAGTCCTCGGCCCGGATCTCGACCACTTGGACACCTACACGCTGGTCCGGCGCGCCGAGTCGCTCCCGGCTGCCGAGGTGGATGCCGAAGCCGACCGAATCGTCGCTTGCTGTCGGGTAGGGGAGGACGTCGACGTTGACAGCCTCCGCAAGTCCGCCCGCCTCAGCGCCGCCCTGCGGCAGCTCGCCACCGAACGCGGGTGGCAAGCTGCCAACGTGAAGTGCCAGTACGAGTTGTCCCAGGAATACGGCATGACCGCCTGCGTCGCCGTCTCGATGCTCGCCCAGTCCGGCATCGCCACCGGCTGTGAAGGCGACGTGCCGTGCAGCGTTGCGCAGGCGATGCTCGCGCAGTTCACCGAGGAGCCAGTCTGGTACGCCGACGTGTTGGACTTCGACGCCGACACCGTGCTGCTGTCGCCGTGCGGGTTCGCCCCGCCAAGCCTGGCTGCGCCCGGCACCCAAGCCTGCCTCGGCAAGTTCACCCACCCCGGCTTCAAGGGCGTGCACGTCAGTGCCCAGCTCAAGCCGGGAACAGTCACCCTCGCCCAGCTCTGCCCGCTGCACGACAGCTTCACACTGCTGTCGGCAGTGGTGGAAGGCGAGCAATGCGCCCTCCGCCAAGGCTGGGCGCCCGCGCTGCGAGCCCGGTTCGCCAACGGCGCCAAGCCGTTCCTCGATTCCCTCACCAGCCAACACGTAGCCCTCGCCTACGGCAACCACGCCCCCGAGCTGCAATGGTTAGCCACCCTCCTGAACCTGGAGCAAGCAGCCCCCTGATCCGAGCCGCGAGCCAATCCGGAATCCAAAAAATCCGGAATCCCCCTGGAGCCCCCCGTGTCCATCCTCTACGCCGAAAAGACCTCCGAAGAACTGCAGCAGTTCATAGACGCGACCGGCACCGTCCTGATCCCGGTCGGCATCCTCGAGGAGCACGGCGCACACCTCCCGGTGAACTGCGACGTCGTCATCGCCGAGCGAGTGGCGTTGGCCGCGGCCGAGAAGCTGAAGGGGCGCGTGGAGGTGCTGGTGCTGCCCTCGGTGTGGACGGGCTACACGGCGCTCCTCCTGCAGGAGTGGGCCGGCACGATCCGCGTGCCCACGCGCGTGTTCACCGACGTGGTGAAGCACGTCTGCCTGTCGCTGATCGACATGGGCCTGCGCCGCATTCTGTGCGTCAACGGGCACGGGCAGCACCCGGCGCTACTGGAGACAGCCGCGCGCGAGATCGCCGATGAGACGGAGGTGTACATCGCCTCCGCCGACGTGGCGAAGCTGGCTGCCGCGTCGTTCCAACAGGTCCGCAGGTCCACGCCGGGCGGCGCCATCCACGGCGGGGAGTTCGAGACCTCGCTCATGCTGCACCTGCGTCCCGACTTGGTGGACATGGCGAAGGCGACCGACGTGGACATGTTCCGGGCGGGAACGGAGTTGATCCCCGGGGACGGGTTTGCCGGCGGCAAGGGGTACTTCGTGTCGACCTGGGGGATGCAGGAGTCGAAGACGGGGCTCTATGGCGATCCGACTGTGGCGTCAGCGGAGACTGGCGAAGCTGTCTTCGGGGCGGCCGTCGGGCGCTGCTGCCAAGTCGTTCTGGAGCTTCAGGACCTCATGCGATGACGCTTGGAATTCCACACCTGCGCAGGTGTGGAATTCCAAGCGAGGTGGTGAACGACGACTATGCGGGAGGTTGTGTGCGCAATCGACTTGGGGACCACGGGCTGCCGCGCCCTGCTGGTGCAGCCGGACGGAGTCGTGGTTGCCGAGCACTACGTGGAGTACGGTTCGCACTACGGCGCCGGGGGCGCGGTGGAGCAGGAGGCGGCCGAGTGGTGGCGGGTCTGCGTGGCGTGTCTCGCGGAGGTGCGTCGAGCCGCGCCGCCGGCGGCGGTCTGCGCCCTGGGGCTGAGCGCGCAGGGGCATTCGTGGGTGCTGTTGGACGACCGACTGCGACCACTTCGGCCGGCGCTCTGCTGGCTCGACACTCGCTCTGCGCCGCACTGCGACGAAGTCCTCCGCCGCGTCGGCGCAGACCGTCTTGGCGCGTTGACCGGCAAGCTCCCCGGCGCGTGGCATCTCCTTCCGCAACTGCTCCTGCTGCGCGAACTGGACCCGGCAGCGGTTGCCGGCGCTAGTTGGTACGCTATGTGCCTGGACTTCGTCGCGGCGAAGCTCACGGGCAACTGCGTTACCGAACCGACCACCGCGGCGGGGTCGCTGCTGTTCGACATCGCGCGGCGGGAGTGGTCGGCTGAGCTGCTCAACCACTTCGACGTACCGGCCGACAAGCTGCCGCCGGTGGTGCCTTCCGGGTCGGTGGTCGGGGAGCTGTCGACTGACGCGGCGGCGGCGACCGGCCTGCCGGCTGGCGTCCCCGTGGTCCTCGGTGGGCAGGACCAGAAGTGCGCGGCACTGGGCGCCGGCATCCGCTCGGGCGTCGCCACTGCCTCGCTGGGGACCTCCACCGCAGTCACAGTGCTCGCCGACGCGCCCGGCTTCGATGCCGCCACCAAGATCCCCTGCTTCCCCTTCGTCCTCGACCGGGTCTGGGAGTGGGAGGCGCCCCTGGCCACCACCGGCGGCGCGCTCCGCTGGCTGCGCGACGTGCTGGCCCGCGACACCGACTACGCCGAGATGGACCGCTTGGCGGCGGAAAGCCCGCCCGGCGCCAACGGCGTCACCTTCCACCCCCACCTGGCCGGCGCCGCCTCGCCCCACTGGCAGCCGGAGCGGCGCGCCCGCTTCACCGGCCTGACGTTGGGCACATCGACAGCCGACGTCATCCGCGCAGTGATGGAGGGCGTCGCCTACGAGATCCGGCTGAACGTCGACGCCCTGGAGCGTCT
>PEVN01000267.1 GCA_002779825.1 Armatimonadetes bacterium CG06_land_8_20_14_3_00_66_21 | reverse complement strand
CGGGATTCGAGGAGACCTGTCGGTCCGGGGAGCGGCGGGGTCAGGAGACCCTCGCCGAGCACATTCGCGCTAAGTACGGTTGTAGTATTAGGCCCACCAACTGCCGGCAACGGAACCGGAGGGACTTGCTTCAGTATGGCTTGTCTGCCACTGCGGGGTTGACGAGCCGGGGTATCATCGGATCATGAGACAGCCGCCGGGGACAGCGCTCAGAGAGCGGCAGGTTGCGTCTGACGACCGTCGCTGGGGGTTTTGGCAGCATCTCAGGAGTATTTCAGAGGAAAGCGAGTCAGCAAAGTGAGTGAACAGAGCACCAGCATGCCCACCGAACAACAAGTGATCGAGGCCTTGCGAAGTGTCATGGATCCGGAGCTGAACAGGGATCTCGTGACGCTGAGCATGATTGAGAATGTCACCGTAACCGACGCCAACGTCGCCCTGACGTTGGTCTTGACGACGCCAGCCTGCCCGCAGAGAGACGAGATCCGCCAGGCGGTCGAAGCGGCAGTGACAGCGGTGCCCGGTGTGGCAACCGTCGACATCGCCGTCACGGCTCGCGTCCCCGGGCATACCGGTTTGCCGGACCAGCAGCCGCTCCCCGGCGTGGCAAACATCGTGGCGGTCGCCAGCGGCAAGGGCGGCGTGGGCAAGTCCGCGGTGGCGGTGAATCTGGCGGTGGCGTTGGCGGAGACCGGTGCGAAGGTCGGGCTGCTGGACGGCGACATCTACGGGCCGAGCATCCCGCTGATGCTGGGAATCCAGGAACGCCCGTCCGTCTCCGGAGAGCGCATTCTCCCGCTCCGCAAGTACGGGCTCGAACTGATGTCGATAGGTTTCCTGATCCCCCCGGACAGCGCGGTGATCTGGCGCGGGCCGATGGTGTCGAAAGCCCTGGACAAGCTGCTCCGCGAGACCGAGTGGAGCGCGCTGGACTACCTGATCATCGACATGCCTCCCGGGACCGGCGACGCACAGCTCACCCTCGCGCAGCAACTCGTCGTCGCCGGCGCGGTGATCGTGACGACGCCCCAGGACGTGGCGATGGCGGACGCCGTCCGCGGCATCAGCATGTTCCAGAAGGTGGGCATCCCGATTCTCGGGGTGGTTGAGAACATGAGCTACTTCAAGTGCCCCGAGTGCGGCCAATGCACGCCAATCTTCGGTCGCGGCACGACGGTCAAAGTCTGCAAGCAGCACAACGTCCCCTTCCTCGGCGACATTCCCCTCGACCCAGTCATCCGCGAATCCGGCGATGCCGGCACGCCGGTGGTGGTCGCCGAACCGGAGTCGGGCATCGCCGCTGCGTTCCGTGAGTTGGCGGCGGCAGTCGCGGCGAAGCTCAGCGTGGAGAACCTGACCCACAATCAGCCCGACGGGGCCGGCAAGTGCGAGCAGGGCGGGGAGCCGGGCACGGGTGCCCCGGAATGAGCACTCACCTGCTGGCGACCAAGCGTGCGGCGACCCCGGCGTCCATCCATTGTAGAGGGGCGGCTACGCGCGAAGCGGCTGCTCTGCTCGGGAACGGCACCTCCGTCCGGGAGCTCCTCAGAGAGCACCCACTAAGTCGCCGCGTCCGGGAGCGGCCTGCCTCCGCTTGACTTCCCCTGCTCCCTGCGCCACACTTCCGGCCGTTTCTCTCGCGGTCCCCGCCAAGTCTCCCGTTTCGCGGCGGGGCATTCCCGGATGAGAGCTGTCACTGGCCGCCTGGGTACGTCCAGCCCCGCATGCGTCGGACCGGTCGCGGCACGCGCTGGACTGGTCGGCAGACCGACTGGACGGCTTCCGTGACTGGCTCGGACGTGCCGCCGAGCACCCGCCGAAGGAAGCGAACGCCTTGACGCATGCCGCCCAATGCAGCGACACCGGACTGCGCAAGCAGCCGGCGCCGGCAATGGACGGAGAAGGAGCGGCTGGGTTACCCCATCGTCCAGCTTCCGCTGGCGCTGACGGCCGAGGAGGGCGGGCTGTTCCGTGAGCGCCTTTTCTGGATCGGCTTGGCGGCGGTGGGCGCGTATGACTTCCTCAACGGGATGCACGTGCTCTACCCCATCGTGCCCTCGCTCTCATTCAACGGCTACGACGCCCTGCAGCACTTCACCGCGCGCCCCTGGAACGCCATCGGCTGGACGCCGCTGGCCGTGTTCCCGTTCATCATCGGTCTCGGCTATCTGCTGCCGGTGGATCTGCTGTTCAGTTGCTGGTTCTTCTTCCTGTTCTGGAAGGTGGAGAAGGTCCTGTCCAGCGCCTTGGGTTACCTGTCGATTCACCCGAAGTTCCCGTTCATCGACGCGCAGATGTTCGGCGCGTACATGGCAGTGTGCGCCTTTGCTCTGTGGACGGCGCGCAGCCATCTGGCGGCAGTGGTGCGGGAGGCGTTCCGCAGAGAGGGAGCAGACGCGGCGACTCGCCCCCTGGGTTCGAAGGCGATGCAGAGCCGGTCGGCAGTGCTGGGGCTGGTGGCGGGTCTCGCCTTTGGGGTGGGGTTTGGCAACCTGGCTGGGCTGCCGGTGTGGCTGTCCGTCGCGTTCTTCGGTATCTACTTCGCCATTGCCATCGCGGTGACGCGGATGCGCGCCGAGTTGGGCCCGCCGACGCACGATCTCCACTTCATCGGTCCCGACCAGACGCTGGCTTCCCTTCTCGGAACGCAGCACCTTGGCGGGCACGCGCTTGGCGCACTCACCTTGTTCTTCTGGTTCAATCGCGCCTACCGCTGCCACCCAATGCCACACCAGCTCGAGGGCCTCAAGATGGCCCAGCAGACGCGAACCTCGTCGCGCGGACTGCTGGGCGCCATGCTCCTGGCGTCGCTCGTCGGCATTGTGGCCACCTTCTGGGTGACGCTACACGTTTCGTACGCCCTTGGCGCCGCGACGCGCATCCACGGCTGGAGTTCGCTGGGCTTCGGCACGGAAGCCTACAACCGTCTCGGCTCCTGGCTGGCCGCGCCCACGCAACCGGAGACGGGCGCCACCTTCGCCATCGCGGTGGGGTTCGCCATGGCGACCGCGCTCATGGTCCTCCGCCGGAGCCTCTTCGGTTGGCCGTTCCACGTCCTGGGCTTCGCCCTCTCCGGCGGCTGGTCCATGTGGTGGGCGTGGCTCAGCTTGTTCATCGCGTGGGCGCTGAAGGGAATCCTCTTGCGTTACGGCGGGCTGCAATGGTACCGCAAGGGACTGCCCTTCTTCTACGGGGTGATTCTGGGGGACTTTCTCGTGGGCGGCTGCTGGACGATCTTCGGTCTCGTGATCGGCAGACCGGTGTACAGCCTGTGGAGTGGGTGAGACGCGGGTCTGGTCGGGCGTCGCGGGCGGCTCCACCCCGTGCTACAATGCAGGCGACCATCCGGCGCTCGCGCCCTGCGGAGGAATGCATGCACATCCTGATCATCGGTGTCGGCTCCATCGGCGAACGCCATCTTCGGAACCTCCTGAGGAGCGACGGCGTTCGCTGCTCGTTCGCGGAGCCGAGTCTCACCCAGCGCGAGAAGATCGCCGGCGACTACCAAGTCGCGCGGACGTTCGCCTCCTGGGAAGAAGCGGACTTGTCCGAGTTCGACGGCGTCGTCATCTGCACACCGACCGACCTCCACGTGCCGATCATGGCTCGACTGGTCGACGCCGGGATTCCCGTTCTGAGCGAGAAGCCGCTGGCGATGAAGCTGGAGGGCGTCGAGGAACTCAAGCGGAAGATCCGCAAGAGAAGCGCCGTGGCCGGCGTGGCCTTCTGCCTCCGCCACCACCCGCTGCTTGCCGAGATTAAGGAGCGGATCGTCAACGGCGAGTTGGGAACGGTCCGAGTGGCCAGCCAGTACTCCGGGCAGTACTGGCCCCGGATGCGCAAAGGCTGGCCGCCAGCCTACGCGCAGAGCCGCGAAACCGGCGGCGGCGCGATCCCCGACCACTTGGTTCACTCGATCAACCTGCTCGAGTGGTACTTCGGCCCCACGACCTCGGTGTCAGCGTTGCAGCGCCACCTGGAGCTGCCGGATATCGCGACGGAGGACTTCGGAACCGTAACCATGCGCTTCGCCGAGGGCCAAGTCGGGCAACTCACCCTCTGCCTGTTTCAGCGCGATACGCTCTCGCGGCTCCAAGTCATCGGCGACGCAGGCACCGCACGCTGCGACATGGGCGCCGACCGCCTGGAGCTCTTCGATGACGACGCGGACGCGTGGAAGCCGGGGCGGGCGCAGACCGTTGACCGAGATGATCTCTTCCTGCTCCAGGCGCAGCACTTCCTCGACTGCATTCGCGGGGAGGCGGAGCCGCGTTGTACTGTCGAGGAAGCGGAGCAGACCCTGAGGACTGTGCTTGCCGCAGTGGCGTCTTCCGATGGCAACAGCGAGTTTGTGGACTGCGTCGGACCGGCGTAGGCGGGCGCCCCGGAGGCGCCGAGCCGCCGCGCCAAGCGGGGCGCGAGGAGTCCCTCCGCTGGCGCGTCGGGCTACGTTTCCGAGGGAATCGCCCATGTCCGCGCTCCGCCTGAACACCCCGCCGGACGAAAGCCGTCGCCTTCCCGGGGTAACGTCCTTGGCTGACGGCTGAGAGCTGATCGCTGAAAGCTGCTCTCGAAGGAGTCCAAGCAAATGCTCGGCATGTACGTTCACACCCACTGGGCCTACAACCGGCCGTACGCCGCCCGAACCTGGACGCTGCAGGACTGGGAGGGCTTTCTCGACGGGATTGCGAGGCTCGGGTATGACTTGGTGATGGTGTGGCCGCAGCTCGACTGCATGCCACCGGAACCGATGGCGGGCGACCGCGCGTTCCTTGGCAAGCTCCACCAAGTCATCGACCTCGCCCATGATCGGTTCGGGTTGAAGGTGCTGCTGACGCTCTGCCCCAACACGGTTGGCAATGAGAAGGCTGCCGGCTATACCTTCGAGGAGCGTCCCTACTTCGTGTGCGAGAAGAAGGTGAACCCAGCCGATGGGGGCGAGGTGGGTGCGTTCCTGGCGGCGCGGCGTGCCCAATTGTCTCTTGTCGGCAACGCCGACGGGATCGCGATCATCGACAGCGACCCCGGCGGCTACATCGGCTCGACCAATGCGGAGTTCGTTGGGCTGGTGCAGGCTCAAGTCGCGGTCATGCGGTCGCTGAACCCGACGGCGGAGTTCGTCTACTGGATGCTGGCCGGGTGGGAGAGCTACAACCGGTTCTGGGAGAAGGCCCGCGACGGCGACGAGGCGCACGTGTGGGAGGAGTGGCACGGCGACGACTTCGTCGAGACGCTCACGCTCATGCGCGAACAGCTCGACGAGCCGTGGTGGCTCCTCGGTTGGCTGGACCGCCACCAAGCGGCCATCGAGCAGCTCGGGCTGTCAGACAAAGCCCTGTCCTACCCGTACGGGGTAATCGAGGGCGAGCCCACCTTCCCGCTGACCAACTGGGCGCCGGACAACGTCGCCCACACCGTCCGACAGCACAGCCGCGCTATGTTCCCGCGCGGGATCATGGCCAATGCGCAGACGCACTGCCTGCAGTTGCCTCATATCGCGGCGTTCGCGCACTTCGCCCAAAAGGAACCGAGCGATGGCTTCGACCTGGTCGCCTTCGCGGACCGGCTGCTGCCCGGCCTGGGCGAGACAATCGCCTCAGGCTGGAGCGTGCTGGAGACCCACGAGCCTGAGACCCAGCGCCGAGCCGCTGTCGTCGTCCGGCAAGCAGCGGCGCGCGTGGGCGGAACAGGCGACCTGGGAGGGCTCCTGTTCGGGGACCCGGAACGCTTCCTGATCGACTTGGCGCTCAACCTGGAACTGCGTGCCGCGCTGGGCGACTTCGGTCGAGCGGTCGAGGCCGACTCAGCTCCCGTCCCGGCGCTGCGAGCTCTGCTTGACGTACTGGCACCTTACCAGCGACGAACGGGCTTCGCCGACGCGTACGGCGGCGCCCTTCACACCGGCTTCAACGCGCCGCTGGAACGCATCGCCGACCCGCCGCTGAAGCAAGCCCTGGCAGACTTCACAGACTGGCGCGAGCCGGCCATCCGCAACGGACTGCTGCTGCGCCTGCTCGATGAAGTCGAGGCGTACTGCGCACGGCACGCATAAGCAGAGCGCCGGTCTCACCTCGAACCGACGGCCCCTCACCCCTCCTCCGGCCGATACCGATTCGCCCGCGGGCTGGGGTCGAACGAAGCGGGGACGAAGTTGGAGACCGCGGCCGACCACCGCACGGCGCTGAGGGCGATCACGCCGCCGTCTTCGAACTGGATCAGGGGCACTTCGCCTTCTTCCTTCGGCAACACGACGGCCCGGTCCCGACTGAGGAAGTCCAGGATCTTCTCGCGATGTGGCGACGGCGGGAGCCACGCGGCCAGGCTGGCTTCCAGCCCGGCGGTCTCTGCCTCGCTGGAATCGCGGTCCCAGCCCCGGTTTCCCTCGATGGCCCGGCACTGGGCGCCTAACTCCATGCAGGCTTCCTTGAAGCGGCGCAGCAACTGCTCCTGCTCGCCGGCAACACCCCGCACCTCTTCGGCTTGCGCGGACAGCGCGGCGGTCTCCTCGGTGCTCAGGACGCGACGCGCTTGAAGCCTGCCGACCATCGCCGCGGCAACCTGTTCGGCGTAGGGGCTGCGCGAGTCAGGGATCGCCAGCATCTGCTGTGAGAGCCGGGCGACCTCGTCGCGGAGTTGCTGGAACTCCCGGAGCCGCAGATCCATGCGGCCGATCATGTACACGCAGTCCTCCACAAACCCGGTAAGCGTGTCGGCTTGCAGGCCGGCTTCCGGCTCCTCGTCCATCAGTCGCTTCAACTCATCCACCGTGCCGCACACGTCGCTGAAGCGAGTCTCGCGTAGTTGCGCCATTCCGGGCCTCCTTGGTGCCATTCTGAGGTTGACAGCGCCCCACAGTGTCGCTGCTCTGTTTCGCCCTGTCAAGGACGCGTGAACCCGCCCGGAAGGGTTCGGTCCCGCGTCAGCCAAGCTTGCTGAGTACGCAACGCCAAGTCAAGCCGGAGCCGCCGAATGCCGCTGGAGACAATGTCGCCTGCCGAACGACTCGACGCCGTGTTTGCCCTCCGCCCGCCGGACCGGACCCCCGTGCTTGGCGGGTGGATCGCCTGCCCGGATCACCTGGCTGCGCTCGCCGAGGTGGACCTGGAGGGCTACTGGGCCGATCCCACTGAGATGTCGCTCCGCGCGTACCGGCGGCTGAGCAACGACGGGCTGATTGGCATTTTCGTGCCGCGGCATCGCGACGACTACCGCTGCGTCGATCACGACACATACAGCGCCGCCGACCGCGGGCAGAGCGTAGCGCAGGCGTTGGCCGACATCGAGGCGATGCCTTCGCCGGAGCAACTCGAAGCTGCGTTCGACTTTGAGGCGGCCTATGCGCCGTTCCGACAGGGGCTGGTAGACATGCAGACCCAGTGCGGCGACCTCGTCTGGATGCCGGCGCAATGGGGTGCCGGGGCGCGGATCTCGTGGGACGGACAGTTCGGCTACGAGAACTTCTTCCACCTCCTCGGCGCCCATCTCAACCACGCGAAGAAGCTCATGGAAGTCGGCGGCGCGCAAGGCCGCTCCCATTCGCGGCTCGTCGCGCGCGCAGTTGAGGAGGGGCTCTACCCGCGGGCGGTCCTGCTGGGTGAAGACATCTGCACCCAACGCGGGCCGATGGTGTCGCCTGACTTCATGGAGAAGTACTACTTCCCCCAGCTCACATACGGCCTGGAGCCGCTGCTGCGGGTCGGCTGCAAGCCCATCTGGCATTGCGACGGCGACGTGCGGCCGCTGTTCGACATGCTCATTGAGGCCGGCGTGCAGGGCTTCCAGGGCTTCCAGCCTGAGTGCGGCCTGACCATCGACACCAGGGCGCGCCTGCGCACGCGGGAGGGCGACCCGGTCGTTATCTTCGGGCCGTTGGCGGTGACCACGGAGCTGCCGGTCCTGTCGCCGGCGGAGGTTCGCGCCCGCGTCCATCATGCCATTCGCGTCTGCCGGGAGACGGGAGCGGGGCTGTGCCTGTTCACCGGGAACACCCTCTGTCCGGACGTGCCGTTGGCCAACATCGGGGCCATGTGCGAAGCAGTGCGAGAGGCATAGCGTTGGCCGCGCTGACCGACAAGCGCCCAAGTAGCGAGTCGTGCCCACAAGGAGCAACCTTGATGAGCGGCAACCGAACCCGGAAGCTCGGCAGTCAGCCGTGGCGGCGAGCGGGCCTGTGGGCGGTGCTTGCCGCTGCCACGGCCGGGTGGACGCAACAAACCAACAACTACGAGCTGCGCGCCGTGCCGGCCCCAGGGCCGGTAGTACTGGATGGGAAGCTGGGCGACTGGGACCTGTCTGGCGAGATCCTGTCGTGCTACGACCTCGATGCCATGCGCGACACCAACTCGGTACGCACAGCGGCGATGTACGACAAGGACTGGTTGTACGTCTCCTTCCGCTTCAAGGACGCCACGCCGATGGTCAACCGCGTCGACCCGGTCAACGACGCCGCCAGTGGCTGGCGGTCGGACTGCGTACAGCTCCGGTTCTGGGCGGACCACGGGAAGCCCGTCGGTCCCAACGGCGCGCGGATGACCCATGTGGACTGCTACTGGTTCACCGACGAAGCGCGCCCCGCCGCGTTCGTCACCTTCCACGACATGAGCCGGCAAGAGGCCGGGTTCGAGGGCAAGCTCGACAACGCGATCGGCAACGGGGTGGACGCCGCGTTCCGCAAGGACGACGACGGCAAAGGCTACACGCAGGAAGTGCGCATCTCGTGGAAGCTGCTCCGGCGCGCCGGCCAGCCGTACGGCGCAGGCGAGACGCTCCGCCTGGGGATGGAGTTGTTCTGGGGTGACGCCACCGGCTCGCGCTGGCCGGGCCATCGGTTCGCCGACCTTGTGAACCAGGCGCAGCCCCAACGGGAGTTCTTCTGGTCGAACAACAACGCCTGGGGCGAAGTGGCGTTTCTCGGTCACGGCAAGCTGGCGCCCTCCCCCTCAGTCGCGCAACTCTCGGAGGTGGAGAAACTCGCCCGGCTGCGCTACAGCACGCAGGGACCGGTGCGCCTTGACTACGAGCTGCCGGCGGGTGGCGGCGACACTGTGGCGGCCGACCAAGCCAAACGCGCTGTTGGGGCCGTGCGGCGAGGGGATGGTCATGGAGGCCGTCGAGGTCTCCGGTCACAGGTTACTGCTGGCGAGCTGCACCGGTCCGTACCTCTGTGTCGCGGAGCTGCACGACGACTACGCTCGGCCGCTGATGGCGCTGGGTAGCGTCATCAGCGTGTTCCTCCGCGACGGCGCCCCGCCTCCCGAGGTGGTGCTCGCCAAGCGGTGGGATGACCCAGCCCAGCTTGCGTGGGCCAAAGAGAAGTACCCGGCGCTGTTCAGCGGCGTCGGCCAGCACCTGAACCGTGACTTCCACGAACTCATCCAAGAGTCCATCCGCCGCGGCAAGCCGGCGCGGTCGCAGTTTCTGTGGACCGACGGCAATGGCGCTGTGGACCTACCCGAACCAGTGGCCCGGCGTCCATGGCTCGCACAAGGCGCCGAAGGACCGCAACGGCCTGCTCAGCGGCCCGCTGAAGGTCATCGGTTCAGTCAAACTGCAGAACGCAGCGGCAGCCGCAGAAAGCGCAGCCGCGAGTGCAGGCCCCGTAGCCGCGAGCGCCAAGCGAGCGGAGGCCCCGTAGCCGCGAGCGCCAAGCGAGCGGAGGCCCCGTAGCCGCGAGCGCCAAGCGAGCGGAGGCCCCGTAGCCGCGAGCGCCAAGCGAGCGGAGGCCCTCGAGGTCTTCTGCATGAACGGCAACATGGGCAAAGCGTTCCTCATGACGACCGACGGGCTCTACATTGGCAGTCTCTTCCGCGACGGCCGCGCGGCGCCCGATGCCCTGCCCGAGACGCCCACGCGCGGCATGTCGATCAGCCGCACCACCCCCGGCGGCGAGTGGTTCGGCGGCGACTTCGCGTGGAACCAGGAGCCGGTGGCGAGTTGGAGCGATGACGGCAAACGCTCGGCCGAGGCGACGTAAACGTGCGACGCGCAGAACCTCTACCTCTGCTTCCGCGATGTCACCGACACCAGCCCGATGGTCAACGGCGGCAAGGCGGTGACCCAGTTGTTCAAGACCGGCGACGCCGTTGCGTTCGAGCTGCGAACCCAGGCCGACAACGACGCCCCGGACGTGCTCGAAGGCGACCTGCGGCTGCTGCTCTCCGTCACCGTCCGCGCCACGATCCCGCTGGCCGAGCTTGGTTTCACGCCGGAGCCAGGCAAGACGTACCGCGGCGACTTCGGCATCATTCACTCCGACGCCCTCGGCAAGACCAACGAACTGCGGATGCACTGGGCGAACCCGGCCACGGGCATCGTCTCCGACCGGGCCCTCGAGGCCCAGATCGACCCGCGGCAGTGGGGCGTATTCGAGGTGAAGGCGCAGTGAGCGGCCGCAGCGCAATGGAAGCAATCACCCCAGCGATCCGCCGTCCACAGCGTCCACCAAGTCCACTCGCCCTCGTCCTGGGCCCCTCCTGATGGCGTCCGTCCCTTCTTCGACGCAGACCCTCGGTGCCTGGCAAGGCCGGACCTACCCGCTTCACGTCGGTCCACGGACCCCGCCCGATCGGTTCCTGGTCCTCGACACCGGCGGCACCGGCGGCGGGTTTGGTCAGGGCGACATCCGGCAGAAGCTGCACGATGTGAGCTTCTGGAACGACAAGCTCGGCTGGACGTGCGGCTACGGCGGCGCGTTCCGGACGACCGACGGCGGTTTCACGTGGACGCGGATGAGGCCCAACGGCGGCTGGTATCACGTTGAGATGAGCGGCCCCGAGGAGGTCTGGCTGCTGGAAGCACAGCACCCCGGCGGGCCAGGGAAGGTCTGGCTCCGGCACACCACCGACGGCGGCGCCAACTGGGAGGAGGTGCTGCCAGGCAAGCTGGCGGGCTACAGCGACCTGTACTGCCGCGGGCCGGAACGGTGGGTGCTGTGCGGAGGCTTTCTGTCGTTCCGCAGTCGCGACGGCGAAACGACGTGGGTGCCCGTCCTCGGCGGCAGCAAGCACATTGATGCCTTCTTCGGCTTCAGCGCCTCCCGGCTGTGGGGCGTCGGCGATGTGCCGGGCTTTGTGCCCAACGACTTGGTGCTGATCCGGCGCACCCCCTCCCCGAGGCGCGCTCTGGCGGTGCCTACACCTTGAGCCCCTTCAGCAACTGCGGGCGCGTCCACTGGTTGAGGAGTGGGTCGCGCGTCTCCTCCATCCAGGCGACGAGGCGGTAACGGAGCCGCCCCAACTCGTCGGCGCAGGCGGGAGCCGTGGCGCGGTTCCGCAACTCGCCCGGGTCGGTCTCGAGATCGTACAGCTCATCTTCGGCAGTGCAGTTCCAAACGTACTTCCAGCGCCGGTCGCGAACCATCCGTTGGCTGTAGAGACCGAACTGGTTGCCTTCGGAGGTGGAGACGATCATGTCGCGACCGACGTCGCCCTCGCCGGTCATCCACGGCAGGAGGCTTTGCCCGGAGAAGGTGTCGGGCACGACAGCGCCGGCCGCTTCGCAGAAGGTGGCGGCCAGGTCCAGCCCGTGGGAGACGAATGCGTCGCAGACGCTGCCGGGCCGGATCCCCGCGGGCCAGCGCATCAGCAGCGGCACGCGGACCACGTCTTCGTACAGGATATACATCTTGTCGATCATCCCGTGCCCGCCGCACATGTCGCCGTGGTCGGTGGTGTACACGAACAGCGTGTTGTCTGCGAGCCCCAATCGGTCGAGGCAGTCGAGCAGCCGACCGACTTGCGCATCCAGCAGGCTGATCTCGCCCAGGTAGCGCGACACGACCGGTCGCCAGTCGTCCCACGTCCAGCCGTCGAGTTCCCACGTGCGCCGCTGCTGCGCCTGAATGTAGGGCTTGCCGCACAGGGGATCGGGGAAGCTGGGCCACGGCGCGATGGCGTCCGGCGGGTACAGCGAGTGATATGGCTCCGGCACGACATTGGGCAGGTGAGGCTGGGAGAGATCCAGCTCCACGAAGAAGGGCGGATCGCTGCCTTGCCGAGCCTCCAGCATCGCCACGACCTGATCGGCGCTCCAGGCGAGGCGCGACTGCTCCGGCGTGACGTGCGGGTCGAGTTCACCGAACCAGCCGTTCCCATGCGGCAGTGGCGGCAGTCCGGCGCTGCCGCGCCACTCGCCATACCGGTCCGGAACGTGCTCGTGGAACCCGTACGCTTCGGGGCCTTTCTCGGGATGGACGTGCCACTTTCCGAGATGACCGAGAAAGTAGCCGGCGTCGCGCAACACCTGGGTGAAGGTGGGCAGGTGGTCGGTATCGGCCATCGGCACGGCGTTGCTGCCGTAGTTGGTGATGACGCGATGCTGCGTGGCCCATTGCCCGTGGAGCAGGCAGTTGCGGGCGGGAACGCACACCGGCGAGGGGGTGAAGGCGTGGGTGAAGTTCATCCCCTCCGCCGCCAATCGGTCGAAGTGCGGCGTCTTCAGCAAAGGGTGGCCGTTGACGCCGAGGCAGTCGAAGCGGTGCTGGTCGGAGTGGATCAAGACAAGGTTGGGACGGTTGGGCACGGGCAGGTCCTCTCGCTGAACGGTTTCCATTCGCCGAACGCCCCGCTGCGGGGCACGGCGTTCAGTACCCCAAGCTGCGCAGGTACTCGCGGTTGTCGCGGACGACGGCCACGATATCGCGTCGCGGAGGGTCTTCTTCGACGGCGACCCAGCCGCTGTAGCCGGCGCCTACCAGACCGTCCAGCACTGCCTTGACATCGAGCCCCACGTTGCCTTCGGCCAGGTCGCAGAACCGGCTCGTCTACCAGAAGTCGGGCTTGCGCCGGTCCCAGCCGCCCTGCGGGTCCTCTGCCCAGAAGTTCTTCAAGTGCACGTGCCCGATTAGGTTCGGCCAGCGCCGGAGCACGTCCCTCGGGTCCGAGTTGGCTGCCAGCAGGTGACCGGTATCGTAGAGCAGCCAGAGACCGGGCAGCCGCTCCAGCACTCGCTCACAGTCTTCCGTCGTCTCCAGGAGACACCCCACGTGGATGTGGTGGAACGGCTTCACGCCATACTTCGTGAAGGTCGCAATGTGCGATTCGAGTGGCTGCGCCAACTCCTCCAGTTCGGCGTCCGTCGGGTCCTGGTAGTTCGTCTTCCTCGCCGCCGGCACCTCCGCGGCGTCGTTGCCAAGAGTCGCGTTGATCTTTGCCTTCAGCAACGGGTCGGAGGAGCCGACGTTCACCAGGTGCAGCCCGTGCTCCCCTGCCAGGGCGCCCAACTCCCTCAGTTCCTCAGCGTTCTCCGCATTGAACCCCTCGACGCCGTCGTATCCGGCCTCGCTGACAATCTCCATTACTCTCCGGTGGTCCTGCACGACGTCGCCGGGCCAACCACACAAGTGCGCTGCAAGTTGAAGGGACATCTGACTATACTCGCGAAGGT
>PEVN01000578.1:2275-30437 GCA_002779825.1 Armatimonadetes bacterium CG06_land_8_20_14_3_00_66_21 | reverse complement strand
TGACGGTCGGCATTCAGCCGCCGGAGGGGGACCCCATGCGCGTTGCGGGGAACCCGTTGACCGTGACGGCGACCTATGACGACTATGTGGCCGTCCCGATCGCAGGCGTGTTCGTGAATCCCAGGCGACTGGTCAGCGTCACCACCATGCGGATCGAGCCGTGCCCCGACCCGAACTGCGACGATGACGACACCGGTGGCGGTGACGACGACACCAGTGGCGACGACGACGATACCAGTGGTGACGACGACGATGATGGCTGCATCACCGCTACGTTCAGTTGCAGCGTCCTGAGTGTCAGCGTCCAATCCACCTGCCACGACCTGTCGAATGTGGTGCTCGCCCTGGAAGACGGCTCGCACCAGAAGTTCGACGGTCTGAGCGGCTCCACCGGAACGTTCCAGGCATTCGGCTCCAAGTCGGGGCTGAAGATCACCGGAATCTGGGTGAAGGCCGGCAACAACCAAAGCGGCGACGGCCCCGGGTACGGCCAGTACTTCCCGAACCCGAACTACCCGGACGGCTGCTAAACCCTTCGCTTCGCCAGCCGCTCTTGCCTTGACAGGACCGCCGGCAGTCGCTGCGCAGACCTTGCGCGGGCGTGTCCAGTCCGTCTCCTTCGGGAGGGAAACCCATGAACCGTACACCACAGCGCATTCGAGGGCAGGTAGTGCCTCTCACCGCCCTCGGCATCTTCGTGTTCTTCGCCTTTCTGGCCATTGTGCTGGATTTCGGCAGGATGTTCCTGGTCAAGCAGCAACTGCACAATCACTGTGACGCGGCGGCGTTGGCAGGCGCACAGAACCTCCCGAACGCCGACGAGTCCATCGACAAGGCCGCCCAGTACTACGCCACCAACCTGCAGGTGGACTTCCAGCAAGACATGTGGCAGTCCGATACGGGGGACACGTCGACCTTTCTGATCCCGCCGCAGCCTCTCAAGAACTGGCGGAACCAGGATGGCGACTTCGTCAACGTCACCACGCCGTATGAAGACGACAAGACCCGGGCGCTGCACCTCGATCCGGACGATGTCATTGAGGTGATCTCGAGCCGCACCATCATCCACTTCCTGGGGCGGTTGATCGGCCATCCCACCGTCCGCCTGCGCGCCCGCGCGGTGGCGTATGTCGTGTGCCGCGGCTGCGGCGACGACGACGATTCCGGGGATGACGATGGTTCGGGGGGTGACGATGACGACGACGACGACAATGACGGTGGCGGCTCGTGCGTCGAGGAGTCGCTGGTGCCCATCGGCTACCCGGTGGCGGAACCGGCCGGCTGGTGGCCGCCGCCGCACACGCCGACGTTTGTCGCGCCGCAAGAGTGGCAGATCGGCCAGCGCTACGGCATCACCCATCCGGACACCGGCGTGCAGGGGAACCACTACTTCCTTGCCCTCGGCGGCTACGGCGCAAAGATCCTGGAGGAGAACCTGAAGCACGGCGTGCAAGGCCGCCAGTGTCTTGGCGACGTCGTCGAAACCGAGCCCGGCCTCAAGAACGGGCCCGTCGAGGACGGCATCAGCTTCCGCATCGACCAATGCCCCACCGCGACCTGGGACAACTTCCCGGCGGACACCTGTTCCCGACCGATCATCATCGCCATCGTCGACACCTCAATCGACGACTACAACGGACGCAGCAACGTGAGGATCGTGGGGTTCGCCAAGTTCTTCGTGGACAGCTACGAGAAGACGGGCAACCCCCACGGCGACTCCAAGACCATCTTCGGCCGGTTCATGGGCTCGACCCTTGACGGAACGCTCGTCGTGCAGGAAGGGAGCGGCGGCGGCGATGACGACACCGGCGGAGGGGGCGGCGGCGGAGAGGGCGGTAGCGGAGGCACGGGCGGGAGCGCCGGGTCAGTGCAGGTGGCGTTGATCAAGTGAGCGTATAGATCCTTCCCCTCGGCGCCGCGGTTCCTGCCGTTGAGACCGACCGCCATCCAGTCCCCATGCGACGATTCCTCCGCAATCCAGCAATGCTCGCGGGCGGCGGACTGGCGCTTCTTGCCGGGCTCGCGTTTGTCGCCATGCGGGTCCTCTCCGGGTGGGAAGGGCCAGCGCCCGCCAAGCAGGAAGCAGGCACCGTCAGGATGGGCGGGCTCTTCGTGGCGGCGCAGGATCTCCCGCCAAGAACCGTCCTCACCAAGGACATGCTCGAGCCCAAACGGATCCCGCGCGAGGCGATCGCGGCGGACGCGATCCGGCGCCGGGATCAGGTATTGGGGTACGTGACGAAGACAACCATCCGCCGGGGATGGCCGATCCGCCTCTCGCAGCTCGCCGGGCACGTCAGCCAACTCGGTCTGCCCGCCCTCATCCCGTCGGGACACCGCGCCATGGTGGTGCCCATCACGCCGGAACCGACGTTCCACAACGTGCTGAAGCCCGGTGACCGAATCGATGTCGTCGTGGACTTCGAGGAAGAGTACGCGACGGTCGTGGTCGAAGACCTCTTGGTCCTGGCGGTAGACCACGATACGGCCGGCAGCAAGTCGCGTACTCCCGCGCCGGCGGAGGCGCCCTCCCGCCGCCGTCCGCGTCGGTCCAAGGAACAGGAAGAGCAGACGGCCCGAACAAATCAGACCGCCAACCAGAGCGTGACCCTTGCTGTCACGCCGGACGAAGCCGAGAAGCTCGCGCTGGTCAATCGGGGATTTGGCGCCGGCGTTCGCTACACCATGCGCCAGGCCGCGGAGGCTCCGTCCAACCCCTCTTCCACCGCCGTCCGTTAGCGGCCCAGCCGGATCGGGCAGGCTGTCGCCATGGGTCGCCCGCCAGTTATGCCGCTTCCCGGAACTTCCGCCGCCACCGGTGTCTCTACTACCTGTTGCCTGCCTTCCTTGGGGGGCCCCCTGTCCCATGCCTCGACGCTTCTCTGCTTGCCTTGTTTTCGTCCTGCTTGGTCTGATCGCGCCGGCCCCGTCCTTTGCCTGGCAATGTCGCGTCGGCGTCGCCGGCGGGTTCGCCGCCGGGTTCGCCGGGCTACTGTCCCGCTGCGGCATTCCTCACGAGTTTGTGCTGGACCACCAGCTTGAGGAGCCTCAGGTCCTGGCCCGCTACGACGCACTTCTGCTGTGCTCCGTCTACCCTTCGCTCCTGCCGGAGATTGCCGCCCCGCTGGAGCAGTATGTCCGCAACGGCGGCACCGTTCTCTTCGGCTCGACGTACCCCCTGGCTGCCTTCGCGTGTGAGCAGAAAGTCGCCGGCGAGGAGCCCCTGCTCGCCTGGTACTGCCGCCAGTCGCCCCCGGCGAGGCGCTCGGCAGGGACGGCGGAGCCCGCCCAGGCCAAGGGTCCCCTGGCGCCGGAGTGGACCGAGCGGGCGCCGAGCTTGGTGGTGCAGAACCGCGTTTCCTTTGCCTTTCCGGGCGGCGAGGTCCTGGCCAAGTATGCAGAGGTCTCCGTGCCGGACGCCGAGAAACAGAAGAACCTGCCCGAAGCCGCGCCGGGCGACCCCGCGATGGTGCGGGTGCCGCGAGGCAAGGGGTACTACGTCGTCAGCGGCCCCGCCCTTGGCGTGGGGATGGGGCTCTACGGCGTCTACGCAGACGCGTTGGTGCTGGGGCTGGTGCGGATGATGACGGGAGGGCGTGCCATCCCGCAGTTGTCCGCCGAAGGGCTGCACCTGGACCGCCGCCAGAGCGCGGAGGGCGCGAGGGCGCCCGCAACGCCCGCTGAAGAATGGCAACCGGTGCTTCCGGGGGCGGGCGACCGCGATCCGGTTCGGCCGGCGGCGCCGGGCGGCCAGGCGAACCTGCCCGAGGGGTTCGTGGCGGCCTTCGACCAGCCCGAGCCGGAGTTCGCTGCGTTCGGCGCATACCTGCCAAAGGAGGGCGAGGGGAGTCTGCTGCTGAACTGCGCCAACGCCCAGCACTACTACGCGCTTCGGTTCACGCCCGGCCGGATCACGTTGGTCGGGGTGACAGGCGGGAAGTCCCGAACCTACGGAGAAACGCCCGTGGGCGAGGGCACGGAGCGGGTGCCCTTCGTCGTCAAAGAGCGCGGGAACAAACTCAGCGTGTTCTTGCCGGGCGCCGCGCGGCTGCAGATTCAAGACGAGCCCCTGTGGGAAGGCGCAGTTGGCTACCAGGGGAAGGCGCTAACGGAGTGGCGCTTCCAGCCGGTGGCGCCGCTCTACTTCGCGGATGATTTCATGCGCACCGCCGGCCAACAGGGCGAGTGGAAGACCATCAGCGGGGAGTGGGCCCTCGACGCTGCGGAGAAGCCGGAGACGTCGGCCAACCCGTTCACGTACCGGGCCAAGGCCGGCGGCGAGGCGCTTGCCGTCGCGGGGTACGGGTTCTGGGACACCTACCGGTCCCGGGCTGTCGTCCGCCCGGACCAGGCCGGCGGCGCCGTGGGGCTGGTCGCGTACTACCTGAAGCCCGACACCTACTGGCTGTTCCGCGCGCGGGTGAACGACACGGCCACGTCATTCCGCGACGGCTTTGAGCTGGTGCGCGTCGTGGACGGCGTCTCGGAGGTGTTGGCGAAGACGCCGGGCGCCCTGGTGAAGAACCAGTGGTATGAGCTGTCGGTGCGCCTGATCGACAAGTGGACCGGCGCATACGTGGACGGGCAGAAGGTGCTTACGGCTGAAGACACGCACTTCTCCGGCGGCAAGATCGGGCTGTGGGCGCAGGGCGCCGCCACCTTTGACGATGTGAAGGTTGCCTCGGCCTATTCGCAAGAGGAGCCGCCCGAGGTGTTCCGCGGATCGATGCCCGCCTATGCCGGCGTGATCGACCAAGACACCTGGGCAGGTCCGGCCACCGAATGGCGAGCCGACCCCGGCCAGCAGGGGCTGTTCTGGAACAACGGCCTATTCTTCGGCGAGACCGGCGTGCGCTACCACGGCGACGTGCTCCAACAGGACCGGGCGACGGTGTCGCTCCTGCTGATGCCCGAGCAGTCGGTGTCGGCAGACGGCTACCGGCTGGAGGCCGCTCGGAGCGGAGACGCCATCCGCTTCACGCTCTCCGGACCCGGCGGCGCCGAGGCGGCACGCGTTTCCGTGACCGATCAGCCGCCCTCGTTCTCGCTGCGTCGCGCCGGCGGCCGGGTCATCGCCCAGATCAACGGCGAGGACCGGCTGAACGTTCCCGCCAAGAACGGCCCGCCGTCCCCCTGGCGACTCGGTTTCCGGGCGGAGCGCGCGAAGCCGCGGATCTCGTCGTTTACGTACTGGAGCGACCACACCGCCAACGACACCTTCCAGGCGGCGCCGTGCAAGTGGTGGATCGGCCGGGGCACGTGGGACCAGACAAGCCGCTGGTCCTGCCAACCTGAGTGGTCGTGGTACGGCGGGGTGAGCCCGGTCAATGGCGCCAACTACGAAGGGCCCGCCGTCATCTGGAGCAAGTCCCGGTTCAGCGGCGACCAATGTCTGGAGTTCTACACCGGCCCCAAAATGATGCCCAAGCCGCAGGGGAACGGCACCCTCGAGCAGATGCGCGACTTCAACGCGACTCTCTGCGGCGACGGCAAGGACGTCCGCAGCGGCTACGCCTTCCTCGTCGGCCCCGCCGGCGCCGACAAGGCGCAGCTCCTGCGAAACGGACAAGTGGTCGCGGAGGCCGCCTTCTTCGTCCCGCGGGAGGGGCACAACCGCTGGCTGCATCTGTCTGCCAAGCGATTGGGCAACGAGGTCAGCCTCGACTTCGATGGCCAGACGCTGCTGGCGTACCACGACCCAAACCCGTTGCCCGGCGGCCATGCAGCCCTGTGGACCGAGGCCAACGGGATCATCGTCCCCCGGGTGACCCTCCACTATGCGGCGCAAGAGGGCGAGCCGCTGTCCCTGACCTTGTCCTCTCCGCCGGAGGATCCCGACGCGGGGAAAGACCTCGGCCAGGCGCAGACTTTTGCCGACTCGATGGAAGGCTGGTCCAGTTTCGACGACCAGGCGACGCCCGTGCTGGATCCAACGATTTTCAAGGCCACCCCCGGCTCCCTCGCCTACCGCTACCAGCCTCGGGCAGGCGCCTTCCCGGTGCTGCTGTCGCCGGCGCTCAAGATTGCCGGCGCAAAGACGGTCTCATTCGCCGTTCGCTGCTCCGTCGCTGACGAAGTCGTCTTCACCCTGATGGAGACCGACCGGTCGCGTTACATACACACGGTGAAGCTGAAACCGAACGAGTGGCAGGTTGTCTCGCTGCCGCTGTCGCGCTTCGAGCTATCGCCGGATTCGGCCGATGAGAACGGGCAACTCGACGCCGCGGAGCTGGTTCACTTCACCGTCACCGACATGGACACGGTGAAGGTCTGGCAGGGCCGGCAGAAAGAGGCGCCCGAGCGCACCGTGTGGCTGGATGACCTGAAGTTCTCGTGACCCTGTGGTCGTTGCCTTGTCGTCGTCGTCGCGCAGGCGACGAGCGACCCTCCCTCACATCCTCCCCGTACCGGCTTGTGCTATACTCACTGAGCGGAGGCGATTTGATGGCAGCGCACGACAGCTTGACGGACCCTGAGACCCTACAACGACGAGTGGATGAAAGCGTTGGAGCGACCAAGCGGGTCTTCGACACGGCGGCAGACTGCAGGGCGATCCTTGCCGCGCAGGATGGCCGATTCCTCGCTGCCAACGCTGCCTTCGAGTCGCTCACCGGGCACGCCTTCGGCGAACTGCAGTGGCTGCACCTCTGGGAGCTGTGGCGCCCCGACCGGGCCGACGAAGCTCGACTGCTGTTCCGCGACCTCGTGAAGGCCGGCTCGGGTAGCGGCACCGACGTGCCCCTGCTCAGGAAGGACGGCCAGCTCATCACCGCCGAGCTGGCGGCGCGTGCCCTGCGCTACCAGGGCCACGACGCTCTGCTGACCATCATGGTGGACATCACCCCACGGAAGGCAGCGGAGCGCTGCGAGGCGCGCTTGGGCGAAGCGCAGACGGCGCTCCACGAGATGCAGTCGAAGACCGCTGCCGCCCTCGAGGTAGCGGCCACCGCCGCCGGCCAGGCCGCTGCCCTCAGCGGCCGCCTCTCGGCCGATCCGGAGCTCGGCGAGCTGGCCGCTCAAGTCCTAACGTCGGTCGACGCGGTGACCACCACCCTCGCCGAGATCCAGGAACAAGCCCGGCCGGCGTCCCCGGCCCGCAACGAGTAGCGACCGCTCAGTGGTTCGAGGAGGAGTACCCATGAAGACGAGACGGACATCGTGGTTGGCACTTTCGCTGTTCTGTGCCCTAACACTCGCCGGCCTGGCGGCCACCGCGGCACGGCGGGTGCAGGCCCAGCCGGGAGGGAACCCGGAGCTTGGGCTTCGGGCCGACGAAGCCCGCGAGCTGGCGCAGCAGGCAAAACGCCTCGGCGTCAACGTGCCGGACCTGCTGGCCGCCCGGGAGAAGGCTGAGCAGGAGATCCGCATAGCGCAAGCCAAGCAACCGGCGCAGTTGCTGGCCAGTGAGGACTCGCTGTATGTGCTCGATCGGAACTGGCTGTTCCAGTTCGACGTGAAGACCCTGGAACTCAAGAACATGCAGAACCTGGACATGCTCAGAGACCAGCACATGCGCAAGTTCATGGAGCAGCAGCGCGGTCTTGGCGAGCAGCGGCCCAACGAGGGGGCAAGGCCGCGGTAATTATGGGTGTGCGCGATGTCTGGCGTGGCCGCAAGCCGCTGCCGGAAGACATACTCGAGCGGCTCGACGAAGTGGGGCCCGTCCTCGAAAAGCACGCCGTGGAGCTGGGCTACCTGTTCGGCTCGCTGGCCGATGGTCGACCGGGCAATGACGTTGACCTCGGCCTCCTGTCCAGCCGACCCGTTGGCCCGGAGGTGCGCAACGCGCTCGCGCAGGTGCTCGACACCGACCGGGTGCACGTGGTCGACCTCGCTGCCTCCACCGAGTTCCTGCAGCGCGAGGTGGTCACAACCGGCGAACTTCTCAGTCGCCGCAACGAGGAGACGCAGCGTCGCTACGAGGAGCACCTCCTGCGAGACGCGCCTGGCGAAGAAGCGAACGTTGCTTCAGCGTCTCGACTCGCCCCGGAGTTGGCGACCGACCACGAGGCGGTCCACGAGTGGATCCGCCAGCGATGGAATGCGCTGAACTGCCAGGTCGAGCAGTTGTGGCCCCACCGCGAGTGTGAGACCAGCGACCTCGTCGGGTCTGCCGATCTTCGCTGGGAGGCGGAACGAGGGCTGCTCGTCGCGCTGACGCTGGTGGTCAACATTCTGGAGCAACTCAAGACCCTGGGCGACCACGCCGGAGTGCCCGGGACGGGCCCTCGCCTGTTCTCGCGAGGGCTGTGCGCTGCGCTTCGCCACCTGGAAGTGACTCGAACCAAGCTCGCCGGCGACACGGAGCCGATGTCGGCAGCGGAACTGGCCCGGCGCCTGCGGCACTCGCTGGGGTGGCTGCCGGCATTCCTGCAGGAGACGCACGAGTGGCTTGCCCGTGGCACCAACGGCGACAGGTGATCGCGAACGCATTCAGCGGAGTGGCTGAGCCGCCTGGGACCTCTCCCGTGGCCGGTTTGTAACCGGGGGCCGTTTGTGCTATATTCTCTTGGGCCGCACTTGACCGGCCCACGTCCGTAGTCCCGATCCGGATTGCAGCACCGCTATGCGCTTGGGCCGTCCCCTCCCCACGACAGACTCGCACCATTCGCTGCTCCCCCGACACCGACAGCGCCCGCCCCGTCTCCCCGCTGGTCAACCTCCCCCGGACACCTTCCTCTTCGCGCAGACCCCAGTCTTGGCGCCGTTTTTCTCGGCCTTGCCCCTCTCTGTCCTGTCCCTGCGAGTCACCCCACCGCTCGGCCATGCGCGCCTCGTGGCGGGCAGCCTGCGTCTGGGGCGCGCCGTTCGTTGCTCGTCATCGCCACTCGAAGGAGACCTGCCATGATCAAGTATGTGTTCGTCACCGGAGGCGTCGTCTCATCCATCGGCAAGGGGATCGCTTCAGCCTGCTTGGGCCGACTGTTGCGGAATCGCGGCTATCGAGTCACTGTCCAGAAGATCGACCCCTACCTGAATGTAGACGCCGGCACGATGAACCCCCACCAGCACGGTGAGGTGTTCGTCACCGACGACGGGGCGGAGACAGACCTGGATCTCGGCCACTACGAGCGCTTTGTCGACATCAACCTCAACAAGCATTGCAACGTGACCACCGGCAAGGTGTACGGGAATGTCATCGCCAAGGAGCGGCGGGGCGACTACCTCGGCGAGACCGTTCAGGTCATCCCGCACGTCACCGACGAGATCAAGGAGCGGATCCGGGAGCTGCCTGCAACGGCGGACGCCGATATCGCCATCGTCGAGATCGGCGGGACTATCGGCGACATCGAGGGGCTTCCCTTCCTGGAGGCGATCCGCCAGATGCGCGCGGACGAGGGACAGAGCAACTGCGCGTTCCTCCACGTCACCCTGGTGCCCTTCGTCGGTCCGCGGCAGGAGATGAAGACCAAACCCACGCAGCACAGCGTGCGCGAACTACGCAGTATCGGCATCCAGCCCGACGTGCTGCTGTGCCGGACCAAGCAGCCGCTGAGCGAGGAGATGCGGCGCAAGGTCGCCCTGTTCTGCGACATCGACCGCGAAGCGATCATTGAGGGACTCGACACCGACATCGTCTACGAGCTGCCCGTGACCTTCGAGCGTCAGGGGCTCGCCAGCATCGTGCTGAAGAAACTGGGGCTGGAGGATCACCCAGTCGACCTGACCGAGTGGGAAGACCTGGTCGAACGGATCCGCAACCCCAGGGGCGAATGCCGCATCGCCATGGTGGGCAAGTACATGGAGCTGCACGATGCGTACATCAGCATCTTCGATGCGCTCCGTCACGGCGCCGCGCACCATCGGGTCGAGGCGGACGTCATCCGCATCGACTCGGAGCGACTCGAGGAGGCCGGCGCAGAGGCGTTGCTTGCCGGGGTGGACGGCATCCTGGTTCCCGGGGGCTTTGGCAGGAGAGGCATCGAGGGGAAGATCCAGGCCATCCGCTATGCGCGGGAGAGCGGGACCCCTTACCTCGGTCTGTGCCTGGGTCTGCAGTGCGCCGTTATCGAGTATGCGCGGGAGGTCTGCGGGTTGCCCGGAGCCAACAGCACCGAGTTCGACGAAGAGACCTCCCACCCCGTGATCACCATTCTGCCGGAGCAGCTCCAGGTGGAGAACATGGGAGCCACCATGCGCCTGGGCGCGTGGCCGTGCGAGTTGGCAGCCGGCTCCCTGGCTGAGCGGCTGTACGGCGCCAAGCGCATCGAGGAACGGCACCGGCATCGGTACGAGGTCAACCCCGACTACCACCAGCGGCTGCGAGACGCCGGGATGGTCCTGAGCGGAACCTCTCCCAGCGGCCGACTGGTGGAGCTGGTCGAGCTGCCCGATCACCCCTTCTTCATCGCCACGCAGGCGCACCCGGAGTTCAAGTCGCGGCCGACCCGGGCGCACCCGTTGTTTGCGGGATTCATTGAGGCGGCGGCTGCGCACGCAGGTATCGACGCGTAGGCAGCAGGCGCCGGCGGGGCCGGGTCGAGGGAGTCAGGAAGCTGAGGTTCGTTTGTGGACGTACTTGAGGGACTCAACCCACAGCAGGTGGCGGCCGTGCGCCACGGAGAGGGCCCGTTGCTGGTCTTCGCCGGCGCCGGGAGCGGCAAGACGCGAGTGTTGACACACCGAGTGGCGCACCTGCTCTCCGAAGGCTCGGTCCAGCCGTACCAGGTACTGGCTGTCACCTTCACCAACAAAGCCGCCAACGAGATGAAGGAGCGGCTCCGCGAGTTGGTCGGCTCGGACACGGCGCGCAGCCTCTGGGTGGGCACGTTCCACGCGACCTGCGCCCGGATGCTTCGGCAACATGGCGAGTCTATCGGCCTCGACCCGCGGTTCGCCATCTACGACACGGGCGAGCAGCTCATCTTGGTCCGCCGCGCCGTCAAGGACCTCAACCTCGACGAGCAGCGCTTCAAGCCTGAGGCCGTACACAACGCCATCAGCAACGCCAAGAACGAGCTGATCGACCCGCGCAAGTACGCGCAGTCGGCCCAGGGGTACTTCGAGGAGACGGTCGCCAGCGTCTACGCCCGGTACGCGCGCGCCCTGAGCGCAAACCACGCCGTTGACTTCGATGACCTGATCATGCTCACCGTCGGCATGCTGGCCGAGGAGCAGTCGGTCCGCGACTACTACCAGGGCAAGTTCCACCACGTGCTGGTCGACGAGTACCAGGACATCAACTTCGCCCAGTACCGGCTGATCCAGTTGCTGGTCGACCGGTACCGTAACCTGTGCGTGGTGGGTGACGACGATCAGTCCATCTACCGCTGGCGCGGCGCGGACGTACGGATCATCCTGAAGTTCGAGGAAGACTACCCCGACGCTCGGGTAATCAAGCTCGAACAGAACTACCGTTCCACGCAGAACGTTCTCACCGCCGCCAACAGCGTCATCCGCAACAACCGCAAGCGCCGAGCCAAGGAACTGTGGACCGACCGGGGAGCCGGTGAGCCGCTGGTCCTCTACGAAGCGGCCAACGAACAGGAAGAGGCGTTCTTCGTCGCCAACACGGCGACCGACTTGGTTCGTGCCGGCCAGCGGCGGTACTCAGACTTCGCCGTTCTCTATCGGGTCAACGCCCAGTCGCGCGTGCTGGAAGAGAACCTGCTGAATCTGCGCATCCCGTACCGCATCGTCGGCGGGCTGCGGTTCTACGAGCGCAAGGAGATCAAGGACCTGCTGGCGTACCTGCGGGTCCTCGTCAACCCGTTCGACTCGGTGAGCTTGCTCCGCATCATCAACGTGCCCTCCCGAAAGATCGGTGCAAAGACGACCGAGGTACTGCAGCAGGTCGCCGACGAACGCGGCTGGCGCCTGTGGGATGTGGTGCTGGAGGCACACCGGTTGGACGCGCTGACGGCCAGAGCGCAGAAAGCCCTCGGCGAGTTTGGGCGACTGATGACAAAGCTGCACGACCGCGTGGAGACGACGGGACTGACAGAGCTGGCGGAAGCCGTGGCCAACGAGAGCGGCTACGTGAAGGCGCTGGAAGAGGCGCGGACCCTCGAAGCCGCCGACCGCCTCGAGAACCTCCGCGAGTTTCTCTCCGTAACGCACCAGTTCGAGGCAACGGCCGAGGAGCCCTCGCTGGAGGCGTTCCTAGCGCACGTGTCGCTGGTCTCCGACATCGACTCAATGCAGGGGGGCGAGGACGCGATGACACTGATGACCCTCCACAGCGCCAAGGGGTTGGAGTTCCCGGTCGTCTTCATCGTCGGGTTGGAAGAAGGCGTCTTTCCGCACGCCCGGGCGATGGGCGACGACAGCGAGATGGAAGAGGAGCGGCGGCTCTGTTACGTCGGGATTACTCGTGCCCGCGACCACCTCTACCTGACCCACGCCTGGCGACGCACCCTCTATGGGCAGACCCAGTGCAACCGGCGCGCTCGCTTCCTCGAAGAGCTGCCCCAGGAGGTTGTTGCCGTTGACCGCCAGGTCCGCCTCGGCGCGCAGTTCGAGGTGGACCCGTTTGCCTCCAGGCACGAGGAGCCGACGGTGCCCCGCAAGAGCCTCGACCTGACGAAGCTGCTCTCCGGCACCAAGCTCCAGGCGAAGGGACAGACCGCTGCCGCCGCTTCCGGGGGCGCGATCCAGACCGGCGACAGAGTGCGGCACGCCAAGTGGGGTGAGGGTATGGTGGTCAACACGGAGGGTGCGGGCGACGACCTGCGCGCGACAGTTGCCTTCCCCGGCATGGGGGTGAAGAAGCTGGTGCTGGCGTACGCCCCGCTGGAGAAGGTGTCGTAGGGCGCTGGCGTCAGTGGTCCTGGCTGAAGAAGTCGCTCGGCAGATCGTCCACTTTGGCAAGCTCAGCCAGGCACACTGGCGGAATGCCCGTGCTGACGTGGCGGCCGGCGCGGGGCGAGCTGGGGTCGGAGCGCCACCCAAAGATCGGGTTGGTGACGATGGTGTCGCCTTCGAGGCCGACCACCTCGTCGAGAGCAGCGAGCCGGCGGTTGCCGCGGGTGTCGCGGTCGAGGTGGACGACAAAGTCCAGCGCCTCGCACACGAGCCGGGCGACGAAGTTCAGGGGTAGCTCGACACCGGACAGCAGCGTCAGGGTCTCCATGCGGCGGAGGGCGTCGCGGGGGGAGTTGGCGTGGATTGTCCCCATCGAGCCGGGGTGCCCGGTGTTCATCGCCTGCAGCAGGTCCAGCGCCTCGCCGCCGCGGACCTCGCCCACGATGATCCGGTCGGGGCGCATGCGGAGCGCGTTCTGCACGAGTTCTCGTTGGCCCACGGCGCCTTGACCCTCCGACGAGGGAGGGCGGGCCTCCAGGTTGACGGCGTTGGGCTGTTTGAACCGGATCTCTGACACGGCTTCCACCGCGACGAGGCGTTCCTCTCTCGGTGCCAGCTCCAGCAGCGCGTTGAGCAGGGTCGTCTTGCCGGTGCCGGTGCCCCCGGAGATCAGGAGGCTGCGCTCAGACAGGATGCATGCCTTCAGGAACCGCGCCATCCGCGCGTCGAAGGTGCCGTTGCGGAGGAGCGCTGCCAGGTCCATCATGTCGCGGAACTTGCGGATGGTGACGCAAGTGCCCTGCGGGCTGAGAACGTTGTGCACGGCGTGCAGCCGCGAGCCATCCAGCAGGCGCCCGTCGACCATGGGCGAGTTGGGGGAGAGCCGCCGTCCCGTCTGTGCGAGCATTGTGTTGACCGTGAGGACAAGTTCGTCCTCGTCGTAGAACACGTGGGGCAGTTGGTCGATGCGCCCGTCGAGGCGCTCAAAGAAGATGAGCCCGGGACCATTGACCATGATCTCGGCGACGTCCTGATTCTGTAGCAGCGGACCGAGGATCCCCGCCTCACTCAGTCCGCTCGGCAGGGCCGCGACGATCTCATCCCAGTCCTGTTGCCGCACCAGGCCGGCGAACCGGGACCGAGATTGCTCCGCTACGCCCCCTACCATCTCGGCGAGGTTGTCCGGGGACAGGGTGGCAACCGACGCCGACCCGAGCACCTCGCGCACCGCCCGCTCCAACTCTCGACGCGCGAACGCCTGCTGGCGGGGAGAGCTGGGCTCGTCGTTCAGGGAGGACTGTCGGATCTCGTCGAGGTCGGGAGGGGAGTACGGCGTCCGCTCGCGCACGCGACTCAGCCGGTCGCGAGTGGCGTTCATCGGGATGCTCCGATCGATTCGGTCGTCCAATTCGAGAGCCTCTCCGTTCTCCGGCTGACGCGTGCTCGCTCGCCCTACGACGGCCGGTTGAGCCCTGTCAACAACGCCTTCGCCACTTTGCAGACAAACGTGTATGCCGGGTCGAAGACATTCCCCAAATCATACTCAACACACTGACCCAGGAGGGTGCTTGCGCTTGCGGTGTCCAGCCCGTAGCCTTCGTGCAACCATCGGAGCATCTCGGTGGTCGCGTGCTGCAGGGCTTGGTCCAGCGGCCGGGCGTTGCCGACCGCAAAGAGGTGTGTGGCGCTTTCGCCGCGCGGCCAGCCGATCCGCTTCCCCTTCAGCAGGTGCACCGTGAACTGGACGTCAAAGGAGACCTCGATCCCGGTCCCCACAATCTCCCCGTCGCCCTGCACGGCGTGTCCGTCGCCCAGGAAGAACAACGCGCCCGGCGCGAAGACGGGCAAATAGGCAGTGACGCCTTCCACGAACCCGCGGTAGTCCATGTTGCCTCCGTGCGGGCCAGAGGTCGCCGTCGAGATCGCCTGACCACCCGCAGGCGCAACGCCGAAGCAGCCCAGCATGGGTGCCAGCGGCAAACAGAGGTTCCCGAGCTTTGTCTGGGGCTCAACCAAGGTAGCCATCCCGGCTTCGCGGTTGATCCGCCAGTGGGCACGCTGTGACGCCGGCAACTCCTCCACGAAGGTCGGGTCCACCACGTTGGGCGCGACCACGGTGTGGGTGTAGCCGGAGTCGCGATTGGGCCAGAGCCGGTCCAGCATTACCGCCAGCGTATCACCCAACTCGGCGCCCTCAACGTAGAAGGGACCCGTCTGCGGGTTCCCGCTCGCCGTCACCCGCTCCCCCGACGCGTCGTGCCCACCCGCGTCGGCCGTCGCGGTGACAACCGTGTCCCCGTCGGCAATGCGCAGCACCGGCTCGTGCGGACCGAGGGTGTGGTGGTAGTGGGTGGGCTCGAAGTGGTGAATCGGCATTGGGGAAGCTCCTTCTTCGGAAATGCGTCGTCAATCCGAGCCGCGACGGTGACGGAGCGTGTGCCACGCTGGCTGCCCCGGCGACGCCGACGGCTCACGCGCTCCGTCACCGTCGCGGTCAACCCCCAAGGGTTTGATCGGATGGGCTTGCGTTCTTGCTTGCCGGGGTGCTCAAGCGAAACGCGGGCACGGGGCGCCAAGCGCGCAGGTGCGGCACGGGGCAAACACCATGGACGACGCAGCAGATCTGCTCTCCGGCCCCGCATTTCTTGGCGGCAACTATCTGTCGCGCACCAGGGCAACCCGACGGGCGTGAGGTCACCGCGGGGAATGTAGTTGAGCCGACAGACCTCCCCCGCCCAGTAGTCCTGCAGCGGCGTGTACAGGTGGTGCTTCTCGATGCCGGGGTTGTATACCCGCGAAGGTTAAGAACACACCGAAGTGGAAGCTCGCGGCCCACTCACTTCATCTGCGGCAGGATGATCCCGCGCAGGATGATCTTCTGGCAGGCGAGGAAGACGATCAAGACGGGGAGGGAGTTGGCGATAAACGCGGCCATGACGATGTATGGCTGGCTACCGAGGGTCTGGTAAAACTGGTACGTCCAGACGGCCACCGTCCACATCTTCTTGTCCTGGCAGACGATGATGGCCCACTCCCAGCCGTTGTAGGCGGCGATGAAGGCGTTGAGCATGTTCACCGCCAGGATCGGCTTCACCAGCGGCAGGGAGATGCGCCAGAAGACCTGGTACTCCGGCGCGCCATCGATGGCTGCGGCCTCGTACAGTTCCTGCGGCAACGAGTCGAAGAAGCCCTTCAGCAGGAAGATGCTCATGCCGTTGGCGGCGCCGGGGAGAACCAGGGCGGCGAAGGTGTTGAGCAGTCCGAGGTCGCGCAGCAGCAGGAAGCCGGGGATGGCGGCGACGGCGGCAGGGAAGGCCATGGTCGCCAGGCAGAAGACGATAATGCGTTCAGTCGAGCGCAGCCGGAACCGACTGAGGGCGTAGGCGGCCAGTGGGTTGACGGTGAGGGTGATGAGCAGGGCGAGCGCCACCAGAATGATCGTGTTGGGGATCGCCCTGCCGCGGTGAACCAGGTAGTCGAAGACGGTGCGGTAGTTCCCGGCGAGCAGGTCGGCCACGAACGCCCGCTCCCGCTGGGCGAAGGTCACCAGCAACGCCTCGCCAAACGGAACGCGCAACTGCTGCAGGCTCGTGAGCTTGAACCCGTACGCCTCGTTGATTGCGGCCAGGCTGCGGTGCCGCTCCAGTGCGAACCGCTGGAATGCCAACTCGGGCAAAGTGTCCCGGAGGCTGCGTTCTTCCACCGGGACTTCGCTCCGCACGAAGTCCATCCACACCGTCGCCAGCGGCATGTTCGGGCAGGTGGGTGTGAGAGTAACCTCGTCCCAAGTCGTGGCAGACGTCTCCAGCACGCTGTTGAGGTAGCTGAGGTTGCGGAACCGCTCCTGAAGAAACGTCTGGAAAGCCGCTTGCCGGGCAGGGGTGACCTCGATGCCGAAGTGCCGAACGGGAAAGTCGGTCTGGAGGAACTTGAGCCAGAGCGCGCGGAGACCGGGGGGAGCGTCGGCGGGGACCGGAAAGGGAAGGGATTGCGGATTGCGGATTGCGGATTGCGGGACTGTTGCGTTGGCGGCGACGTAGTCTTCCCACAGGAACCGGAGGGAGGCTGGGCGGAGGTAGGCTGCGGGGGCGCCCTTGAGGTACGGATGGAACCGGTTCCGGCGGTAGTCCCGGCGGAAGTCCAGGAGGTCTTGGTACCGCACGTCGGCCAGCGGGACGTAGCTCGCCTGGTCGATTGGCTCGCCGCTCCACTCGCTGGCATTGATCTGGGAGAAGTCGTCTACGGAAACTTCCCACCGCTTGTTGAACGTCGCCAAGTCTTTGTAGCGGTGCCGGAGGAATGGCGACACGTAGCGTTGATCATAGGCGAGCACGCTCTCCCGCACGTCCCAGTCGGCGTTGAACGCGCTGTAGTCGGCGGTCATCGCCTCCAGGTGTTTGCGCTCCGCGGGGTCGGCCAACCGCGCCAACTGCTTGCGCGCCCAGGCATCTGAGCCCTTGCGGTCGTCGCCGATCTGCAGCCACATCTGCCAGTCTTCCGGCACGCCCTCGAAGTACATCCGCATCTGCCGGAGCGCCCCGCGGTGCTCCGGCGGGAAGTGGGTGACCAACACCCGCATGAACCGGTCTTCCCGTGACCAGATCCACCGCGGCACCCAGTCGCGCCGTTCGTAGTCGAAGGCGTTCGAGACCGAGCCGGTCAACGTGACCATGAACGGGTACACCATAGCGAGGCCGCCAACAATCAGCGACGCGTAGATGCCCAGGACGACGAGGCGGCCTTTGGGGGTGCGTTGGTCGGTGTAGTTGAGAATGGGCATTTGGAGATTTCAGAGGTCAGATTGCAGATTTCAGGTCTGGGCGGGCTGCTGTCAATGAGCGGCGCTGGTTGAGCGGCCGGTGCTCTTCGCGGTGTTGAGGCTGCTCACGAAGATGGCAACCAGTTCGTCCGCCTCTTTCTTCACGGGTGGCACAACGTTCTGTGGCAGGACTTGGCACTCTTCGATCAGCTCCAGCCAGTACAGGCTCTCGTCTGCTTCCTCCAGGACCATCCCAAGCTTGGCGATGAAGTCTGCCTTTGAGCGCGCTCGGCACACCGCCCGGTAGTTGGCGCCGACTGACGTACCGGCTCGGAAGAGCTAACCGCCGATCAGTGATCCCTCCCGCGTCCGCGGCAGTGTGCGACAGAGCTCGACGATCGTCTTCGCAAACTCCTTCGTCCGCCGTTTCCTCTGCTCGCGTTTGCGCAACTGCTCATCGTGCATCGGGTCGCCTCTGATCGCGGTCCGGGACTCCGAGGTGGGGCAGCCCAATCTGCAATCTGCAATCTGCAATCCCGTCAGTCTCCCTGCGCCTGCCGGAAATCCACCCGCCGCAGTATCCGCAACTGCAGATACGTGAAGCCGATCAGGATCGTGCCGAGAATCCAGGCGTAGGAGGTGGCGAGGCTGAAGCGCAGGTTGACGTAGGCCTCCTGCCAGATGGCCATTCCCATGACCATGGTCTCTTTGCCGGGGCCGCCGAAGGTGAGTAGGAAGATGCTGCCCATGGTCTGGAACGTGTAGATGAAGGCGCCGACGAAGTTGATGAGGATCAGCGGGGCGATGGTGGGCAAGGCGATGTTGCGGATCCGGCGCAGAATGCCGGCGCCGTCGATCATCGAGGCTTCGTACAGCTCCTCCGGGACGGACTTGAGGGCTGCCAGGTAAATGAGGCTGCCGATGCCCGCGCCGGCCCAGACGCCGGGGAGAATGACGCAGGCCATTACGGTGGCCGGGTTTCCGAGCCAGTCGACCGGCTGCATGTGCAGGTAGTGGAACAGGGGCGCGAGCAGGCGGTTGATGGTGCCGCTGGCGGTGCCCTCGAACATCTCCTTCCACATCAGGGTCACGACCAGACCGCTGGTCATCTGCGGCAGGAAGAAGAGCGTGCGGAAGAGGATCTTCAGCTTCGGGACTTCGGTCAACATGAACGCCAGCACGATGGGCGTGAAGAACGCCAGCGCCAGGTTCCACAGCACGAACCGGAACGTGGTCAGGATGTAGTGGTAGAAGTTGGGGTCGAGGGCGATGCTGATGAAGTTGTCGAGCCCGACAAAGAGCGACCGACCGACGATCTTGTAGTCCTGGAACGCCATCAGCAAACCGCGCAGAAGCGGGTAGTAGCCCCACAGCCCAATGGAGAGGACTGCCGGCGCCAGCAACGCCCACGGGAGCCAGCCGCGGTACACCCCCGCCAAACTGCGCGCGTGCTTGGTCTGCTCACGAACAATCAACACGACGAAGAGCAGCAGGATCCCGCCCACCAGGAGGGCAAGGGCGCGGGCGCGCGGCCGGTACTTGTCCAAGGTGGACGGGGGTTGCTCGAACATGATGCCCGTGTTGGCATCGCGCTCAAGCCGCTTCAGCGCCGCCAGGTAGTCGAACTCCTTGCCACTGGGGCGCAGCACCAAGTCGATGACTTCGCGCTGGTAGAAGTCGCGAAACTGCAGCCACTTGCCCATGAAGGGCTCGACCACTTCGAGAATCTCGCCGGACTCGATATCGGCCCACACCTGCAGATTCTCGGGCGGAATCTCGCGAAGGTAGTCGTCCAGCCGCAGCCGTTCGAGGGCGCGCGGGTTGAGGAACTTGGCCTGCCCGGCGGCGACCTTGCGGCGGATGTCCTCATCTGCGCCCTCGATGGCGCAGACGCGCTTCATGATCTCCCAAACCAGGTCGCGGTACGCCTTGCGGTCTGCCGGGGTCGGCCCGCCGCGCTTGCGCACGTCCTTGCCGATCATGAAGAACGAATTGGAGGCTTGGAGCACCGGCCGGAGCTTGTCGTTCATGGCCGGGAATGGGAACATGCCCAGGTCGTCCGGCTGGACGCCGAGGGTCTCGAACTCCGTCATGTCGCCCGCCCACAGCGGGTACATAGCCAGGTCGCGCCCAAAGCGCCGGAGCGTGTCGGTGAACTGCTGAACCGTCACGTCGATGCAGCCCTGGAAGACGTCGTCCTTGCCGAAGAAGACGCGTCGCCCCCTGAACTGGACGGAGCCCTGCGCCAAGTCGTCCTTGCTCACCTCAACCGGTTCGCCCGATTGCCGATCCATGATCCACGGCGCCCACCGCATTCGGTAGTAGAACCCCACTGCCGCCGCGGCGTCGGGGTGCGCCACGTTGCACCGCCACTTCGGCCGCACACCGGCCAGGTCCTCGCCCGTGTCCGGCGCACGGAAGTCGGTATCCTGTTCATTGAAGGTGTAGACCTTGCCGGTGGTCGGGCACTTGCGGTCCTGCACCACGATGCTCGACCCGGTGGTGGCGACCCAGGGGGCGAACGCCCAGCTCGCCGGAATCATATCCACCGCGGCGGTCTTCGTCTTCCGGTCATAGAGGAGCCGGCACCAACGAAGGAACTCGTCCCAGGTCTGGGGAGAATGCGCGGGGTCCAGCCCCGCCTTGCGGATCAGGCTCTTGCTGCACAGAATGCCGACATAGGTGCCGCCGCGGTTGGGCAGCGAGTAAGCGACGCCATCTACCGTCACCACCTGACGGTAGAGCGGCTTGATCTTCATCCACTGGTCCCACTTGGTCTCGTCGGCGTCGATCTGCCCGTTGAGGTCCGGCTTGCCATCCGGCTTCAGTTTGGGCTTGCCGTTGGCCAATATGCCGTCCCGGCCGATCCACTCGGTGAGCGGATATGCCAACCCTTGCGACACGGCCTGCCGGATATCCGTCTCGAAGATGTCCGGCCCGATGTTCGCCGCCATGGCCATGGCCAGGCTGGCCCGCGCGCCTTCCTGCGGCATGCGGATGCCATCCCATTGCTTGAAGTGGATGTTCGGGTGCTCCGCGAAGAAGTCGCGCAGGTTCTTCGGTAGCCGCTGCTGCGTGTTGAAGCGCGAGGTGATGGAGATGTCGAACTGCTCCGCCCTGCCGGGGTCAGCCGGGGCCGGTGCGCAGGTCAGGAGGCTGCACGCGACTGCGAGGACGCACGCCGCTGAGAGGACCGAGACGCCCGGGGGGAGCGGGCGCACACGGTGGTTCGGCAGACGACGGCGAGTGGGGGCGAGGGGAGTGGGTGAGTCCATGGTGGCTTCGGGAAACCGCCTATTTTACCCCATCCCGGTGGCTTGGACCTCCCGCGTGACGCGGCCGCGGGCGCCATGACTGGACCGACACCGTCGAGGGAAGCCCGAGCCGGCGAGACCGAACACTCCTTGCCGAGGCGCTATAATGCGTGGCTGTTGGGGCGCCTCCCCAACGACAGGCGCGCGCCGACAGCGACCGTGGAGGAATACGTCTCAGCGCTTGCAGCACCTCGGAGGTCAATGACCGTGAGCCACGCCCGAAGACCGACCCGCACCCCGCTCGTCTGCATTCTGCTCGCTGTCGCCGCACTCGCGGCTGGCGCGGCCGACTGGCCGCAGTTCCACGGACCGCGGCGAGACAACATGTCGGACGAGACCGGTCTGCTCAAGCAGTGGCCGGCCGATGGCCCGAAGCTGTTGTGGACCGCGACGGGGATTGGTGCGGGCTTCTCTTCCGTCGCCATTGCCGGCGGGTTGGTCTACACGACCGGCAACGTCGGCGCCGATACCGTCCTCACCGCGCTGAACCTGGCCGGCGAAGCCCAATGGACCGCCAAGAACGGCCCCGCCGACAAGCACGACCGCCCCGGCACCCGCAGCACGCCGACCGTCGACGGTGACTGCCTCTACCACGAGAACTCCGACGGCGACCTGGCCTGCCTGGAGGCGAAGACCGGGAAGCAGCTCTGGGCGCTGAACCTCGTGGCCAAGTTCAACGGACAGAGCCCCCGGTGGGGGCATGCCGAATCGCCGTTGGTCGACGGGGAGCACGTCATCTGCGTCCCGGGCGGCACCGAGGCTGGCATGGTTGCGCTGAACAAGCGTACCGGGGGGACGGTCTGGGCCTCGAAGGGCACCACCGAGAAGCCTGGCTACGGGTCGCCAATCGCCATTGAGTTCGGCGGCGTCCGGCAGTATGTGACCATGATGGAGAAGTCGGTGATCGGCGTCCGCGCCGATACGGGAAAGCTGCTTTGGCGCGTGCCCCACAACGCCTTCGCCGAGGAAACCGCCTCGACGCCGCTGTACCAGGACGGCTTCCTCTTCGTGTCTACGTTGCCGCCCGGCGCCACGCAGTGTATCGAGCTCACCGCTCAGGGCGACCGAATCACCGCCAAGCAGGCGTGGCAGTCCGCCGCGCTGGACGACCATCACGGGGGGATGGTGCTGCTGAACGGGTACCTCTACGGGGCGTCGCTCAAGGGAAAATGGGTGTGCCTGGAGGCGAAGAAGGGCAGGCTCGCCTACTCCGCAGACGGCGTCGGCAAGGGCTCCGTCACCTATGCCGACGGGATGCTCTACACGCTGAGCGAAGAGGGCGGCACTGTCGGGCTGGTGAAAGCCACCCCCGACGGGCACGACATCGTCAGCCAGTTCCGTCTGCCCGCAGGCGGAAACGGCCCCGTGTGGGCGCATCCGGTCGTGTGCGGCGGCCGGCTGTACCTACGCCACGGGGACTCCCTCTACTGCTACGACATCCAGGCGCGGTGACCCGGCCCGCGGGCTGAACGACGCTATCGACTGCGGGTGAACACGTCGGGGCTCGGCTGCCCTGCGTCGGTGGCGGCGCTTGGGAACCTGATCGTCTCGGTGCGGTCCGGCCACTCGACGCGCACGGAGCGGACCCCTTCCTGCGTCACGCGAGGCAAGGTGGCGTCGCCCCGGTGCGGCAGCAACACGGCCAGTATGTCCGGCGGCTGCGCCGTACGGACGTCCGCCTTCAGGCGCGGGTGGGGGACTGCGGTCGCGGTCGGGTTCCAGCGGATCTCTTTCACGTCGGTGCTGAACGCCAGCTTGGCAGTGGCGAACAGGACCACGCGCAGCTTCCAGCCCGTCTTCGCGTCGGCAACCTCGGGGAACTCGCCTGCCACGTTGAGGTCGATGCCGTCCCCTGACATCATGAACCCGTGGTCGTTGACGCCTTGGAGCATCCAGGTGTAGGCGTGCTCCTTCCCGTCGGTCTCGAACTGGTCGTAGACCACGGCATACGGGTGGTCGCGGTCGTGCACGAAGCAGACGTGCCGCACGTAGCTCTTCAGCGCGTCGTTCGCATACAGGTCGCCGATCCGCCCGGCGGCGTAGGTGGCTTCGGGCGCTGGCGCGAACGCGACGATCCGGCCTTCGGCGCACTTGGTCTTCTGTCCGGCGCCGTCGAAGAGAACGGTGTTGTGGTCTTCCGACTGCCCGCCGCCGTACCCCGTGTCCCCCGCCAACGCACTGCTTCCGCAGTACAGAGCAAAGTGGCCGCTATCGTACTGACCATGCCCGTAGGTCGGGTTGCCGCCGCAGGTGAACGAGAGTAGGCAGTCCTCTTCGCCCCAGCCGGAGCGCATGGTCACCAGCCCGCGGCGTGAGAATCGGGCGCTCAGCGGCATGTTGGTTTCGTCGGGAGAGCGGCCAGCCGGCGCCACGCCATTCCAAAGCAGGAGGTAGTTGAGGAGCGGCTGCGCCGCGTTCCTACCCTCGCCGAACACGTCCGCCGGATCGGTCCTTCGGCCCGAGATCTCGGCCCACATCCAGGCGATCTCCGGCCGGTCGAGCACCCGGGCGTACAGGGGAAAGAAGCACGTGTGGGCATGGAAGAACGAGTCGTTGGTGTTGTCGTAGTAGTTGCGGCCGGGCAGCATCTCGTAGAGGTAGTAGTCGAATACCTTCCGCAGCCGCGGGTGCTCGAACAGGTTCTCGCCGCCGGCACGACGGAGCGCTTCGGCGGGGAACGTCAGGTAGTAGAGGCAGGCGGAGGTGTAGCCGGCACCCTCCAACGCGCCGCCGTCGGGGCCGATGCCGATGTCGAGGTACTGCTTGATGCCGTCGAGGAAGAGGTCGAGCCAGGCGCGCTCTTTCTCGGCGTTGCCCGTTTCGCCCCCCACCGCCAGCGTCAGCAGCGCCGCCGAGGAGTTGCCGATCAACGCGAAATTGTGGCCGAGCAGACCGGGGTACTGCGGGCTGTCGGGCGCCGTGCGCATGTAGTCGTCGAAGTACCGTAGGTACGTCCCGGTAATGTAGTCGCGCACCTCCGTGCGTTCGCCCTCGGTGAGCTGGTCGTACAGCAGATCGTAGAACACGGCCAGCGACCGGCTCGAGTGGCCGGCATCCAGCGGCTGGCTCAACCAGCCCTTGTACTCCTGCCCATAGTTGGTGCCGGCGATGCCGTCGGTGACCCGTTCGCGGATGATCGTCAGGACGATGTTCTTGGCACCCGCAACGTACTTCTTCTCCCCGGACAGCACGCCTATCCACGCCAGTTCCTCGAAGCACTTGGTGAGCCACGTCGCGCCCGACCGGTCGCGCCAGTAGTGGTTCTTGCGCTCCGGCCAGTCAACGTATAGCGACGACTTGGGGTCGAGGTAGCCGTCGCACTTCTCCCGGAGTTTGGCGTACGCCAAGCGTTCGACGTCGCCCCCCAGCCGCGCGCGCACCTCAGCAAGCTCCGCGGCGGTGCAGAGCAGGCGCGGGTGCTCCGCACCGGTCTCGTAGAGATTGGCGCCGGCTGCGGTCGCCGGGCTGCCGAGTGTGGTCATCAGCAGTGCTCCCAAGAGCAGTGTCATGTGCGATTCCCTCGTCGCGCAGTGTCTTCCGGCGGCTACTTCAGCGGCGAAGCATGAAGCCGCTTCAGTTGCTGGGAAACGGGATCGACAACGATGCCGACGTTCTCAAGCGCCACCACGCCCAGGATCGGCTCCACGCCGGGGGGACCGAAGATCACCTGCGCCACGGTCTCCTCACCCATGAACGAGACGCGAGCGAAGCCGATCTCGTACTCCACCGGCTCGCCGTTGGCGAGTTCGTACACCTTTCGCCGCTCAGACCTGATCCCGGCTTCGAGCAGCTTCTCACGCGGCGCCAGGCAGTCGATTGCGCCTGTGTCCACCAGGAACTGCGCCTCGAACGGCTGGCCCTCCCCGGCCAGATTCGCGACGCGTGCCGTCACGTGTGTCACGCCCATTGTTGATCTCCTCCAATGTGTGGAGTCCTGGAGCAATGGAGTGCTGGTGAGGTACCTTACGCCACCACTCCACGGCCCGGCGCCCGGGGTCCTACTCCTCCGCCGACACGAGCTGGAGCTGCGTCGAGAGCCTGTAGGTTCCGGCGTGGGTGAAGGTCAGTTCGCCGAACAACGCCAGCGATCCTGTCTGGGGCGGATCCACCTTGCCGGTCCACTTGCCGTCGATCTGTGTCAGGGGGGAGGCTTCCCAGGTCGAGGGGCGGAAGTCCTTCGTCGCCGAACGCGCCACCCACAGCGTCCCGGACTGGGGTGCCGGGTCGGCGGTCACGGTCAGGCGGCACTTGCCCTCCACAGTCTCGTGGTGCCAGTCCATCTTGGGCAGCGACTTGCCCGAGGCAACAGCGCGGAAGAACCCGGTCAGTGCGCCGGTGAGGCGCTCGATGTCGCTGACGTCGTGCCCCTTGTTGGGGATGTATAGCACGTGCTTGGGCCCCACCAGTTGGTCCCAATAGAGGTTGAGCGAGTCCTGGGTCCAGTAGGGGTCGTTGGTGCCGTTGAGAATGAGCTTCGGCAGGGTGATCCGGTCGCGGTAGGTGAATGGATCCACCATGGTTCCCAACCGCTTGCCCTGGTCCGTCTGCAGTGCCTGCTGCAGGTGCAGGTCGGTGTAGTCCTGGATTTCCAGGCTGTATGAGCCCCACGTGTCGAGTTGGTGGCGCATCTGCGCGGGCAGATCGAGGTTGTCGTAGACGATCGGGGCGATGCCCTTCACTCGCGGATCGACGGCGCCACAGAACCAGGTCGTCCACCCTCGCTTCGAGGCTCCGGTGACCACGAACTTGTCAACCGGCTGCGGCCACGCCTCTTTGCTGTACGCCGTCAGCACATCCATTGCCTTGACCGCGCTCTTGGTCATGGGGAACAGTAGCGGCCAGGTCTCGTCTCCGGTCTCCATGAACTTCTTGAAGGTGTATGCGATGAGGGCATCTTCCCTCAGGTTGCCGAACAGCGGCTGGTTGGGGATGTTGTAGAGAATGACGACAGGCGCGCTCGTCATCATGCAGGCCATCACCCCCAGGTTCTTTTCCGTGTCGCCCCCGTCGCCGCCCGTGATCACCAGCATGGCGTGGTCCGCCTTCATCTGCGGCGGCTCGAACACGCGGAGCAGGTGCGTCCACTTGATGCCCTGCCAGACTTGGGAAGTGAACCGCAGATCGGTGACCTTCACAGCGAGAACGGTCTCCTGCCGCTCCTTCTCCCACTGGAAGTCCGGCTCGGGCTTTGCCAGGTAGTCGAAGATGTCCGCCTGGGTCGGCAGACAGAAAAGCAGCGCGCAGCCAACGGATAGCAGTCGTGTAGCGGTTCGCATGTCTAAGTGCTCCTTTGACGGTGCGGATTGTGGGACTCGGAGTAGTGTAGCCCGAACCACGAAGGGAGGGGAGTCCTCCCAATGCTGTCAGGTTGGCCGATTCCGAGGCGTGGCACACAGGGATTCGGCGTCCGGCAGGGAACTGGTGCCCCACTGCGGCCACTTTGAGATTCGGCGACGGACGTGCGCCGCCACCGGTGCCGCAAGGAGGGATCGACGATGCACTCGAACAGGCTGCTTCTCGCCGCTGAGTTGCTCGCGGTGTGCGGCGCGGCGATAGGCGACGCGCAACTGCAGAACGGTGGCTTCGAGACCACGCACACAATAGCCGGCGCGACTCACCCAGACCAGGGGTTCGGCGTCTGGCGCCTCGGTGCGGACGGCAGCGCCCCCACCCACTGGAGCCTCAACCCAGCCTATCCCGGCGAGCTAACCGTCCTTTCGGACGGCGCCCATGCCCGACGGAACTTCGTCCGCATTCGCGGCAACGGCAAGCGCGGCCAGGCGCACGTCTACCAGCCGTGTCCGGGGCTTGAGGTGGGCAAGTGGTATACAGTGCGAGCCTGGGTGCGAGGCGGATCGGCGACGCTCCTGTTCTACGAGTACTTCAAAGACGGGACGATGAAGTTCCCCAGCGTCGTGGCAGCGAACGCCGGGCCCGACAAGTGGGAAGAGGTGTCGGGCTACTACCTGTGCGGCGGGCCCGGGTTCACCAGCGCCTCGCTGGCCATCGTCGTCGAGGCGGGGAAGCGCGTGGACGTTGACGACGTGCAAATCGAGGAGGCCCCTGCGATGCCAGCCATAGACGGATTGCAGCCAGTCGTGATCGAGAACGAACTGACCCGAATCGTGCTGTCGCCGCGCGGGCATCTCCAGGAGTTCGTCGCCAAGAAGGGCGGCGTGAACTACGCGTCGCCCGACACTGCAGTCGCGATGTTCAGTGCCAGTCGTCGCGGCGGCGAGGTGCCGGTCAGCTTTGTCGAGCGGAAGGGAGCGCAGCTTGTCATCCACTTCGTGGACCCGAAGCTCGAGGCGACGCTCAAGGTCGCGGCGGCGCGGCGCTACTTCACCTTCACGGTCGAGCGCGCCTCCGCGGACCTGGACTGGCTGCAGCTCTGCAACCTCCGGCTCAACCTCGGCGACAGCGTCGGGACGCTCGTCAACGCCGCCTGGGACAAGGACTTCGGCGCGTGCGTGTTGGCGTGCAACGACCTCACCCACTCCTACAGCGCCGACGAGTCGCGGGCGGCCCTTTGCGCCCGCTGCTACCGCGAGTTTGGGATGCAGGGGGCGAAGGTCGCCCTCATCGGCGCGCCGCGGAGCCAACTCCTCGACGCCATCGAGGAAGTGGAGCTGGGTGAGGGTCTGCCTCACCCGATGCTCAACGGCAAGTGGATCAAGCGCGCGCCGGAGCGGTTCGCCTCGTACCTGATGTCCCACAGCGTCGGTGAGGACAACCTCGACCAAGTGCTTGAGTTCGCCAAAGGCGGGTTTGGGTGCATCGAGCTCTACCCGTGGCACTCGACCCCAACCTACGGCATCAACCGCAGCCTGTTCCCCCACGGACTGGCTGGGCTGAAGACGGTCGCCGACAAGATCCACGCCGCCGGCCTGCAACTGGGGTTGCACACCATGCAGGCAATGGTTGGTTGGGGGCGCAAGGACGATCCGTACGTCTCGCCCAAGGCCGACTCGAGGCTGCTTCAGAGCAAGCACGGCACGCTTGCCGCGGCGGCCGACGCGCAGGCCGTCGTGTTGACCGTGAAGGAAGGCACTGCCGACTGGCCGGACAAGGGCGACCTCCTCCTCGAGGGCGAGATCACCCGCTACAACCGTCGGACGGACACCGGGTTTGCGGAGTGCCAGCGGGGTCTGAACGCCACGACCGTCGCGGCGCATGGAGCGGGCACGCCGGTCGGTCTGCTGGTCAACTGCTTCGGCATGTGGGGCAACGTGGTCTATGCGCCCGACGTGAAGTCCACGCTGATCGACGAGGTCTGCGACAACCTCGCCCGCGCCTTCAACGAGACCGGCTGCGACATGGCCTACTTCGACGGCGGCGAGGAAGT
>PEVN01000578.1:304-2246 GCA_002779825.1 Armatimonadetes bacterium CG06_land_8_20_14_3_00_66_21 | reverse complement strand
CCCTGCCGCAACCAGGGGCGGGTCGCGTTGGGCGTCATGAAGCGGCTGAAGAAGCCGGTCATCCTCGAAGGCAACGCGCTCTACACCAATCTGTCGTGGCACGTCATCACCCGCGGCAGCCCGAGCTACGACCCGATCTACTTCGGCCGGCGCGAGTACACCTTGCGCGCCAAAGGGCAGAACCCGCTCAACTGGGCGAAGGACCTGCTGACCGGCGATGTCGGCTGGTTCGCGCCACACGCGCAGTCGCTCTCGACCGATGCCATCACGCCCGACGAGGTAAGCCTCCTGTGCCTCAAGGCGCTGGGCGGAAAGGCGCCCATCTCGTTCCACATCGACGCCAACAGCCCGTACGCCAACAAGCGCCTGCCGGAGATGCTGGACATCATCCGCACCTGCGACGAGCTGAAGCGCCGCGAGTACTTCTCCGACGCAGTCTGCGCCGAGTTGACGAAGCCGAGGGCCGAGCACGCCCTGGAGCAAACTGCGTCCAGGGCGTGGACGATCTCGCCGATGACCTTCGGCCCACCCGTCACGCTGGACGCCCGGCGACCCGAGCGGAGCGAGTGGCGCTTCGCCAATCCGCACCCCGAGCAGCAGCCCTGGCTCCGCCTGCGGGCGCGCGCCGGCCTGGCGCCCTATGGCGCGAAGGAGAACATTGTGCTGGCGGACTTCCAGGGCGCGATCCCCTTCAAGCCGGACGGCGCCGACTCGCCCGACCTCGTGCACTCGGTGGCGCCTGCGACGGAGCGCACGCCCGACGGCGCAGCCGCGTTCTGCTATCGCGCGAAAAACAACGCGAAGTCGGCCTCCAGTTGGCGCCGGCTGGCGCTGCCCTTTGACACGCCGCGCGACCTCTCGACCCACCGACGCGTCGGCGTGTGGGTGAAGGGCGCGGGGAAGGGCGGCATCCTGAACGTGCAGCTCGCCAACACCTACGGCTACCGCGATCACTACATCCCCCTGGACTTCACCGGCTGGTCGTACCGCGAGCTGGACCCGCCGGAGGACGCTCGGTTCTACCAGTACCGCTGGCCGTACAGCTTCATCGACCTCATGTACTGGCCGTTCCGGTACAACGAGGTCACCGGGGTGAACTTGTACTACAACGGGCTCCCGGCCGGAACCGAGGTGGCGTGCCTCGTCGGACGGATCGAGGCGCTCCAGGAGCTGGACGTGCCGCTGAAGTCGCCGGCGCTGGAGGTCGCCGGGAAGAAGCTCTCCTTTCCTGTCTCGCTTCGCCCGGACGAGTACGTCGAGCTGGATTGGGAGGGGACGTGCCGGCACTTCGAGCCCAACGGCGGGCTGATCCAGGAAGTGCGCCCTGAAGGCACCCTCGTGCTCGGGCCGGGCGACAACGCGGTGAAGCTCACCTGTGAAAGCGGCGGCGTCACCTCGCCCCGGGCCGAGGTGACGTTGGCCACCAAAGGAGCGCCGCTGCAGAACCGACCGACGACGGCAGCCGCAACCGAACCGGCTGCCCCGACGAGGGATGAGACCTTGCGGCTCGCCTCCGGCGGGACCCGCGGCTTGCGCCTGATGCGTGGGTTGCACGAGCTGGTCGGCCGTGAGCCGCCGCGGTCGATCACCGCCTTTGACGGAGTCGGCAACGTCTGGACCGTCGCCAACGAGTCCGCGACGCCTGCTCGCGGCGCAGTCGCAATCTTGCGAGGGGCCGGCTCGCCCGACGTGGACTACGCCGACCCGCGAGGCGTGGTGCTGGAAGCCTTCGACGATCTGACTGCGTACGGGATGAGCGACACGAACCAGTTCGAGAAGTACGTCATCGGCGGCGGGAAGCAGCTCACCAAAGACGGCCCCGTGCGGGTAGGCGTGTCCCAGACCTTCGCCCCTTCGACCGACGGCGCGCAGGTTGGCAAGGCGTGCGGCGTCTACTCCGCCACCAACGACGGCGGTCCTGGTGGCTGGTGCGGCAAGGGCA
>PEVN01000578.1:0-283 GCA_002779825.1 Armatimonadetes bacterium CG06_land_8_20_14_3_00_66_21 | reverse complement strand
TGTGGGTGCACGGCGACGGCAAGCGCGAGGCGCTCCGCTTCCAGTTCGTCGACGCGGCCGGAAGGTACGCCGACTGGGTTGTCAGGATCGACTTCACCGGCTGGCGGCTGCTCGTGTTCCGCACCGCCGACGCCAAGGGCTTCGACTGGAGCAAGACGAGCTATCTGCTGTTCTACTTCAACGACGTCCCGGCAAACGGCAGCGTGTCGGTGAAGCTCGACGACGTGAAGGCGCTACCCAAAGTGTCGACGCCGGCCTTGCTGTCTCGCCCCGTGTTGACCGT
>PEVN01000145.1 GCA_002779825.1 Armatimonadetes bacterium CG06_land_8_20_14_3_00_66_21 | reverse complement strand
CTTGCAACCGCAGGCGAGGAGCGGGACAGCGGCGAGCAGGAGCAGCGCGGCTCGCGCTGGGTGCTCAAAACAGCACATCCGGGACATGTGTGGCACCTCCTTCGAGTGTGCGAGCCGCTGGTCAGTCGATTTCGCAGGGTCAGCCGGGATGTCCAGCGGCTTGACGAAGACCGGCACCCGCGCCGTGCTGTCGCCATCGGTCACGACGAGCAAGCAGCGGCCGTACGCCATGGCTTGGTGACCGTTCAGCGGCAACTCCGCCTCGAAGCGGCCGTCCGTGACGCTCACGGCGCCAAGGAGGTAGCGCACCCCGTCCTTATCGAGCAGCACTTGGATCGTGTCGCCGGTCGGGCACTTGCCGCTGACAGAAACCGAATCGGCGACGAACTGCCGATCGGCCGGGGCGTTGACGTGCACCGCAGGGCGCGGTGCTCGCCGCCGCACCGGGGCGAGCACCAGGAGCGCGCCGATCTCGGCCATCACCATATACAAGAAGCGAAGGGGGGGTACCAGGCGTGGTGCGCAGACTAGCCACCGGTAGGTCAACCGTACGACAAGCCAGCCGAGCACGCCGGCGCCCACCACCAGCGTCAGCGGCAGGAGGAGCAGAGCGCCGATGACGAAAACCAGGACTTGGCTCAAGAATCCACCCCGTAGGCACTTCGCGCCCGCCCAGGCCGCGGCCAGCGACACGAACATCCGAAGGGCGGCGCCGAGAAAGGTCGCTCCAATCAGTGCCGACGGAGGCAAGCGCTGGGCAATGCCCACCACGTAAGTCGAATAGCCGCCGAGGCCGGTCGCGACCAGCACGAGTCCGCCGAAGACGACTGGTAGCGCCACCCTCCTGCAGCGTTCACGCTCGTCGTCGGGGCGCACCGCGACAAACACTAAGGACAGATACAACCCGACGGCGGCGATGCCAGCGAGTTCAGTGCCGGCGAAGGCGACTCGCACTGCGAAGAGGTTCACCACGAAGTCGAGCACGCCGATCGGGAGCGCGACGAGGAACCACAGCAAGTCCTGGGCTCTCGAAGGGCTGAAGAGTTCGCCCCAGATCTCCTCCATCGCGATCCAACTCCCGACGAGAAAGCGGGGGAGCTTGGGCGGGTCAATGGGCTGCTGCGCCGGAGGGGCGCTGTGGAGCCATGGCGCGACCAGCGTGCGCAGTGGCTTTCGCAGCCAGTGGGCAAAGACGCAGGCAGTCGCGAACGACAGCGCGCCGAAAAGCCAATAGCCAAACAGGAGCTCGTACGAGCCCAACGTGATCGTCACCTGAACTCCCCCCTCGTTGTCCGCGTCCGCTCGATCACGGCTCGACCGAGGATGTCCCGGCCGTCGGGCAGGTACCCGATCGCATTAGGCTCGGTCATGAGAGCCATTTGGCTGAGGTACTCACCGCGGACGACCAAGACGATGATCGAGCGCCACGCGCGTCCGCGCACGACCGGAATGGCGAAGCGACCTTCGTGGACGTCGGCCACGCAGTCCGTCTGCAGGTACGCTTGGTCGGTGGCGAGGTGGGCCACAGCCACACAATTGGGCGGCAGCGCCTGACCTTCAACGCGGCCGTAGACAATCCCGCCGCGGCTGCTGGGCACGAAGCGAGCGATGACGCGCACCGGTCGAGTTGGTGGTGGGGGCTCGGCGATAGGCGGCGGAGGCTGAGGCATCGCGGGCTTGGCGGCGGTCTGCGTCGCGGTCGGGCGCTTCCCCTCGACTGGGGCGGCGGCAGCCGGAGCGGCGACCGCGCGCGGGCGGGGCGTGGCCTCGCGGCTCTTGACCGCACAACCCCCGAGCAGAGCCGGCAGAACGATGATGCTCCTTACGAGGAGCAAGATTCGTTTGAGTGTACTTTTCACTAGGGATCCTCCTTAAGTCTTGTCAGCCCCAACAGTGAGGAACGAATGTGACCCTGAACCACCTCCTTGCGTCCGGTCAGTACGCGTCGATCAGAAGGGTGTAGGCCGCCGACGCGGTGCGTGTGAATTCGGCGGTGCCGCCAGCCCAGTCAATTCGGCATCCCTGCGAGTGCCATGTACGCGATCCCGCAGTTGATGCGTGGAGTGATCTCGATGCGGTCGGCGGCGGAGGCTGAGGCGTCGCGGGCTTGGCGGCGGTCTGCGTCGCGGTCGGGCGCTTGCCCTCGACTGGGGCGGCGGCAGCCGCTTTCTCGCCCAATCAAGAGTGTCGGACAGCAGACCGCGGAATGTGGCAGCCGACGCGAAAAAAGTCGCCGGACGAAGGAGGGGAGGGCGGAGGGAAGGCGAATGCTGGACGGCGATAGCGCGGCGTCGCGAGTGCTCGATGGTGCGCCTCGCGACAACGCTCCGGCGGAGGGAACCCAAGTGCTATTCTCAAATCGTGGCAAGCAGCCCCAGAGCCAACTCGTCGGCACGGCACTGACGGTCAGGCAGTTCGTGAGCGAGGAGTTGGCCAATCCTTCCGGAATCGCGCAGCAAGTCAGCGCAGCCCAAGACTCCGTCTCCTCGTACCTCTGGCCGAGGTTCTACCGTCAGAGCCGTGAGGTGATTGGTTCATCCGCCAGCGGCTCCGCCCCACTGGTAGCTCCGTTGCTGCTCGAGCTGAATCGGGTCGTGAACGTGGCGAAGGAGCGAACGTTCGACGACTTCTACAGTCCTGAGCGGTTCACCAAGGTGGCGCGCGACAGAATGACACTGACCCTCGCCAACTACAGACCGCGAGATCGCCACTTGCTGCAAGGTGCGCGCTCGCACCTTCATCGGCTCCTACTTCGGTAACCCACGCACCAAGGAGTGGCCAGACGCCATGGGCAACAACCTGCGTCGAGCTGCGCATCGGCGGCTTGGCTTGGCCCTTGTATGCCTGGGCGTGTGGCGGTGCGCCGCCGAACCCGCCCCCCGCACCGGCGCCCGCGATGCCGCGCTGTCCTACCTCCTCTCCCGCCTCTCCCCGTTCCAGTCCGAGGGCATCTACTACGAGCTTGGCGAAGACAGGATCAGGCTCAGCGCGTCGCCGGAGGGCGCCCGCTTCATCCCGAGCTTCGAGTTGCCCGACGACGCGCCCCTCTACCCGGTGCTCACGGAGTACAAGAGGGTCTTCGTCTACGACGCTGCTGTCGAGGTGTGTGCACTGGTGCTGGCGGGCAAGCACTCCGAGGCGATGCAGCTCCTCCGAACGATAGAGGCGATGCAGCTTCTTGACGGCGGCCTTGGCTTCTCGTTCAATGCCTCGGGCGACACGTTCTACAACCACTCCTACCTGCGATCGGGCACGGTTGCGTGGGCGGGCTATGCAGCGGTCCTCTACGGACACGAGACCGGTGAGACGGATTTCCGGGCGTTCGCGGGCCGCATTGCTGAGTGGCTCGAACGACAGCAAGTTCCGGGGGATCGGCTGCTGGACCCGCGGGCGGGTCTGATCATGGGCGGCCATGGTCAATGGGCGGAGGACTACTCGGAGCTGACCAAGGGCAAGAGAACGTGGGCTGGCACGGAGCACGCCATCGACGCGTACTTCTTCCTGCGCGACTACGCGCGCTCGCAACAGGCTCCGAGCATGCGCAGCCGCTATGCCGCCGCTGCAGACCGTGTCAAACGGGCCTTGCTCGAACAGATGTGGACGGAGCCAGCGCCGGGCCTTGGCCGGTTCGTGCAGGGGGTGGATCGGCAGAGCCTGAACTTGGGCAAGGCGCTCGACTGCTGCGGCGGGTGGGGCGCACTGTTCCTGTTGGCGGTTGGGGAACGCGAGAAGGCTGCAGCTACGCTGGCATATACGGAGGAGACGTTCGCGACGACCTTCCGACCTGCGGAGGCCGACGAGGGTGTCTCGGTGACCGGCTACCGGCCGTATGCCGGACACAACGAAGGCATCGACTGGGACCGCTATCCCGACGTGGTTTGGAGCGAAGGCAGCCTCGGTGTCGCACTCTCGTACCTCCGGTTGGGGAGACGGGACAAGTTCGAGTCCATCGTGGACAACATGCTCAAGCTGTGTACCGTGCCCGGTGACCCGCGATCCGGTGTCCGATACAGCCGCTACCGGCAAGACTTGGCGGCTGGTCCCAAAGCACCGGTCGACACGGCGACCGTCATCAAGGACCTCACGCAAGCGCCCTCGGCTTGCTGCACTGCGTGGCTGTTGCTGGTGCTCGAGTCCGCCGAAGAGGGCAACTTCGGCAAGTTCTGGGGGCCGGACCAATGAGCTACGTCCTTTGGTCCCTTCTCACCGGCTGGCTCGCGCCTTTGCCCAGCCAGGCCGAGACGCCCGCCGGTCCCAGCCCCCACCCTCGCGCCATGTGGGTCTGGGACGGCGCGCTCATCGTGGGCGAGCCCGACGAGGAGAGGCGCCTGTTCGGCTTCTGTGAGGCCGTAGGCGTACGAGAGCTGTTCCTGGACGCTACGACGCAGCTCCGCGACTCCACTGGATCGGACGCGCTGCGTGCGTTCCTGCATTTGGCCCATAGCCGGGGAATGAGAGTTCACGGGCTCTTCGGCGACGCCGGTTGGGCAATGCCTGAGAACCACCACGAGGCCCTCGCATGGCTCGACCGGGTCGGTGATTTCCACCACAACTCCGAAGGGGCGTTGGAGCGGTTCGACGGCGTGCAATGGGACGTGGAGCCATACGTCCTCAAGGAATGGAAGACTGATCCCAAGGCGCTTGGGCGAGGGTACTTGGGGCTCATTCAGAAGCTGCTGGAGCGGCATGAGAAGATCGCTGGCGGCACCCCGTTTGAGTTTGGCCTCGCCATCCCGTTCTGGTGGGACAGGGACGGACCAGACAGTGTGTTCGTTTCGGCCGGCGGCACCGAGTCGCCGCTGCTGGGCTGTTTGCTCCAAGAGTTTGCGGAGCGACCCGGAGTGGCTGTCCACCTCGCTGCCATGGCCTACCGCACGCACGCGCTCGGACCGAACTCCTCGACAGCGATCAGTCAGCGGGAGATCGACACCGCCGAGCGGTGTCGGGGGAACGTGCGGGTCTGGGTGGGTCTTGAGTCCACCAAGACGGAGCCGGCCAGCATCACCTTCTACGGCGGCACGTGGGCTGCACTCGCGAACGCTGCCGCGCAGGTCGACCGGTTCTTCGCCGGGCGCAAGAGCTATGCCGGTGTTGCCTTACACCACTACCGTTCCCTTGTCCGCTTGCAGGGAGCGCCAGTTGAGCGGACAGAAGGAGGCATATGATGTTCGGTACACACTACACAAGCCTGCCAGCGACTTGGGCATTCCTCAGCTTGGCGTTGGGGCCTCTGGTTGTCCCGCGCCACGTCCTGGGACAGGCGGACCTTGAGATCACACCTCAGGCCATCGAGGTCACACCACGAATCGCGGCTCCCGGCGACCCAGCGCAACTGTACCCGGTGCTCGTGGAGCAGGGGAAGCCCGTCCGGTTCAGGGCGACCATCCGCAACAGCGGCAACCGTCCTGCGCGCGGATCATACGCCGAAATCGACGTCAACCGTTACCCCGTGAAGGAGAATCAGAAGCCCGTGTGGGTGGGGGTCGTCGCGCCGCTCAGCGTCGCCGCGGGGAAGGCCGTCACGAAGGACTTCGTCGCAGGACGGGGCCAGCCGGCCCAGTTCGTTCCGCGAGAGACCGGCATCTACATCGCAGTCGTGAACGTCGATCCCGAGCGTGCGGTTGCCGCGGACCGCAGCAACAACGTCCGGGGCATTCCTCTGCAGATCATCCCTAGGCGGAAGGCGCCTTCAGAAGGCGAGTTCCCTTACCTCCTGCCCGACTTGGTGTGCGACCAGTTCTCGCAACTGCTGGCCCTGACAGAGGAAGGCGATCAGACCCAGCACGAAGCACTCCAGGTCGACAAACCCGTCCTGTTCCGCGTCAGTTGTCGGCTTGAGGGCGCCCGCCCATATCCCGGGTACGTGGAAGTCGAAGTGAACCGCCGCGGCGCCGAAGCGGGCGCCAAGCCACTGTGGCACGGCGTGTTGGCGTTCGAGAGCCTCGACCCGGGCGGAACGGCCTCGGGTCTCGCACGCGCCCGACCCGAGGATGGTCTCCCTGAGTTCTGGACGCCAGAAGAGCCCGGGGAGTACATCATCGCCGCAGTGGCGGACCCGGGTGCCCAGTCGAAGGACCTCGACGTGTTCCTGCCCCGAGGTGATCTCATCGAGCCGCCCGCCAAGGACACCGACTTCCGCGACGGCAACCGAGACGACGCTGCCAAGCGTTACGGTAACAACGCGGTGTTTCGGACGATCACGGTGCGTCCGTGACGCCGCCGTGCCGAAGACACGTCTATCTGTGGGCACCCGATGCCAATCCCTCGCCTGACATTGCGGACCGGCTGCTGCTGGAGGTGCCACCATCGCGAAGTGTGAGTCCGTCCCGCCGAGTTGCAGCGCCGCCGCGCTCGGGCACGATGCCTTTGCGGAACTCCTGGCTGCGCACGGCGTGACGTTGGGCCTGACCACCGAAGGGACGCGCCTGATCGTGCGGTTGCCTTCCGTCGGGCTGTGGAGCGTGCTGGAGCTGGAGCCGTAGACTGCGATGCCGCGGACGCCGCTCGACCTCGCCCCTCGGCTACACGAACTCATTCTCCTGGAGGAACCGATGGCTGACAAACCAACGCACCTCTCACCCAAACCCACTCGACGGGCGTTCCTGCAGGCTACTGCCCTTGGCGCGGGGGGCGCACTTGCCTCGACGCTCGTCTCCGGCGAGGGGGTCACGCCGCAACTCGGACGCGGCGGCGCCAAGCCGCCGAACTTCCTCTTCCTCATCAGCGACCAGCTCGGGCTGGATGCCCTGTCCGCCTACGGCTGCCCCGATGTGCACACGCCCAATCTCGACCGGTTAGTCAAGCGCGGCGTGTCCTTCATGCTGTCCCACAGCACCAACCCGGTCTGCTCGCCGGCGCGCAGTTCGCTCTTCACCGGCCGGATGGACGTGGAAACGGGCGTCATCACCAACTCGCGCCCGATCCACGAGAGCGTGCCGAACATGGGGCAGTGGTTGGGTCAGGCGGGCTATGAGCCGGTGTACTGCGGCAAGTGGCACCTGCCCGGGGGGCAGCCGACAGGCAACGAGGGGTTCACCGTGCTGCCCGTGGGTGGGCAGGGGGACATCGGCGACCCGCTCATCTCGCGCACGTGCGAGGCGTACCTGAAGAGCCGCGCGCACGACAAGCCGTTCCTGCTGGTCGCGTCGTTCCTGCAGCCGCACGACATCTGCTATTGGGCGATCCGCGGTAAGCAGCTCGTGCCCGAGCAACTACCCTTTCCGCAGTTAGCTGACCAACTGCCGCAACTGCCCCCCAACCACGCCATCCTCCCGCCGGCGCCCGCCAAGCTGGCAGCCGCCACGTACCGGGGCTTCTCTGACGAGCAGTGGCGCTACTACATCTGGATCTACTACCGGCAGGTCGAGATGCTGGATGCCGACGTCGGCCGGCTGTTGGACGCGCTGGACGAATCCGGCGAGGCGGACAACACGATCATCGTGTTCACCTCAGACCATGGCGAAGGCCGCGGGCGCCACCTGCACGTGCAGAAGTGGTACCCCTACGACGAGGGCGCGCTGGTGCCCATGATCATCGCGTGTCCCGGCCGGCTGCTGGCGAACCTGCGGGACGCGCAGCACCTCGTGTCCGGTCTCGACGTGATGAGCACGATGTGCGACTACGCGGGCATCCAGCCGCCGGCTGACGTTCGCGGCAGAAGCCTCCGCCCGTTGCTCGAAGGCAAGCAGACCGAGTGGCGCGAGTTCGTCGTGGTAGACACGCAGATAATCGGCCGCACCGCGCGCACCGCCGACTACAAGTACATCCGGTACCAGGACGACCCCGTCGACATGCTCTTCGACATGAAGCGCGACCCCTGGGAGACGAAGAACCTGTACCAGGAGGCGAAGTACGCCGACACCATCAAGGAGCACCGGAAGCTCCTCGATCAGTGGGAAGCACACCTGAAGCCCGTCGAGCCAACGCCGGACTATGAGGCATTGGCAAACCAACGGAGAAGACGCTGAGAGCGAAGCGGTGAGCCGCTCCAGCTCCACTCTCGGTGTCCCCTTGTCGTCACTTCTCCCCCGTCCACAGCCGCTGCCGCAGCTCCTCCCACTGCTCATCGGTGAACGTGTGCGGCAGTGCGACGCGGCGGCCTTCGTAGACGGACTGCAACGCTCCGTGCAGGGCATCCACCACGGCTTTGCTGACCTCGAACCGGTTCAGGTGGGGCGCCCCGCCATCGAGCCAGTCGGCGACGGCTTGGGTGAAGTCGCGCTGACCGCCGAGCCCCTGCTTGTCCCAACTGCTCTCCCCGTGGATTGGCTCCGCCATGCCTTCGCACTGGTACCAGTAGCCTTTGTTCTGGGTCAGGTACAGGCGACCTTTGCTGCCGAGGAAGTCGTAGTGCAGGTGCATCCAGAACGACTCCTCGCCCGGCGTGCCCAGGGCGTCCGGGTCGCAGTCGAAGAGCACGCGCACGCCTCCGGGGAACCAGTATTGAGCGAACATGCTCTGCGGAGCGCGGTGGGTGGACTGGTAGGAGGTCTCGTTCCAGTCGCGCGCCATCGCCCAGACGGCTTCCGGCTGCGCTTCGGCCAGAAAGAGCATGAGCAGGTCCATGAGGTGCGGGCCCATGCCCATCATGTTCCCCTTGGCGCTGGCGCGGACGAGGTACACCTCGCCGAGCTTGTTCCGGACGATATCGCTGATGGTCCCGTCGCAGAACTGCGGGAAGTAGCGGCGCTGGCAGTTGACGACGATCTTCAGACCCGACTCGCGCACGACCCGGTCCAGCCCGGCGACCTCCGAGGGCGTGATGGCCATGGGCTTCTCCACGATGACCACCTTCACCCCCGCCTTCGCCGCGCACTCCATCTCCCAGATGCGGTGGCCGGGGAGCGTGACGGCGTGCACGATGTCGGGCTTCACCTCCGCGAGCGCGGTCTCGTAGTCGGCAAACGCCAACGGCACGTTGTAGCGCGTCCGGTAGTTCTCCCGGCGCTCCTCGACCAAGTCGCACACCGCGACCATCTCCATGTTCCGGAGTTGCGGATACACGTCCATGTGCTCCACGGCGCGCGCGCCGCAGCCCAACAGTAGCGATCGGTAGTTCGGCATCTTCGGTTCTCCTTGGTGCCTCCGTACCGCAGGCTCCCAGCCTGTCTGCAGACAGGAGGTCTACGGTACAGAGAGTCGTCACACAAAGCACGCGTTGACGAGCGCCTCCAAGCACGCTCTATCGGTGTCATCGAACGCCCCGAGTTCCGCGCTGTCCAGGTCCAGCACTCCGACCAGCCTTCCCGCGCGAAAGACCGGCACCACAATCTCGGCCTGCGTCACAGCATCGCACGCAAGGTAGCCAGGGAACTGCGACACGTCCGGCACGATGATGGTCTTTCGCCTCGCAGCAGCAGTCCCGCACACGCCCCGACCAAACGGGATGACCGTGCAGGCCAGTACGTCGCCCTGGTACGGCCCGACCACAAGCTTGCCCTCGAGCACGGCGCGGTAGAAGCCGGCGAAGGTGAGGGGCGCGAAGAACTGCTTCAGCAGCGTGGCGACCGTGGACATCAGCGCAATGTCGTCGAGGTCTTCCCGGCTGCCGTGGTGGTCGTCCGCCAGGAACGCCTCCAGCCGAGTCGTGAGGTCGGCGTACACCGCAAGCTTGTCTACTTCCGCAGGCATGGACCTTCGGATTCGTTGTCTGCGCCCCGCAACCCTTCACCGGGAGTAACTACTCACCTTGTGGCTACGGGGGCTGGGGGAGGGGCAGGAGGGGAGCGCCCGGGCTCAGTAGGCTGGTGAGGA
>PEVN01000426.1 GCA_002779825.1 Armatimonadetes bacterium CG06_land_8_20_14_3_00_66_21 | reverse complement strand
CGTCTTTCAGGTCATTTGGTACGACACGGAACTCCCCGAGAAGGAGCCTGTGGGGCTGCCGACAGCCAAGCACTTCCGGGGCATCGACTGGGCGGTGCTCCGTAGCGGATGGAGCTACCCCTATGCGGCGCTCGGCCTGCGAAGCGGCTGGCGAGGACCGCACGCCCAGCTCGAATCTAATTCAGTCATCGTCCGGCTGGCGGGCGTCGCGTTCGTGGTTGACCCGGGGCAGCCCATTCCTCGCGACGGGTCCTTCTACCCGAAGGACTACTTCACCGAGAAGGGCTGGGAGCACTACGAGCGCTCCACCCGGAGCCAGAATACGATCCTGATCGATGGCAAGAACCAGCTCCCCGGCGAAGACGGCGGACGCATCGCCAAGCTGGAGAGCCGCGAGGGCTACGACTACCTGTGCGCCGACGCTACGGCCGTGTACGAGGGCGCGCTGAAGGTCGTCCGGCACGTCGTGTTCGTCAAGCCCGACTGGTACGTCATCGCCGACGAGGTGGCGACCAGAGAGCCGGCCGACATCGCCTGTCTGTGGCACCTCGAGACCTATCTGGAACAGCCGGTGTGGGAGCACGGCCGCTTGCTCGCCGTCCAGACAGAACGCCGGCCCAAAGGGCACTACGGCCCGCCTGACCTACGCCAGCGTCTGCTGCTCGTGCCCTTGCTACCGGAGGGTGCGACACCCAAGGTTGACAAGGACGAGCGGCAACTGTGGAGGGTCACCGTGGGTGGCCCTGAGCAAGCCACGGAGCGCGTGTTCGTGACCGTGCTGACCGCGGGCCAGCCGGTCGGGGCAGGCGACCTGGGTGTGACGGTGACAGGGGCTGCGCAGGGAAGCGACTACGTAGTGAAGCGGACCCACGGAGACTCCGTTCGGAGCGTGACTCTGAAGGAGCTACTGTCCCGAGGCGGAGCGCCCGAGAAGACTCGCTTGACTGGCATCGAGGTGGCTGCATGAGCACAACAGACACACGACCGGAGGAAGCCCGTTGCGACTGTGCGGAGCCGTTCGCTCCACCCGGTTACGGCAGCCCACCGGCGGGCCAACTGATGCCGCGGCCGCTCTCCGCTCCCGCCTTCGGCCCGCCGCCGGCGCCCGACCCGCTGGACGCCCTGTTGGACCGGGTTGCCGAGGCGGTGGTCAACAAGCTGGAAGAGCGGCAGCGGATCCGCGCCATCGCCGAAGCGGTGATTGACAGGATGGATGAGCGGGCGAAGCAGCAGACGAACTCTGTGGTCGATAGCGGGGCTTCGCCCGTCACGGAGTCAGCCACAGAGCCAGAAAAGGAGCACAGCGATGTCTCAAGAGACGGATCGACCGAATGCTAATGCGGCTGGAGACGTGCCGCCTGAGAGCCAGACTGATGACAGCACACGCCGGCAGTTCATCCGGAGGTCCGCGGAGGTGGCAGCGTTCTCGCTGTTTGGCGTCGCCGAGCTCGAGGGTCTCCTGGAGAGGATTGCCACGGAAGTCGGACGACTTCGCGGGGATGCCCGCATGGCCACCGAAGCCGCAGAGGTGCTCTCAGAGGCGGGACTGACAACGATGGCCTCCGCGCAGTGTGTTTCGTGGGAGCAGGAGTGCCGAGACGCGGGGGCGTACGATCCGGACTGCGTGCGTCCCGACCCACACGACTGCGGGAAAGTCTACCACAAGTTCCGGCCGTTCCCGTGCGGAGGGGAGGTCTGGTATGACTGTTATTCGCGAACCTCCCCGAACTACGCGGCTGACTGCGAGTTCAGAGCTCCGTACAGCCTGTACTGCGGCCCTGACCAGTCAGTGCCAAACGAGTTCAGTGAGCAGTGCCAGCAGTACCTCATGTACGGCAACCAATGTCTGGGGGCGAACGAGAACTACCAGTGCGTGAGGTACGTCTGTGACGCATTCCCCGGGCTGGTGTTCGACTGCAGCAGCGAGTCGGGTTCCAGCTTCACCTGCGAGCCGTCCGAGTACCACGGCTTCCAGTGCTCGGGCTCTGACGGCCTTGCTGACTTCCGTTGTTTCCGCACCTTCGGTTGCGCCGGCTCCGGCGACCAGTTCGACTGCTACGCCGCGCACTTGTTCCAGTGTTGGCGGGACTTCGAGTGCAACGCTGGACCCACGTTTCCACAAGAGCCAGGCTTCACGTGCTCGGGCGGGGGTGCCGGCACCATACAGTGCAACACGTCGAATACGGGCAGGTACGACTACGACGACCCGGGAGATTTCCACTGTGTGAGCACGCCCGGAGTCGGCGTTGCGTTCGACTGCCGCGGAACGGACCTCAGGGGCTTCTACTGCACCGGCGTCGCTGACGACTTCAGTTGTGGAGATACCGCCTCGCCCACCATGAGCTTCCAGTGCACGTCGACCTCGCCCTTTAGCGCCGATGGGCAGTGCGCCGCGAGCCCTGAGCAGGGACACCTGTTTCAGTGCGGTCCGGGCAACTTCCACTGCCAGCCACAGGGCGCGTACACGTGCCAGAATCAGCAGTACTACGGGTAGGTGATGACAATGCTTTGTTATGCGACTGGAGCCTGGCGCGTCGCCCTCGCTGGGCACGCGCGCACTGCCAAGTGGAGGTGTGGAGCCACGATTGCCATCGTCAGTGCGGTGGTCATCACACGCGCGTACGCCGAGCTGAAAACACCAGGACTGGGCAGCTACGAGCGCTGGGTCTTCGGCTATGAGGGAGGCACTTGGCAGGCCACGGACCCCGACGCAGACCTGGCCCCGGCAATCCGCCACGGCTACCAGCCTGTGACCGCGTTGTGTCCTATTGGCGACAACATCGTGTACGCCGCCCACCGGTGGAGGTGCGGTGGGCTCAACGACCCCATCGCCGGCTCCGGGGTGTTCCGTTTCGATGGAAGGACGTGGCACGCGGAGATGCGCTTCGTGGGCCCGTACGCGCCCATCATCGGCCCACTCCTTGCTGATGCGGGAGAACAGCTCTGGGCGTGCCACTCGGCCGGTCTGCTACTCAGGCGAGATGACCACTGGGCGGAACTCTCCGGACTGTACTATCGGCACGGCTCGATGGGAGCGGCGCTGCTTGATCCAGTTCCGGGGTCACAAGACTTGGGCCGAGTGGATGCTGTCGCCCAAGATCAGCGGGGGCTTGTGTACGCATCCGCCGACAGTGTCGGGATCCGAGTGCTGGAGGCCTCCGCCGTAGGCGACGCCCGACCCAGCCAAGCGTCGCCGAAGCCGGTTCCGGAGGGCGTTCTTCGGCCCGTGCGACTGGCTCACCGCGATGGCACCTTGTATGGAGTGACCTCGAACGGTTCCTTGCTTGAAGGCCCTGATGGCCTGGCAGCCATGCAGTTGGTGTGCCTCGCGCCTGAAGGGCTCGACGTGGTTGCGGTCTCAGCGTTGTGTGTCGCCCCGGGTCCTAAGATATGGATGGCGTGTGTGACGCCCCAAGGCAGCCCCATCTGTCGGCTGGAGGACGGCAAGTGGTGTGTGGATCCACTCCTTACGGATATGGTCGGTGGACGAATCGTCCGCGACATCATCGTCGGCCCTGACGGGAAAAGCCTGTGGTTGGCGGTCACCGGCCTGGGCGTGCTCCGCGCGGCAGGGGAAGAGAGAACGTGGCATTCGGTGGGGAAGGTGCTGCCCCATTTGGAGGGCTCGCCAAACCTGCAACGCCACCCGGAGAACATCCCGCTCCTGCTGGAGCAATCCGCCGACCAGCCCGAGCAAGTCCGGGAGAGCCTGCGGGCACGGCTCGCCAAAGGAACCACTAACGTCCCTGTGGGGTCGATCGCCTTCGACCAGTCCGGAGCCCTTTGGGTGGGCGGGAACAGCACGATAGTGAGGGTGGCACGTCCTTGACCGGGAGAGCCACAGGTAGCCGTGCCGCTTCCTGCCCGGATGCTCCTGCCGCTGGAGTCCGTCTCGGGAATACTCTGGCCCACCGCCTGCTCCCCCCTGTTGTATATGCGGACATCTTCCTAACCGAAGACTGCAATCACCAATGCGACTACTGTTTCGTCAAGGGCAAGCAGCCCCGCACGATCTCCCGGGAGGTCGCGAGCGCCGCGATTGAGTTCATGATCCGGAGTTCTGCTCGCCAGCATTACGTTAGGTTCCTGTTCTTCGGCGGGGAACCGTTACTCGAATGGGGCCTTCTCCAAGGCTTCGTCGAGTACGCCAGCTCGCGCGCCAGACAGTCGGGCAGGCGCGCCGAGTTTAGCATCACGACAAACGGGAGTCTACTTGACGAGAAACGGTGCACTTACCTGCGCGAGATCGGGGTGAAGTACCTGCTTAGCATCGATGGTGACAAAGGGAGCCACGACCGTCACCGACACATGCGCTCTGGACAGAGTTCCTACGACGAGGTCATGGAACGCCTACCCATGATGAAGCGGTATCAGCCGTGGCAGGGCACTCGGATGACGCTCACACCCTACACGGCGGCGCGCGCTTGCCAGAACGTGCGGCACCTGTACTCCCGCGGCATCAACCAGTTCATCATCGGGCCCGCAACCGGCATCGCGTGGCCCGACGACGCCCTGGCGACCTACGAAGCTCAGATGGTGGAGATCGCCGAGCTCTACCGCGAGCTGAAGGCGAAGAAGGCGCCGTTCCGCATGACGCTGTTCGAGAAGGATTGCGAAGCCGATGCCGGCAAGTACAAGGGCGTCTGGGGCTGCGGCGCCGGACGGGGGCGCGTCTGCATCTCCGTCACCGGCGACTTGTACGGCTGCGCGAAGATCCTCGGTGTGGACGGGCTGAAGGACACCCACAAGTTAGGCGATGTGTGGAACGGGATCACCAACCTGAAGGGGCGCTTGGACTTGCTCAGCGTCAAGCCGGAGGATCGGCCGCAGTGTGCGTCGTGCCAGCACAGCGACGACTGCGCCGGCGGCTGCCCGGCTACGAACTACGAGGCGACGGGGAGCCTGTTCCAGCCGGCGCCGTTGGATTGCGCCCTGATGCCCATCGTCAAGCGGGTGCGGGCCACGCTCAAGGACGAGCCGGACGGGAAGTAGCGCCTTCGGCGCCGTTCGTAGCGTAGGTTTCCAACCTGCGGCCCTTGGTGTAGGCGTACCGCGAAGGCCGCAGGTTGGAAACCTACGCTACGGATGGAAGTTAGGCGTGAGCCGGCGCCTCAATTCGTTGCCGCCCTCAATTCATTGGGAAGGGAAAGCCGCGTGAGTGGACCGGACCAGCAGTCGCCAGGTCAACGCCTGGCCGCGAGAGTCGTCCAAGAGCAGCAACGCCGCCAGGCCGAGGCGCCTGCCTCGAAGCAGGAGGTTCAGCGAGGCTTCCAGTCGATCCGCCAGGAGCTGTACGAGACGCAGCGCTGGCTGCGGGAAGCACTGGTCCGGCTGTCGCGGCTCGAACGGGCGGCTGGGCAGCAAGAGACACTGGGCGGCGCCGGTTCGGACGGCTTCCGACGCGAGGCGCTGCGGGCTTTGCTTGGGTCGGCGCACCCGGCCGGGCTGGGTCTGCGTCTGGACGGCAACCAGCAGGACAAGTACGCGGTAGCGCCCGCCGCTCCCGACTGCGAAGCCCGGCTCCCTGTCTGCCGCGCCGTGTGCTGCCACCTGCCCTTCCCGCTCAGCAGGCAGGACGTGGACGAAGGTGAGCTGGCGTGGAGCCAGGACTACCCGTTCCAGATGGCGCGGGCACCCGGCAGCCGGTGCGTCCACCTCGATCCGGCGGCCAGGCGCTGCGCCGTCTATGACAAGCGCCCGCGCATCTGCCGTGCCTTCGACTGCCGGGCAGACCGGCGGGTGTGGCAGGACTACGAGCAGATGATCCTGACGCCCTGGGCGGAGAAGGTGCTGGGGCAGGCGCCAAGTGCGGAGACGGACGCGCCCCTCGTGGGGTGAGTCTCTGACTTGCCAATCTCGCGGGCGGGCGGATGGAGCGCAAGTCAGAGACTTGCGCCACGTGCGGGTCGCGGTTGTCGCGGTCGTCGTCGGCAGCGCTGAGGACCTCGTTCCCGTCGAGCGACACGGTGAGATCCTTGCCGCGGAACTCGACCTTCGCCGTGTGCCAGGCAGCGGCTGTGATCTTGCATGGCCCGCGCGTGATCTCGTCCCATGTCTCGTCGGGCGTCGAGCGCACGAGGAGGACCTGGCTGTTCTTGGAGTCCAGGTGGACCCAGTAGTACGTCAGCGTGCCCGTCGCCCGGAAGACGACCGCTGCGGCCCGAACGCCCTCACCCTCCGGCTGAATGTTGAAATCCACCGTCAGCGCAAAGTCGGCGAGCGCCGGTTCCCTGAGAAGGGCCACTGAGCCGTCGAAGACGCTGCGCTGTTCGAGGACGCCCTCGGTCAGCGCCCACTCGCCACGCGGGAACCACCATTCCGCCTCGTGCTCCGGTGAAAGGCGAGGCGAGACAGCGTCGGCAGACTGAACCAGCGAGGACTGCGCGAGAACCACCAGCAATGGAAGCATGGAGGTGACACCTTTCAGGAAGTGCCTCCCTGCTTCGCCAAGCAGGCCGCGGCCCCTTGTGGCGGCGCCTACTGCCCTTTTGCCGCCTTCGCCCTCGCCCGGTTCCCCTCTCGGTCGTCGCCGGGGGGCGGCGGCTTTTTCCAATCACCCTCGCCGAATCGCTTGTGCCAGCCCTCGCCTTTGCCTTCGCCGTCTTTCTCCCACCACCCGCGGTGTTGGTCGCCTTTACCACCGCTTGAGTGGTCGCCCGGCCAAGGCGAGTAGCCGCCGGGCGGCTGGCCGGGCGTGCCCTGAGGACCCGGTCCTCCGGGTGGCGACCAGCGGGGCGGTCCCATCTGCCGGAACTTGTCGAGCCGCTCCTTCCAGGCCCGCGCCTGCTCCGGAGTGAGGACTTTGGACAACTCGTCCTTCATCTGCCGAAGCTCGGCGTTGACGCGCGGGCTGGTCTCTTCCCGGATTCTGTCGAGGGCCTGCATCCGCTCCTTGACGATCCGCTGTACCTCGGCTGCTTGCGCCGGGCTGAGTTGGAGGTCGCTGGTCATCCGCTCGGTGATGAACTTGGCGGCAAGCCCCGGCTCCATGAACGGCGGGAGAATCTTCTTGGGCGCGATGAGCAGCACGCCGCCGGCACCAATCGCAATGCCGCTCAGCAAGATGACGAGCCCCAGCAACACCGGCCGCACGCGGGCGATCTTGCGCGGCGCGGGGATTGGGGGGGCGTCAACTGCCGGGGTGCCGTTGGGGCCGTCGCTCACAGGAGACCCTCCTTGGCGGCGGAGAGCAGCGTCACCATGAGCGGGCTGGTCAGGCTCTGCCAGGCTGCGTAGCCGGCGAGGGCCATGGGGATGGCGGCGGCTGCGGAGAGGGCAGCGACCCACGCCATGGGCCCGGGCGCGAAACGCCTCTGCGAGCTACTCTCCCGGAGGACTGCCATCACGCGATCGGCAACATCCACGGGCGGCGGCGTCTCCAGCCGAGCCCGTTCCGCCAGCGTCTGGAGGTACCTGTCTTCGTTCATCGGTTTGCCTCCTCGGTGGCTTTCTCGAAAAGTCGTTTGAGCTTCTTCCGGGCGCGAAGCGCCTGCACCTTCACCATCACCGGGCTCCATCCGGTCAGTTCGGCCGCCTTCTCGACGCTGTGGTTCTCGACGTAGCGCAGCGTCAGGACCAAGCGGTCCCGCGGCGGAAGCAGGGCCAGCAGTCTGTGCAGGAGTTGCCCCGCCTCCATTGGGTCGAGGTCATCGGCCGCCTCGTCGGGCACGTTCTCCCAGTTCTCGATTGGCGCCGAGCGGAGCGCTCGCTCGCGCGTCTCGCGCCTCCAATACTGGTAGCCGAGGCGAGTGGCGATCCCGGCCAACCAATGGGCGAAGGGCGCCTCCGCGCGGTACTTCGCCAAGTTGGCGTAGCCCTCCACAAAGACATCCTGAACGAGATCTTCGTGCGCCTCCTTGTCGCGGGAGAACCGCCACATCATCGCCGATACTTGGGCTTGGTGGCGCTCCACCAACTCGCGGTAGGCGTTGCCGTCTCCGCTCAAGCAGCGCTGCACGAGGCGCAGGTCGGCGGCGTGGATCGAGGCGTTGCGGGGAGTCGCACCGACCTCCGCGAAACCGGCGAGCACGACGGGGACTCGCAAAGGGAAAGGGAAGTTAGGGGCGAGGGTCTGGGCTGTCAGCGTACACACCAGCCTTTCGCGTTCACCACTCATTGCCTCTCCTTTGGCTCCGTAGTGGCTGTTCAATCTCAGAGGTTACACGCAATTGGCGCGGCTGTCACCCAGGTCGCCAAGCGCCCCCAGCCAGTCCCCACGGCAGGTCGTTGACACGTAAACTGTTTAGTTGTAAACTACACGACGCAATGGAACCAGTGGTCGACGCTACTTCTCGTCGCGTCTGGCGCGGTCTGTTCCGCGTCAGTTCTCGCCTGCGTGCTCGCGTGCATCAGGAACTGGCGCCGTGGGATCTCACCGGCGCGCAGTTCTACGTGCTCCGCTCGCTGCGGGAGGTCGATCAGGAAACCGGGCTGCCGCTCAGCGAGCTGGGCGCCCACCTCTGCGTGACGCGCGGCAACGTCACCGGGCTGATCGACCGCTTGGAGGACCGCGGGCTGGTTCAGCGGCTTTCCGACGAGGTCGACCGGCGGCAGACGTTCGCTGCGTTCACTCCCGCCGGAAAAGCCCTGGCCGACGAGATTGTGCCGCACATCCAGTCCTGTCTGACCGAGGTGCTCGCAGTCCTTACGACCGCTGAGCGCACGCAGTTGGCAGGACTGGTAGAGAAGCTGCTTGGCTGCTTGGAGAATGACCTGCAGGAGCCGTAGCTGCCCTAAGGACGACCCGGAATGCAGCAGCGTTCACGGCGATTGCGACGCAAGCTGGGCTGGGTGTTGGTGTTCTCCGTCGGGCTGGTGGTGCTGCGGACGACGCCGTTGCGCGCGCGGATGGACTGCGGGTTGACGATGCTGGAAGCGGCGCTGATCTTCCTGCTGGTGTGTCACGGTGGCAGCCTGCTGTACGACACGCTGTTCGAGTGGCGGCTTCATTGGCCGCCGAGTTGGCGAACGAAGTGATCGCCGACTCGAAGCGCGGCGCGCTACGTGTACCCCCTGAAGCGCAACAGCCACTGCCCAACCCGAGTGGGTAAGCCCGCACTCAGTTCGAGACCCTACCGCCAACGAGGAGAGATGTCGGATGAAACCAAGGTCGCTCGTCACCAGTCTCGGAACCGTATGCGTGAGTCTGTTGTTGCTGTCGCCCGTATTCTCAGAGGCCCCCCCGCCTCGGCAGGGCGGCAGACCGGGCGGGGGGCAAGCTGCGCCGCGAGGTGGCCCGCAGGGTGGCGGCAGTTTCCAGCCGCCCACGGCTGAGCAGATGAAGGAGTGGTTTGCCCAGCGACTGGAGCAGATGGGCGTCCCCAAGGAGCAGTCGGCCATGGTAGTGGCGGCTGCGCAGGCGAAACGGGAGGCGCGCGGAGCGTATCAGGCGAAGTTGGCTGAGCTGGGCAAGGAACTGGACGAGAAGACGAAGGACGCGTTCGTCACCGACAAGGACCTCCTTGCCACCCTCCAGTCGTGCAAGCAGGCCCAGAAGGCCGCGGAAGTCGCGTACCAGAAGGTCGTGGCGGAGCAGGACGCCAAGATCATCGCCGGCGTGAGTGCCATGGCCCAAGTGAAGCTCTTCTTGGGCGGCATCCTCGAAAACAACGGCGTCTTCGCCTTCCCCCAAGGCGGCGGGTTTGGCGGCTTCGGCGGTGGGCGCGGCGGCCCTGGTGGCGGCCGCCCGCGCGGCGGTCAGTAGTGTTATACCCGCGAAGGTTAAGAACACACCGAAGTGGAAGTTCGCGGAACTTCCCCGGCAGGCGTGCAGCAGACGGAGGACAGAGGGTATTCTCCCAGACGGAGCCGAAGTCGCACCGGGACTTCGGTGTGTTCCCAACCTTCGCGGGTATAGCTCCTTGGCGGGGCGCGGCTTGCCGGCGCCCCACATAACGACACGCGCATACCCGGCTTCCCCAACCGGAAGCTTGGGAGGAGGACAAAGAGGATGCCCAAGGGTCTCATCACATTCTGGTTGGCTGTGCTGACAGGGGGGGTGCTCGACTGCGCACTCGCTCAGGAGCCGGCGCCGCCGGACCTCAGCCAGCCGTTGTCCCTGGCACAGTGCCTCGGGCTCGCACTGGACAACCATCCCAGCGTCAAGGCGGCAGCGGCGGGAGTCGAGGCCGCGCAGCATCGCGTGACGGAATCCAAGTCGAGTCGGTTCCCGAGCCTCGACCTGACCAGCAATTGGAGCCGCTTCCAGTCAACGCGTCAGGGGTTCGCCATCGGCAGCGCCGGTTCCTCGGAGAACCGCGAGACTGCGCTGAGTGCTTCGTATCTCTTCCTGGACTCCGGCCAGCGCAAGACGGTTGTCCGCCAAGCCGGTGCCAACGCCGGGGCGAGCGTGGCGTCACTGACCAGCACGGAGCGGGACACTGCGCTGGCGGTGGTGCAGGCCTATTACAGCCTGCTGACCGCACAGAAGCTGAAGGCGCTGCGGGCCAAAGTCGTCACCAGCGCCGAGCAGCACGTTGCCGCCGCCCAGGCCGGTTTCGACGCCGGCACGACGGCCAAGATCGACATCCTCCGCGCCCAGACGGAACTCGCCAACGCCAAGGTGGACGTGGTGGCTGCCGATGGTGCGATCCAACGCGCAGTGGCAGTTCTGCGGAACGCCATGGGGATGGAAGCCGCCGTGCCGCTGACCATCCTCGATCAGGACAAGCTGCCGGACCCGCAGCTCGAGCTGACGGCAGCCCAGCAGGAAGCCCTCAGCAAGCGTCCCGAACTCCGGCAACAGGACTACGGCTTGGCGGTTGCCTGGGAGACGGCCAGGAGCGCCAAGATCAACGCCGGCCCCGCGCTGAGCTTCACGGGCGGATTCGACAGGTACCTGGACTCCAGCCGTGACGTGACGGATGAGTGGGTGCTCCGGGCGACAATGAGCATGCCGCTGTTCGACGGCAAGCAGAGCCGCTCCCGAGTGGAGTCTGCCAAGGCGGACCTCGTCGCACGGCGGGAGCAGCGAGAGCGGGAACGGCAGAGCATTCTGCTGGAAGTGGAGCGGGGCTGGATCAGCCTGAATGACGCGAAGGCGCGCATCGGCGCCGCGGACGCGGCGCGCGCGCAAGCCGACGAGAACCTGGCGCTCAACGAGGCCAGCTATGTTGCAGGCGTCGCCACCATGGTCGAGATCATCGACGCCCGGTCGGCTGCGGCGCAGGCGGAGACAAACCAGATCCAGGCGCTCTACGACCACAACCTGGCTGTCATGCAGTTGCGGTACGCCCTCGGCCGCGACTTGATCGAGGAGGAAGTGCGCTGATGCGGGCCGTCAAGTATGTGGTTCTGGCTGCCGTCCTGGTGAGCGGCGGCGTCTACTTCGTGAAGCACCGGAAGGCCACCAACGGTGAGGAGGAGCCCGTCTACCAGACGGAGAAGGTGGAGCGCACAGACCTTCGCATGACCGTGTCGGGGTCGGGCGTCCTGCAGCCACTCACCACGGTTGAGGTCAAGGCCAATGTGGCTGGTGAGATCACCAAGCTGTTGGTGGACACCGGTGACGTGGTCAAGGCGGGGCAGCTCCTCGCCACGATCGATCCTACTGAGAGCGATTCCAGCTACCGGCAGGCGGCGGCTGACGTCCAGGCGGCCAACGCGCGGGTGGGTGAGGCGAAGGCCAACCTGAAGCTGCAGGATCTGTCCACGCCGCTCCAGATCAGCGTCTCCGATGAGTCGGTGAAGTCTGCTGTCGCGCGCGAGCAGCAGGCTGCCACGACCCTCGACATCCAACGGCAGACCAATGTAGCCCAGGTCGAGCAGGCTGAGCAGAGCCTGGCCGCGGCCAAGGCGCGCTTGGCGGCCGCTGAGCGCACCGCCGCAACGCAGCCCGCGCTCACCAAGGCTGCCGTCGAGCAGGCGGAGGCGACTCTGCACACGAACCAGGAGTCGCTCAACGAGCTGAAGAACGCCACGCAACCCCGTGCCCGCGCACAGTCGCAGGCGTCGCTCCGGCAGGCCCAGGTCAGTTTGGCAAATGCCAAGCTGGACCTGAAGCGGCAGCAGGAATTGCAGGGCAAAGGGTTCGTGCCGGCCCGGAATGTTACCGACGCGCAGGCGGCGGTCGATGGTGCGCAAGCCTCGGTAGACAGCGCGAAGGCCGCGCTGGACTCACTTGACGCGGAGCACAAGGCCCAGTTGAAGGCTGCCGAGGCGCGCGTGGTGCAAGCTCAAGCCGCCTTGGGCTCGGCCAAGGCCAACGCGGTGAAGGACGAACTCACGAAGCAGGACGCGGAGGCAGCTCGCGCGGCCGTGAAGCAGGCGGAAGCAGCGGTGGCAGCGGCGCGGGCCAACACGCAAGAGGACCAGGTTCGTGAGGCGGAACTGGCGGCTGCAAGAGCTGCCACTCGACAGTCGCGCCAGAACCTCAAGCTGGCGAACACCGAGAAGATGCAGAGCGCGGTCCGCGGCCATCAGGTCGCCGCGGCCCAAGCGCAAACCGTCCGCAGCCAAGCACAGCTCGAGAACGCTGCCAAGGCGGTGCGCGACACCACCGTCTACGCGCCGCGCGACGGGGTGGTGGTAGAGAAGTTTGTTGAGGAGGGGTCGATCATCACCTCCGGCCGCTCCGCGATCTCTGCGGGAACCAATATCGTCACCATTGCCGACATCACGCAGATGTTTGTGCTGGCCGATGTCGACGAAGTGGATATTGGCTCGATGCGGATCGGGCAGAAGGTCGATCTCGCGGTGGAGTCTTTTTCCGATGAGTACTTCTCCGGCAAGGTCTCCAAGGTGTACCCCAAGGGCGTCGACCAGCAGAACGTGACGGTGTTCAAAGTGGAGATCGCGCTGGACTTCACCGACCCCCGCTTGCGCCCCGGAATGACCGCCGAAGCCACCATCGTGATCGACGAAAAGCGGGGCGTCATCGCCGTCCCGAACTCGGCGATTGTGG
>PEVN01000077.1 GCA_002779825.1 Armatimonadetes bacterium CG06_land_8_20_14_3_00_66_21 | reverse complement strand
GCATCGCCGAGGACCTGTCCCGCGAGATCCGCACCGACATGCTCCGCGGCTACATCGGCTTCCGCGAGACGTTCGAGGCGAACCCCGAGTGCCACGTAGTGCGGGTGGCCACCGATGGCTCCGGCGGCGAGTCCGTCTGGCAGGAGCAGACCTGGATCGGCCACGTCAACACCTCCCCGACGCATGCGAACCTGCTGACCTTCTGCCACGAGGGCCCGTGGGACAAGGTCGACAACCGCATCTGGGGCTTCGACCTCGACACCGGCAAGGCGTGGATGATCCGACCCCGCGAAGCGGGAGAGAACCCCGGTCACGAGTACTGGCATGCCGACGGCGTGACTGTCGGCTACCACGGCCGCCGACCCGATGGCAGCAAGTTCCTGGGCAAGACCCGGTACGACAACACCGACCGCTTCGAGGCCGACTTCCCCGGCGAAACAGGTCACATCCACTCCAACGACTTCCACCTCATCGTCGGCGACGGCGGAAGCGTCATCCGCGCGTGGCAATGGAACGGCGCGTCCTTCGACGGCCCCCGCGTCCTGGCCGAGCACCGCAGCAGCATGAAGATCCAGCAAGCCCACCCGCACCCGCGCTTCAACGCCGACGGCACGAAGGTCGTCTTCACCAGCGACTGGACCGGCTACTGCCAAGTGTACGAGGCGGAGGTGCCGGAGTTCGCGGCGCTGCCGGCGGCGAAGACGTAGCTGGTTCGGTCTCGCGGTCGTGTCGACCGAGGGAAGTCGCGATGAAGCTCCCGAACCGGGACAGAGCGGTCATTGACGCAGGGAAGTTGAGAGGCTGCGTGCTCGACACGGAGCACAAGCGCGGCGGCACCAAGGCGCGCCTGCTGGCTCGATTCGGCTATCATAGGGACCAGTGGCGCCAACTCGAGGCGGACATCCGCGAGCGTCACGTGGAGGCTGACGTGCACGTTGTGCGGTCGTCGCCATACGGCGTCCGCTACGAGATTCGCGCGCCCCTGCGTACGCCGGTCGGGCGCGAACTGATGGTCCGCACGATCTGGCAGATCGATGAGGGCACAGATGTGCCCCGGCTGATCACGCTGTTCCCTGACTGAGGAGGACACGGAATGGACTTCCAGTTGTACGGTGACGTCATCCTCGAGCGAGATGTGCCCAAGCAAGGACTGCGGGCAGGCGACGTGGGCACGATGGTTGACCGCCACGAGGTTCCGGGCCATGAGGTCGGCTACAGCGTGGAGTTCTTCGACATGCTGGGCAACACCGTGGCGGTGGTGACGCTTCCCGGGAGCGCGCTGCGCGCACCCGAGCGCCGCGACCGGCCTGCCGTCCGGCCGACCCGCCAACCGGCACAGGCAGTGGTTGCCTGAGCCATCGCTCGGCGCATCTGTGCGCGGCTCGCAGCAGCATGAAGATCCAACAAGCGCACCCGCACCCACGCTTCAACGCCGCCGGCACGAAGGTCGTGTTCACCAGCGACTGGACCGGCTACTGCCAGGTGTACGAGGCGGAGGGGCCTGAGTTTAGGGGCTGCCGGAGGCGAAGTAGGAGGGCGCGAGAACCAACGGAGGGAGAACAGCACGTGGCAAACGAAACCTGCCGTGTGGCGGCAGCTCTAGCCGCGGCGTGGATCGGAGGGCCGGCGACCGGTGGCGCGGAGGCGGGCGCCGGGATGACGTTCGGCCCGGGCGACCTGTGCCTGTTGGTCGGCGAACGCGCCAGTCTTGTCGAGCGGCGGGCTGCTGACCTGTTCGCCGCCGAGGTTCGCCGTCGCACGGCGCTGGATGTCCCTGTCGGTTCCGTCGCCCGGGCGAAGCATGCCCTTGTGGCGGGCACGGCGGCCAGCGGCGACGAGGCGAGCGCCTTCGCCGAGCAGCGCCCGGAGGTCGCCAAGCTCGGGCCGGACGGCTACTGCCTGGCGACTACGCCGGACGCCAATGGTCGCCTGCACGTCGTTGGGCAGAGTCCCAGCGGCGTGGTGGCCGGATTGGGCAAGCTGCTCCGTCTCGCGCGGTACGCGGAGCGGGCGGTGGTCGTGCCGGCAGTGACTCTCACTGACACACCCCAGCTTCCCGTCCGCGGTATCTACTTCGCCACGCACTTCGGCAACTTCTACCACGTCGCGCCGCTGGATGAGGTTGACCGCGTCATCGAGGACTTCGCGCTGTGGGGAGGCAACTCGCTGACGGTCTGGTTCGACATGCATCACTTCAGCGGCTTCGACGATCCGGCGGCGCAGGCGCATGTGGGGCGGCTGAAGCACTTCGGCGAGACCGCCCGCGGGCTGGGGATGCAGTTCGGGCTGGCGTTCCTCGCCAACGAGGCGTACAACACCAGCCCCGAACCCCTCCGGGCCAAGTGGCTGCCCGGCTGGCCGCACTACCACGTCGAGCTGTGTCCGTCCAAGCCGGAAGGGCTGGCGCTTACCGGCAAGTGGCAAGCCCAGATCCTAAGCGCCTTCCCGAACGTGGACTTCATCTGGACCTGGCCGTACGACCAAGGCGGCTGCGCCTGCGACCAGTGCAAGCCGTGGGGCGCCAACGGGTTCCTGCGGGCGTCGGAGCAGTTGGCGCGGCTGTACCACGAACGCTTCCCCGAGGGGAAGGTGTGGCTGTCGACCTGGCTGTTCGACTCCCTGTCGGGCGCTCAGGGCGAGTACGCCGGGCTGCTCCGCTACCTCCGCGAGCAGAAGCCGAGCTGGCTCGGCGGGATCCTCGGCGGCACTCACGGCGATGCCCTCCCCAAGGTGCTTGACGAACGACCCGACCCGGAGCGCTACCCGCTGACGTGCTTCCCTGAGATCTCGATGTACCAGATGAGCCCGTGGGGCGGCTGTGGCGCCAACCCGCTGCCGGGATTCTGCGGGCGGCTCATGGACAACCTCCGCGAACGGACGCCGTTCGTCCGCGGCCGCATCCAGGGCGGCTGGCCCTACTCCGAAGGCATCTACGAGGACCTGAACAAGTTCCTGTGGTCGCAGTTCTTCTGGTCGCCGGGCCGGCCGACGGAGGACATGCTGGCGGAGTATGCTTCCTACTACCTCTGCCCCGAGGCCACCGCCGATGCCGTGCGCCTGTTCCACCTGCTGGAGGAGACCCATCCGCGCACCAACTGGCGAGTCCGGAATCTCGCGCAGGCCGAGGAAGCCTGGGCCCTGGCGGAAGCCCTCGACGCACGCCTGCCGACGTGGGCGAAGGCTTCCTGGCGCTGGCGCCTCCTCTACGTGCGCGCCGCCATTGATCACGTCCTGAAGAGCAACCGCCACGTGACCGCCGAGGCCAGGTCTGCCCTCCAGCCGCTCTGCGACGAGCTCGTCCGCCTCTACCACGCGCAGAACACCTTCATTCGGCCTGCGCCCTTGCCGACGCCCAAAGACACGGCCAACCTGGCGCTGGACCATCCGGTTCGCGTCTCGTCCACGCACCCGGAATGCGCCGACTCCGAGCGGATGCTCACCAATGGGATCCTGGCGCAGGATGACCCTCAGGACTTCTGGGTCCACGACCCGTCAAAGGAGAAAACAGCCTGGGTAGTGGTGGACCTCGGGGAGTCGAAGGCAATCAAGGAGGTCCGGCTGCAGTTCCGCGGCCTCTACGGCCAGTTCTGGTTCGTGCCGAGCAGCCTCGCGTTCGAGGTCTCGGACGACGGTGAGCGTTTCCAGCAGGTCATGACCTCCCAGGCGGTGCCGAAGGAAGGGAGTGAGTATTCACCCGACCTGCGCACCTGCGAGATCGGCATGAAAGGGCGATACCTCCGGCTGACCTTGGGAGCCTCGCAGCACGTAGCGCCACCGTACCCCGGGGCGCTGGAGCTGACGGAAGTGGAAGTGTACGGGCCGTGAGCCCTCCCCGCACAGCGTTCGTCGGCGTGACGGGCGGGAGGGCGGCGGCGATCTCGGGATTGCCGACAGGAGCAGTCGGGCGGTAGTTGACGAACCGTCCGGCCGCGAGGTACAGTGGCCCTTGCCCCGACAGTCTCACGGAAGGGAGTGATGACGACATGAGCCAAACCACCATGGTGCGAGTCGACAGCAGGGGACGGCTGACGATTCCGAAGGCGATCCGGGAAGCGATGAGCGTGAAGCCAGGGGACCTGTTTCGCCTGCGACCGAGAGGATCGGCCCTGCACTGCTCCAAGGCGGAGAACCCCTTTGACCTACTGGCAGAGCACGCGCTGAAGGAGCATCGGGAAGGCAAGACCATCAGCCTGGAAGAGTGGGCGAAGCGCGAAGGGGTCTCGCTGGAGGAGGAATGAGCAAGCTCTACCAAGTCAGGCGGACCCGGGCGGCTGATCACGAGTGGTGCGCACCAGACGCCGGGGCGCGGTAGATGAAGGGCGCCGAGAACCCCCTGACAGGAAGGGAAGTCGATGCGCATCGACGCACAACACCCGCTCGCAGGCTGGCCGCGCCGCTGGCGGGCACTCTCGCTGGCGTCATCCCTCCTGCTGTGCGGTCTGGCTCCCGCCTCGGGAGAACAGACGAAGGTCTCGGCGGATCGGGCGATCCGCTGGGCGGAACGGCTGCTGGCGAAGGCACCGGCAACGCTGCGCAGAGGCAAGGACCGCTGCCTCATCCCCCACACGCTACTCAATGCTGAGGCGGGCTTCAACGGTGTGATCGCGAAGTACGGGGCAACCGCGCGGGCCTACCGGGGCCTGGGGCAGTGTCAGTTGCGGCTGGGGAAGTACGAAGGCGCCGTCCAGTCATTCGAGCGGGCACTGACGCTTTCGCCGTCAGATGGCGCTGCGAAGGCCGGTCGTGACAGAGCGCGCCAACTCCTGAAGGTCGCTCAGTCTGCCAAACCAGGACTGCCAGCCGGGAACACCGTCATCCAGGCTGAGGCATGGCCCACCCACGCAGACCCGGAGCTGTGGCTGGTTCTCTCCGCAGAAGTGACGGACGGCGCGATGGACAGGCTCAGTGACGTGCACCTGAGTGTAATGCGCAGGTCCGGACCGGGCCACGAAGTGCTGTGGCGGTCAGAAGCCCTGCGGGACCCACGGTGGGACGGAAGGGGATTCATGGACGTCCAGGTCTGCCGTCTGAGTCCCGCGAGCTACAGGACACCGCACGTTGCGGTCTGGGAGGTCTGCTCGGGGGGCAGTTGGGCGCCGTCTCACGTCGAGGTACTGGCGTGGCGGAACGGCCGGATGACCAAGATCCTCGGGGTAAGGAGCAGTGAGCCCCTCTGGATCGAGGACCTCGATGGCGACGGAGGGTCTGAGATCGGCAACTGCTACGAGATCGGCAGATACATGTCCCATGCCGAGCAACCTCGCTGGACGGACGTATACGCCTACAGGAACGGGCCTTGGGCGCTTGCCAACCGCCACTTCCCAAACGAGTTCCGCGGCTGGACCACAAAGCTTCAATCCGTCCTCAAGGAGTATCCCGACGATGGCCACATCCGGTGGTATCTCCGCTATGCGCAGGAGATCGTGAGGAAGCCACAGAATGCTCGGGCTCTGTCGAAGTACGAGAAGGGCTTGCCCGGACCACCGCATTGACGCCATACCCGCAGCCCCCGCGCCTCCAACCTGAAAGACTCGGGTTCTGAGGCGGGAGGGTCGCCGCTGAGTGCCCTTCACCCCCAGCAGAGGCACTCATCCGCCGCCCCGCGGCACCCACCACAAGCTCTGCCAGTACGCCCGGTCCAACGCGTACGGGTCGACGCGCGCGTCCGGTT
>PEVN01000064.1 GCA_002779825.1 Armatimonadetes bacterium CG06_land_8_20_14_3_00_66_21 | reverse complement strand
CGCCGGTTCCCAGACCCCGTTGCACCCTCCCCGCCGCCGTCCTGCGGGCCCGGGAAACGAGGATTGCAGGATTTGGGTGGGTGAAACCGCGGCAGTCGAGGCAGCGCCATGGGGCGACGAGGCATGTCACGGTAACCCCGGCGGGCGGCCCCGTCAACCCGCCAGCGCCGCGCCAGCACAAGAGACGGACTGCGCAAGAGACGACCGTGCGACCCGAGAAGTCGCCCGGCCTCTGGACAACGGCGCCCCACCGTCGAGCGCTCAGCCGCCGAAGCCAAACCCGCCGCGTCTTCCGCCGCGACCAAGCCCGCCGCCTTGGCTCAGACCGTTGCTCAAGCCGCCGAAACCACCGTTCTGCCCGCCGCCGAAGCCGCCTCTACCGAAGCCTCCACCGCCCAATCCACCGCCGCCACCCAGAGACGCACCTACCGAAGAGCGGCCGCCGCCGCCGGTTCCCGCCAAGCCGCCGAACCCGCCACCTAATCCGTTGGCCAGGCTCATGAAGTCGAACCGCGGCTCAATCACCACGCCACCGAACAGCAGAGCGACCTCGCCAGCCCACATGTACCTTGGAACCCATGGCTCCTGGAACTTGGACTGCTCGTTGACCGCCTGCGGGACATTGTTGGCTCGCGCGTTGTCCTGCCCGAGGACGCCCTGAGCCGAGGCAAGTGCGGCAGACAGGAACAGCAGAGCGACAATCGACACAGACTGGCTAACTCTCGCGTGTGTGTTCATGAACGGGTACCTCCGCGGTGCAGGTGTGGTCTGGCTGATGGCATGTTAGACGCGCCCAGTGAGCGAATCGTTCCCGCTACCACAGCGCACTACCAGCGCGCGTACGAGACACGGAGATGATTCCCTTGAAACGCAGAACCAAACGCGTCCCGACGGCAAGCTGCAAGGGCGCGTGCCCCGGAGCCGCCGCAATCAGGCAAGTAACGAATGCGCGTGGCGCAACTTGGCGCGGACCGGAACCTGGAGCGGGCACGCCTTCTCGCAGCCGCCGCAATCCTGACAGGCGCTCACCCGGTGCGCCGCCGGCAATTGGGCGTATTGCGCCTTTGCGCGCCGCGGCTCTGCGTAGAGCGTGTTGTAGGCGGCATACCGCAGGACGTTTGAGATCGGGATGCCTTGCGGACAAGCGTGGTGACACTCGCCGCAGTAGACGCACATGTCGGCGCAGGCGGCCTTGATCGTCTCCACGAGGGTCTCCTCCCGCCGGGCGAGTTGGAGACCGCCATTGGCGAGATTGTCGTTGAGCTGTTCGTAGTTCTGTGTGAGCGGTGTGACGGCTGTGACGCCGGGCAGCTTGAGCATCGTTTTGATGACCGCTGCCCCAATCTTGGTCTCGGCGCCGAGATTGGGCTCGAGCGCTTGGCGCAGTTCCTCGCGCCGCTGTCGCTGTTGCTGGTTGAGTCCGTCGGCTTCGCGCTTCACCATGGCAGCCGCGTGCAGGGTCTTCTTCGTGATGACGCCAACATCATGCTTCCGGGCGACCTCGAGCAGGTTCAGTTGCTCAGGGGTCATGACGACGCTCATTGCGGGCTGAATGTGGTCGAAGCTGCCGGACTCGATGCACGCCACGCAGATGGCCGCCGCGTCTTTGCCGTGTTGCGCGGTGGCCAGGTGCCGCACCTTGCCCTGCTTCTTCAGCGTCTCGAACGCCTTGAACACCCCCGTCCTGGTCTTCACGTCCTCGACCGACGAGTAGATTGAGTGCAGCTTCATGGCGTCGATGTATTCCAGTCCCAGCGCCTTCAGCGCGTTCTCGAACTGGTCAAGGATGCCCTGCTCGTCGAAGGTGTCGATGGTCGCATCGCAGTACCAAGCCGCCCGGTCGAGCTTGGCCAGCGGCGGCGGAACATGGGGGAGCCAGTTGATCTTGTGAAGGTAGTTGATCCCCAGCGCCACCGCGTCAGGTAGCAGGAACTCGCTCCAGTCCCAGGCTGCCGCGATATGCGACATCTGGAAGTCGGTCCTGCCGAGCCGTCGTTTGACGACCGCGGTCTTGTCCAACTGCGCTGCCTCGGCCATGGCCTTCGCGCCGGCCGACAACGCCCCAATGGCGGCCCCCCCGCCAACGACCGCGGCCGAGGTCCGGCCGAGGAAGTCCCGCCGGGAAAGGGGGGCGTGCTCTCTGTGTTCTCGCATCAACGCTCCTCCGTGTTGTGTTCGGCGAGGGATCGCCTCGGCTGCTCAGCCGACCGAAACGGTTGACGGCCGACTGACTGAACGCAACCTGGGGCTACTTCGCCTCCAGGGCTTTCCGTACCAGTTCCTTCAACTCCGCGACCTGCGCCTTCAGGGAAGCGACCTCGCCCCGCAGAGAGTGCAACTCCCGGGCCAAGGGCTCACCTTCCTTCGGCGTCTCGCGCGCCTGGTCGCCCTCACGTGGGAGCGGCTTGCCGTCCGGGCCGAGCTTCACCATCTCCTGGATGATCAGGTGGCCGGTCTCCCCGAGCCGCCAGCGGGCGGCGATCTTGTCGCCCTTCTTGAGTGTACGGATGAGCTGGATCTGCTCATCCGCACGCACCCACTTGTTGCCCTCGACCTTCTTCCAGCCAACCTCCAAAGTCGCCTGACCGCCCTCTTCTCGGACAACTACAACTCGGTCCTCGCCCGTCGTGAGGACTTCACCGCGGACAACGCCCTCATTGGGGCGCTGGTCCTCGGCAAAGCAATGCCCCGCAGCCAGCAGTACAGCAAACAACATCGCGATTCTGTGCACGACCTCTCCTCCGTTCAGGGTCAGCTCCTCGGCGAACAGCCTACTTCTGCTTCTCGACGAGCCTCTGGATCAGTTCCTTGAGTTCCGCAATCTCCGCCCTTAGCCCGGCAATCTCGGACTTCAGCGCGTTCACCTGCTGCTGAACCGGGCTCTGCTCGGGGTGACCTTCCGCTGGCTTCTCGGTCGGTTCGTCGAACGACTCCACCTTGCGGCCTTCTCGCCAGTAGAAGTGGTTCGTGTGGTCCTGCCCCCAACCGATGAGCAGCTTGTCCCCAGGCTTGAGTGTCTGGAAGAACTCGATGTGCTCCGCAATGGGGCGGTACTCGTCGCCTTCCTTCTTCATCCCAGCCTGGATGGCCACCTGCCCGCCCTCCAGCGGCTGGACGACAATGCGGTCCTCGCCGACGACGATGACTGTCGCCTTCATCGCGCCTTGCTTCATGTACTGGGCGTTGGCTGCGGAGACCAGTCCCGCCAACGCAAGGGTGCAGAGGAATACTTGCTTCTTCATGGATGCGTTCTCCTTCACAAATGTGTGGGCAGCTCTCTCAAAGGGGCGCCGCAGGGCGTAGGGGCGGTCCCGGCGTGCCCGCCCCGCCGGAGGGGGGACCGGGAGCGAAGCCCTGCGCCCGGGCACGCCGTTGTCCCTGCAAGACGCGCGACGGATCGTCGCCAACTCCATAGTCTACTATACCCGCGAAGGTTGGGAACACACCGAAGTCCCGGTGCGACTTCGGCTCCGTCTGGGAGAATACCCTCTGTCCTACGTCTGCTGCACGCCTGCCGGGGAAGTTCCGCGAACTTCCACTTCGGTGTGTTCCCAACCTTCGCGGGTATACAACGAAGCCAGGCTTCACAGCGCCTTGGGGTATGTCACCCCGAAGGATCAAATGGAGCGTGTCTGGATCCCGCTGAAGCACACCCACGATCACCTGGTCCATTTCATGGTTCCGCTGGTCGGTTGCTTCGTGCCAGTTCATGTTCTCGGGTTCAGGCATGTCCAGGGCGGATCAGCAAGGGTCGTGGCGGCACGAGCTGGCGTGACAGGGCTTGCGAGGGCGACTTGGGGTGTGACCTACCGCAGCTTCCCCAACGGGAACTGCTCCCCTGCCAACGCCCGCTTCGCGAACGCGCCCCAAAACGGCGTCGGCGTGTAGTCCCAGCCGGTGATCAACACGGGGGTGGCGCCGGGGTGGAAGGAGAACCCGGTCCAGTGCAGCTTGTACTTCTGGATGAAGCCCAGCACGTCAGGCACCCAGGTGTACGGGTCTTCCTGGTTGGCGGCGGGGATGAAGTCCATCCTCTTCACGTCGGCGCCCACTTCACCTACCAGGACCGGGTGCTTGTCGGCGACGATCAACACCTTGCCTTTCCAGTCGCTCTTCCACGGGTAGATGTGGGTTGCGCAGATGATGCCGTTGCCGCCTCTGTCGTCCAACGCGAAGCCGTTGGCGATGCCCGAGAGGTCGTACGCCCAGTCCAGGCCGCCGGCGACGATCACGTTGCGGGCGCCGGTTCCGCGGACGGCGTCCACCAATCCCTGCATCCCCACGGACTGGAAGCCGGGACCGTCTTTCTGCGACACCAATCCGCCGTTGCGCCACACTTCCCCCGAGGTGCCATGGGGTTCATTGAACAGGTCGAACAGCACAGCGGGGTGGTTCTTGTAGCGGGCGGCGGCATCTTCCCAGAAGTCGGCGTGCTCCTGCCGCGGCGCCTGGAATCGGTGCAGATCCAGCAGCAAATAGGCGCCGCGGTTGGCGGCGAGGTTAACGGCCGCGTCCACCAACTCGCGATACGCAGCGCCACCGTCCTTCTGCCCCGATCCCTTGCCGAACCAGTGCTCCTCGTTGACCGGCAGCCGGATGAGGTTGGCCTTCCAGTCTTCGAGGGCGGTCACGATTGAGCGCAGCACGTGCTCGCCGGTCACCGCCCAGTCGAGACTGACGACGTTGACGCCCTGGAGCCAAACCGGCTTGCCGTCCTTGTTCAGCACTTGGGCGCCGATGACGTGCAGCTCCTGCGGCCACTTCGCCGGTTGCGGCGCTTCGGGCGGGACGTGGGCGCGCTGCGCTTCTGTGGCAGCGGCTTTGGCTGCTGACTCCAGTGGTGCCGGATCGGTTGGCTTCAGGACGAGGTCATCGAGGTCAAAGGTCCCGCGTTCGACCTGGAACAGCGTCGGCATGAACTCCAACATCACCGCGTTTTCGGGGACGAGGAACTCGGTCGTACGCTCGACCCAGTCCTCGGTGTTGCGGTTCGTGTAGGGTGGCGACGGTCTCTGATTCAGCTTCTGGCCCGCTGCATCTTTGAACTCCAGCATGATCCGGGCGTCGAACCACGGCTCTTTGCCCGTTCTGAGGTCGCTCACGCGCTGGCGCCAGGAGAGCGCCAACGCGCGGACATCGGCAGGGAGGTCAACCGGCCGGTAGAGCAGCACGAGTTCGCCCGCTCTGAGCGACGCCAGCCGCAAGAAGTGGTTGCCGTCTTCTACCTCCCAGCTGCCGCCGGTGTTGGGGCGCCCCCAATCGTCGGGCCAGTTGTCCGTGTTCTTGTCGGTCTCGAAGGTACCGTTCGGGAAAAGCGAGCCGTCCGTCTCGCCGACGGCAGGCGCGCGTACGCAGCAAAGAGAGAGCAGCAGGGCGAATGCTGCAAGCAGGCTGGCGTAGTGTCTTACCATTGGGTCTGCCTCCTCAACGGACGCACGCAGTCGCCGGTGCGCGTTGAGTAGTGCATTGTGTTCTCCAGGCGAACTGAGGGCAAGCTGGGCAGAGGGGTAGGAGCGAGATCGTCCGGCGGTGGACTACGGCTGGTGGGTGACCGCCCCGTCAGGGAGCCCGGTACGCTAAAATGGTTCTGCTCAGACCGCGTAGCCCGAGGCGCCAAGCCGAGGGAGACCGAAGGAGTTCGCCCATGCCAGAGGTTGTCCGCTTCACGCTCAACGGCAAACCAACAGCGGTGACCGGTGACAGTAACCGCAAGCTGCTGTGGGTTTTACGCTCGGACTTGGGACTGACGGGCACCAAGTACGGCTGCGGGAGAAGCCACTGCGGCGCCTGCACCGTGCTCGTCGACGACAAGCCGGTGCGCTCCTGTCACTTGGCGACGAACCAGGTCGAGGGGAAAGCGGTCGTCACCATCGAGGGGCTTGGGGCCGGCGGCAAACTGCACCCGCTTCAGAAGGCGTTCATGGCGCACGACGCCCTGCAATGCGGCTTCTGCACGCCTGGCATGATCATGAATGCGTGCGGGCTGCTGAAGCAGAACCCGCGCCCCTCGGCCGACCAGATCGTGGAGGCGCTGGAGGACAACCTCTGCCGCTGCGGGGCACACAAGCGGATCGTCGAAGCCGTTCAGGCGGCGGCGGCAGAAATGAGAGGAGAGGCCTAAGATGGACCACGATCGGTTCCTTGCGCTCGATTTCACCGACCTCCCCCCCAACCTCCCGCTGAGCCGCCGCGAACTGCTCAAGCTCGCCGGCGGCGGCATCCTCGTCTTCTTCACGACTCGGAGCCAGCTTCCCGCCGAGGCGCAAGGCCGCGGGCAACGCCTCCCCGAAGACTTCAACGCCTTCCTCCGCGTAGGCGAAGACGGCCGGGTGACCTGCTTCACCGGCAAGATCGAGATGGGTCAGGGCATCATCACCTCGCTGGCGCAGATGCTGGCGGAGGAACTGGACGTTGCCGTCGGCTCTGTCGAGATGGTGATGGGCGACACCGACCGCTGCCCGTGGGACATGGGCACCTTCGGCTCCATGTCCACCCGGTTCTTCGGTGCTCCCCTGCGCGCTGCCGGCGCGGAGGCCCGCCGCGTGCTGCTGGAGCTGGCTTCAGAGAAGCTACAGACTCCTGTCGAGCAGTTGACCGTCGAGGCCGGCACCGTGTTCGACCGACGGGACAAGGCGAAGCACGCCACCTACGCCCAGCTTGCCCAAGGCAAGCGGATCGAGCGACACGTGCAGACCCCACCTCCGCTGAAGAAGCCGGCGGACTTCCGGGCCCTCGGCAAGCCGCTCACCCGACGGGATGCCCGGGAGAAGGTTACGGGAGAGGCAAAGTACACCGCGGATATCGCTCTCCCCGGAATGCTCCACGCGAAGATCCTGCGGCCGCCCGCCCATGGCGCCAAGCTCACAGAGGTCGACGTCGCTGGCGTCAGTGTGGTCGAGGGTGCTGAGGTCGTGCGAGACGGCGACTTCATCGCCGTCGTGCACAAGTGCCCCGACGAGGCCGAACGAGCTTTGGAGAAGGTCAACGCAAAGTGGGACGTTCCCGAGCCGACGGTGGACGACAAGACGATCTTCGACCACCTGCTCAAGGTCGCCCCCGCGGGCGAGGTTGTCGCGCACGGCGGCGACCTCGCGACGGGAGAGAAACGCGCAGCCCAGGTCTTCGAAGAAACCTACCTGGATGGCTACAAGGCTCACGCGGCGATGGAGCCGCACGCGGCTGTCGTCAGCGTCGAGGGCGACAAGGCGACCGTCTGGGCATCCACGCAGGCGCCGTTCCGGGCGAAGGACGAGGCTGCGTCGGCGCTTGGATTGCCGGCCGAGAAGGTGCGTGTCCTCACGCCCTTCGTCGGCGGCGGATTCGGCGGGAAGACGGCCAACGGCCAGGTGGTTGAAGCAGCGCGCGTGGCGAAGCTCACCGGCAAGCCGATCCAAGTCGCGTGGAGCCGCGAAGAGGAGTTCTTCAACGACACGTTCCGGCCGGCCGCCATCGTCAAGATCCGCTCCGGACTCACCGACACCGGCGCCATTGCCTTCTGGGATTACCACGTCTACTTCGCCGGGTCCCGCGGCGCGGCGCAGTTCTACGACGTGGCGCACCACGCCACCACCGCCCACGGCTCAGGCTGGGGCGGCGGGCCGGGCACTCACCCCTTCGCCACGGGCGCCTGGCGCGCTCCCGGAAACAACACCAACACCTTCGGGCGGGAGTCGCAGCTCGACGTGATGGCCGCAAAGGCCGGCGTCGACCCGGTGGAGTTTCGGCTTGCGCACCTGAAGGACGAGAAGATGCGCCGCGTGCTGCAAGCCGCCGCCGACAAGTTCGGCTGGGAACCCGCCAAGGCCCCCAGCGGCCGCGGCTACGGCTGCGCCTGCGGTACCGACGCCGGCGCTTCCGTGGCCACCTTGGCGGAGGTCGCGGTAGACAAGGCCACCGGGGCTATCAAGGTCAAGCGGCTCGTCTGCGCCCAGGACATGGGCCTGGTGATCAACCCCGAGGGCGCTACCCTCCAGATGGAAGGCTGCCTTACCATGGGCCTCGGCTACGCCCTAACCGAGGACCTCCGCTTCCGAGGCGGTCAGCTCCTCGACCGCAACTTCGACACCTACGAGATTCCCCGCTTCTCGTGGGTACCAAAGATCGAGACGATCCTCCTCGACGACAAAGAAGCAGCCCCTCAAGGCGGCGGCGAGCCAGCCATCATCACCGTGGGCGCCGTAGTCGCCAACGCCGTCTTCGACGCCTGCGGCGCAAGAGTGCGCCAACTGCCGGTCACGCCGGCGCGGGTCCAGGAAGCGCTGCGAGGGAGCTGACAGGGCGAGCTGGGCGTTCTGCCCTCTCCCTGCGGGGGCACGTCCTCCAGCACCGGATGGTCGCTCGGCCTTAGGGCGCCAAAGGCCGAGGGGCGACGTCGCCTTCGCCCCCCTACCCCAACTCCGGCGCCAACACTTGCGGGTCGCGGTAGACGTGGAACACCCCCTGCCCGAGCTGCCCTCAGCAGTTGACTGCGCGCGTCACTCGCTGGTGATATCCGCCGCCTCCAGCGGCTCCTTGACCGCGTTCCGGTACCACGCCGGATCGTACCCTTCCGCCGAGGTCGCTTGGACTGTGATCCGCACCTTCCCGCCATCAGACTTGTCAGCGAGGTTGGCGATGGCACTGAAGGACTTGAGCACTTGGTCACGGGAGGCGGCGAAGCGAATCTCTACGGCGCCCTGGGTATCGCCGTCGGCGCGTGCGGGAAGCGGCTTCACCGGGCCAGTGGTGTCGTAGGTGACACTTGGTTGGCCGTCCGGCGCGAGCGGAGCTGGCTGCGAGTCGTCGCTGACAGGCGCCGTTTCCGGCAGGGGTATGGCTGCGGGCATCATCACGAACCCGGAGTCGAGGTCGATCTCGTCCTCGCTCATGGTGCGGCCGAAGGAGACCTTGCTGAGGCTCACCGCATACTTCCCGTCGGGTCCGAGCGACGGTGTGCCCGTGGTGTACCCGAACATGCTCTCGCTGACGCCGCGCACAATGGCCTTGCGGAGAACCTCGGCCGAGCTGAGGCGGGGCGGCTCCAGGAAACCGAAGAAGGCGTCGCGCACCTCGCCCGTGGCTATGCCTAATCTGGGCGGCTCGCCTTCGCCCAGCGACTCCCCGAGCTTCAGGCGCTCCACGATCTTCTTCGGGTGCACTTTGCCGTGGACTTTCGGCGTGCCGACGGCGGTGAGGAGCTCCATGACTCGAGCGAAGAAGGCGTCGGGGTCTCGGTAGACGGCCGGCGTCGCCGGGTCAGCCACGGCGATGGCGCCGAAATCAATGGCGAAGACGGCTTCCGCCAGAGAGCCGGACTCCACGTCGGGGTGGAGCTTTACGAGGTCCGTCCATGGGCGAAGGGTGCTTGTTCTCATTGCGATGATTCCTTCCGGATAGGCGCCATTTGCGCCATCAAAGCGACAGGTTCTCGACACATATCCGATGTTCATCCGACAAGCTTGTCGGATTAGATCCGGCTCCGCCGTACAGGCGGCCCGGTCGCTCACCTGACGCCCATTGTCGCTCGGGTGTCGGTCAGTTGTCGCTCACGAGTCGGCCAACAGCGTCACTATTGCGTCGCCGGTCGGATCAGGATTCCCTTCCTCGCCCTTCCTCGTCAACTGCTCGCCATCTGCTGGCCAATCTGGCGAGGAGGCTACTTCGTGAACTCAGCGGCCATCACGTAATGTGTCTGGTTCCCTCGGGACACCCTCGTCAGGAGGCGTTTCTCGACCAGATCCTTCAAGTCGTGCAGAGCAGTGCGGTTAGTGGTGTGCGCCGTCAACACGTATTCCTGGCGGGTGATGCGGCCAGTGGTCTGCGCAGACTCCACCGCCTTCCGTTGGCGCTCGTTCAGGCCCAGTTCGTCAACTGGCGTTCCTACCGCGCGCGACTTGTGGAACGTGACCCGAAACCACTCCGGCCGACTCCCGTACTCGGGCTCGGCGAGTCCGGCCTCATGGCAGAGGTCGAGCATACGCCTCGTGCCGGTACGGAACTGCTCAATGTAGCCAGCGAGGAAGAAGACCTAAGCGATGAGCTTGTTCCTCGGAATGGACAGGTGAACGCCGCGCAGGTCGCCCACCGTCAGGCCTGGTGGCAATCCCCCAGGGTTCCAGACTTGGAGCGAATCATCGAAGATGCTCAGTTGGGCGTTCCCGGTCGCTGCATAGTCGCGGTGGCAGACCGCGTTGACGATGGCCTCCCGCACGGCTTCGAGAGGATACTCCCATCGCTCGAGGCGCGCCGGTCCCCCGCCCTTGAACTCGACAGCCATCGAGATGTTCCGCTGCACGAACTCCATGGCGTCCTCGACTTGGCTCAGCACGTCGCGCTCAATCACTTTCATGTCGATGAACGTGACGGTGTCATTGCCCTTGAACCGCGCGCAACGGACTTGTGCCTGCACCAACTGGCGTTGCGGACGCTTCCCGAAGAAAAGATTCCCCGCCACGGTCAGCTTCTGGTGCTGCAGTAACTCCAACTGACCCAACACTGCTTCTGGTGGCGCGTCCTCGGGCGCCTCCCACTGGCGTTCGCGCTTCGCTCGTCTCAGGAAACGCCGGACGAGGTCGGCGTCCACATCCTCCATGCCCAGATCGTCGAAGGTCCTCGTGTCCCACGTCATCCCGCGGGTCGCCAGGCACAGCCTTGCCGCTTCGTCGGGATCGAGCCGCTGATTCGTCCGTCCCGACCGGCGGAACGCGCGGTCGAAGGCGAAGACGGGCTTCGTCGCGCTTGGGGGGACCTCGACCACGACTATGTGCGTCCCACTCACTTCCTCGGCCCGAATCGCCGGGACGATCTTCGGATGGGTGTTCTCCGCGATCCTGTTGGCGAGGCGTTCGAGGGTCTGCGTGCCGACCTCGAGCTGCGCCGGGCAGCCGTCGGGCGCCACACCGATGTAGAGGCGTCCACCGCCTACGCTCGCGAACGCCGCACACGTCTCCACGATCTCGCGCCATTCGCCCAGCGACTGCTTCCATTCCACGGTCTGGCTCTCTGGAGGGAACGGCGTCGTCTGCTGAGGCGCGTGCTGCGTCATCGTCCAGCACCCCTCGGTGCCGCGAACAGCCCGCCCTCCCCCATCACCGCTCGCCAGTTGGCCAGCAGCTTCTGCAGCGCGGACTGCTCGTCGGAGGTGGTGGCCAGTAGGCCCTGAGTCTCGGCGCCGCCGCTGAGGCCGGGGCCGCCGAGGGCTTGGGCGACCAGGCGGAGGCGCTCGCGGTCGGGCTGCCCTTCCTCCAGGAACTTGCCCAGGCTGCGCGGCTGGTTCTCCAGGAGCCAGAGGAGGCGATGCAGGGTGTCGATCAAGGGTGCCGGTTCCTCTCCGGCGCGGCCGAGCTTGTCATCGGCGCCGTGCTCGGTGAAGTCGCGCAGACGGTACTTGCCCTTCTTCTTCTGCAGAACCGCGCGCGGGCCGGACGAGAGCCCGTGCGGGCCGTCTAGCTCGACGGGCTGACCGTAGGAGAACACGATGGCTTCCCCGGCGTCGATCTCCGCCGCCTTGTAGACGAACCGCCAGAGCACGTAGAACCGGCTGGGTGCGTCCACGGCGCTGACGTTGCCGCCCGTCAGGCCGAACAGCTTGCCCAGCATCGTATCCAGCACGACGCCCTCGACTTCGGTCAGGAACTTCTCGGCGGGGACCTCCTCGCCGTTGGCGTACTCGACCCGTTCGAACCGGGTGAACGCCCGCAGCCCGGCGCCCACGGCGGCGATCACGAGGTCCGCGCCCTCGGCCCCGATCACCTGCTCCTTATCACTGACGGGGATACCCAGTTTCCACAGCGTGTCTACCCGTTCCCGCACGATCCGCGTCAGCTCGGGCTGCACGTCGTCCTCGTAGTTGCCGACACCGACGTCGGCTTCGCGCTTGCGGGCGACGAGGAAGATGCTGGAGGCGAGGGCGGCGGAGTCCATCCCGCGCAGCCGCGTCCGCATCTCCGTCTCGACTGGCCAGGCCTCCGTCACGGTGAAGCCTGTCCCCCGAAGCGCATCCACGAGCGTCGCCCACCCCAGTGTTGTCTTGTGAGCGTAGACGACCGTCATGTGTCCGCTGGGCTTGAGAACACGGCCGGCCTCGGCGAAAGCTTGACCCATCATCGTCTCATAGGCTGTGCGCGCCCTGCTCATGTCTCCGCCGTGCCGAACGGGTTCCGCGATGGTCTCGCCCTTCTTGGGCGTAAGCTCAGTCGCGAAGTGCTCAGGGCAGAGATGACCGATGCTCCGCTTCAGCCAGACGTAGAAAAAGTCCGACAAGTCGGCGTAAGGAACGTTGTCGTAGTAAGGCGGATCGGTGACCACTGCGTCCGCGAATTCACCTTGCCATGGGAGACTGGTCGCCGAACCCCGCTTGACATCCGCCGCCGTCGTGCCTGAAGACGTTCCCGCCCAGATCCCGGGTTCCGCGTTCGCGACGATCTCGGCCCAATCCCCCACCGAACTCCCGAACGGGTTGGCTTCCGCGAAATCCCAAACCATGGGCAGGGCTTGGCGTCCGTACGTGTGCTGCAGCTTCTCGCCGGATGGATTCCAGGCACAGAAGGACGACCAGTGGTCGGTGCCCCTGTCGAGGTAGAGCCCCAGGTGTGAAACCACTGCGTCACCTGGCCCGACGGGCAGTCGCGTGCGCTGGGTCTCGTCGCTGGCGCGTCGGAGTGCTGCCACGAACGTTGCCAGAGCAAGTGCTTGGCGTGGGCTGAAGAGCTGCCCCCAATTCCGGAAGCCGTACGGCTGCACCCGGAACCCCAACGTTCCCCGCGGCGGCAACGGCTCCTCCGGCACCGTCAACCCCGTCCGCCCGCACAGCTCCTCGATCCGCCACTGGGTCGCGACGTCATCCGGCACGAACTCCGGGTAGTCATCCGCCGACAGGTAGACCTTGCCCTGTCTCCCCGGTCGTGTGCAGACGATCACCATCATCCGCTGGCCCATGCGTTTGGCGCAGCCTTCGGCTTTGACGTACGTGCTGTCGGCAACGGTCCCGCAAAAGGGGCAGGTGGCATTGCCACCCTTGGAGAACGCCGCCGGGTCGAAGCCATCGCCCGTCATGTGCAGTTGCGGCTCGGGCGCGAGTTTCTCCGGCGGGTCGTCTGGGTCCGGGATAGGCGGGTACAGGTCGCCGATCTCGGTCTTCACCTTCTCCAGCACCCAGTTGCCCCAGTAGCGCACTTCGTCGGCGAGCCCGCCCCACGTTGGGTTGCCTTCGGGGCCCGGCGGTCCGGTCATGCCACGGGCAGTGGGGTCAGGTCTGCCGTACTTCTGCGGATAGACCAGCGTGCACAGCTCGATGATGTGCGTCACCGGGTTCAGGTCGAGGGCATACGCCTCGCAGCCGAGCCGGAGCGCCTCCAACGGGATCGCCCCGCCGCCGGCAAACGGGTCGAGCACCCGCGGGCGGGGGGCGCGGCCGGCTTCGATGTCCTCCACGGTCACCCGGTCGCCGGTGAAGCTGAACTCCTCGACCCACGCAGGTTGGCAACCTGCGCCACGGAGTTCCGCGGTCAGTGGTTCCGCGTGGGCTTCGAGGATGTGCTGCTGCGCTTCCTTGATGACCTGCGGGTCGCCCGGGTACTTGCACAGCCGCTCGACGAACTTCGCCGCGTTCGCCCGCCCGAGGCCCTTCCGCTTCGCCTCCGGCCCGTTGTTCGGCTAAAACCGATCCGCCGGCACCAGCGCCCCATACACCGCCGCCCGGCAAGCCACCAGCGGCCGCCGCGCCCACCACAGGTGCAGCGTCGAGATGTGCCCCTTCCGAACGGACTTCTCCCGCGAAGCCTCCTTGCTGAGGGCTGCGATGGGGAGGTAGTCTTCGAGGAGGCGGAGGTCGTTCTCGTTCATGCCCTTCGGTCCGCTCCGTCTCCCCCCGCTCGCTGCCACGGGAAGGGCTGCACATGGGGGTTCTTCGCCATGTACGCCTCAAGCTCGTCTCTGCGGAGAGGGTACCATTCGTCATAGGGGTACCGACGGAAGCACTCGCCCAACCGTTCGCGGAAGTGTTCGTCCGCAACCGCATTCAGCCGCCCGACACGCAACCGGCGATGCTCTTGTAGATCCTCTTGAGGTACCCGAATCGTGACAGCGAAGTCCACGGCCATCCGTTCGGTGAACCCAATACCTTCATCAGGTGGCAGGTAGAACCACTTGAGGTTCACCCGGGAGTGTTGCGTGATCACGTTCACCCAACTGCTTGGCTTCGTGGTCTCAGCGCATGGCGGGTACACATCACGGAACTCCCGAATCTCGCACAGCGTGATGTCGGGTCCCAGCAGGACGTCGCAGTCCTGGGACGCGACAATCGCCTTGACGGGGCGCAATCCCAACAGCGCAGTCACGGGCTGTCCGGCCCTGGCCAGTTCCTCCCAGCTCATCGGCTGCGCCTCGGGGTCTGTCGTGATCACCGGCAGTTCCCGCAGGGACAGCTCAACCCGCGGGACACTGTAGAATATGTCGCCCTGACGGATTGGGGCGTCGATCTCTGGGTACTCGTAGATCACCCCAAGTCCTCCCAGCCAGCAGTTCGGTCTGCCTCCATTTGCGCCGCCCGCAGGCGCCGCTCTTCAGCTCCGAACAGCGTGCGAAGCGCGAGCGAACGCGCTTCCCGGAGACCGATGCGCCGCGACGATGCGGGTTCGAGCGCAGTTGCACCGCGGGTCAGGGTCTGCCTTGCTCGCGTGCCGTCCCAGGGGTCTCCCCCAAACGTGACCGGCATCGAGGAGAGAAGCCACGCCAGAGTAGCGGCGAGTGGCGCCAGCACTCTCAGTGTCGGTGGTTTGCCGGCTGCCACGGAGGCCCAGTAGCCCGTAGTCTGAAGTGTCAGTCCCTCGTCACGTCGGAGCCCCGGAGCCGTGATGGCGGCGCTATTCACCTGAGAACCTCCCTTCGAGTTCGCCCTCTATCAGCTTGAAGAACCAGTCATCGGTGATGGTGTGTGCAGAACCGATCCAGTCAGCGAAGGTACCGGGGAGTGCAGGGACGTCGCTGGCGGCAGACTGCACCGTTGTCTCCCAGATAACTGCGGGCGTGTCGCTCTTCTGCCCCGTCGCGAAGTTCAGGTGCACGGCACCCTTCGGGGAGTCGCAGGCGAACGAAGACTGCCAGTTGAAGTGCAACGGGCGCTGTCCGACCTTCACAGTCTCAAAGAGATTGCCCGGCAGCGAGACGTCCACCTGCAGCATGTCCCGCAGGAAGGCGAACGTGTCCTCGGCACGGTAGTCAAACTCCACCGCGTCGATGTAGCGAAGGATCAGGTTGGCGACCTTCAGTTCGGTCGGTTTGGGGTGGGCCTGGTAGAGCATCTCGACCGCGGAGACGGCCCGGGGCTGGAAATCTTCCCACAGGTAGTCCTCTGTCGAGTTGAGGGTCATGATCCCAGGGCCAAGCTGAATCAGCGGCCACTGTCCGGAACCCACACGGAACTGGTGCTGCACCACGTGACCAACGAATTCATCTGGAATGCTGGCAGTCGGTAGTTGCACGTGCTCGGGGTAGTGCCCAGACGCTCTGTCGAACAGCCGCGCGAGTAGTAGCTTGTAGTGCGGGTCTGTCTGCTGGCCAGGCGGACCCGGCGCCAAGGCCCAACGGACCTCAACCATGGCCTCGACCAGTGGCTTGTTTTTCAGTTCCCTCGGGGCGGACCTGGCGTCATCATCATCCTTCTTGCGGCTGCACGCGAGCCCTATGGATCGCGTCCGCTGGTATCTGGTAGAGCCGCGCTGTCACTACTTCGCGTTTGGCGTGATCCAACCTCGCGCCCGGGTCTTGGATTGTGACCAGTTCGGCGCGCTCCTCCAAGGGATCCCACACCACGTAGAGCCAGTACGTCGGCCCGAGCTGCTGCGCGTTGTACCACTCGTTGACGGTCATCTGGAGGTCGTTGCCGCGGGAGTAGCCTTTGACCTCGATGCGGCGCACGTCGAGTCGACCGGTCGCCGGGTCGATGACGCGGTGGGCGCGGAGGTCGAAGCCGAGGCGCTGGAAGCCGACGCGCTGGATCTGGTCGCGGGGAAAGCCTTCGGCGATCAGGCTGTCGATGGCGATCTCCTCGGCGCGGAGCTCCTTCTGGCGACGGAGCGCGACATCGGGCTCGCGCCCCAAGTCGCCCAACTGCGCCTGCACATCGGCATCCAGGGTGAGGACCAGCGCCGTTGCCAGGTGCCGAACGGGGCCCGTCCGGGCGATTTGCAGGCGGTCGAGACCGGCCAGGCGCTCGCGCTTGGTGCGCTCCAGTTCGTCCAGGCGCCGCTTCGCTTCGGCCGCCGCCAACCGGTATTCGGCGCGAGCGCCAAGCTCAGCCATGAGACTCATGTAGCGCTCCTGCGACCGGTTGATCCGGGCCGTGAAGGAGCGCTCCAGGTACTCGCGCACAACCGTGGCGAAGTGCTGTCGCGCCTCCTGGCACTGTTGGCGGCGCTCAAGCTGGCAGGTGCTCTTCAGGAAGTCGGCGGCAGCCTGCGAATCAATGGCGGCGACCTCTGCGGGCGGCTGGGGATGTGCCGGCAGGTCCAGCACCACGTCGGCGGGGACGATCTCGAACAGCCCACCTCGGTCACCAGAGGCGACGACTTCTTCGCGGACGGCGACGACCTCGGCGTGGAGCGGGAGATCGGCACCACGGCTATCTTTCCCCTTGATCGTCATCTCGAAGAAATGCAGCCGGTAAGGCTGAGCCGCGGACTGGTCAAGGAACAGGGCCACGCCACCAACCGCCGCGGACAGCGCTTCGTTGAGCTTCTCGTCCACGGCTGCGTAGAGCGGATGCCCGGGGCCAAGCAGCACGGCGTCGAGGTGGGCGTCCTGATCCAGCACCTCTTTGGGGAAGGTCACCTTGCGGTACTCCGGTTCCGGCTTGCCAAGCTTGCGTACTGCGTCCAGACGTTCCGAGCGCAGGTCGGCCAGGACGTGCTCAAGGCGCCAGAGTCCGTCAGCGCGTGGCTCGACTCGAAGGCCGATTCGTTTCGCGGCCGCGAGGAACTGCTCTTCCACGTAGCGCGGCATGAGGCGTCGTTCCTCGACCTCCAGGTTGCGGTGCTGGAAGGTAGAGAAGTCGACGTGCCCTCGGGCGAGGGCGATGCCGGTGGCCTGCTCGTACTCCTTGAGCTTCTCCGCGTCCATGCGGTCAATCTGGTCGAGGTAGTCATCGAGCCTGCGAGGATCCATTGCGGCTTCACGCAACATCTCCGGGAGGTTGATGTCGTTGAGCGACAGGATCTCGCCGATCACGTCGAAGACCCGCCCCTCCAGCGACCGCTTCATCAGTTCCAGCTTTTCCAGCAGACGTTGGAGAATACGTCCCTCGACGATGCTGTCTCCCGCCTCGGAGTCGGTCGCCACGAAGTTGAAGGCGTAGCAGTCGTCCCGTTGCCCGATCCGATGGATTCGCCCCAGGCGCTGCTCCAGGCGCGTCGGGTTTCAGGGCATGTCGTAGTTGATCATCAGGTGGCAGAACTGGAGGTTGATGCCTTCGCCGGCGGCCTCTGTCGCCACGCAGACTTGCGAGGTAGTGCGGAATGTCTCCTGCGCGCGCTTGCGCTCGTGCGGGTTCACCCCCCCGTGGACCTCGCAGGTCGTGTATCCCCACCGACCGAGGTGTTCTCTGATGTAGTTGAGCGTGTCCCGGTGCTCGGTGAAAAGGAGCAGCTTCCCCCGCCCGTCCTTCAACTCGGCGAATTGCGCCCGCGCCAGGCATTCCTTGAGCGCGGCGAGCTTCGAGTCGGAGGCGGCCTGCCGGACCGCGTGTGCCTGCTCAATCAGGTTCTTCAGCGCCGCGATCTCGGCCCGCAACTGGTCAAGCTCCTCGGCGGCGGTGAACTCGTCGATAAGCGTATCGCGGTCGGCGTCGTCGAGGTCGTCTTCATCCTGCTCCGCATCGTCAAGTCGTCCCTGCAGCACGGCCAAGCGACGGCGACGCTGTGCGGGAGGGAGCGACTCCAATTCGTCAAGCAGCTTCGATTGCTTGTCCAGCCGGCGCTTGATCGACTCGTGAATGGCGCACGCGGAACTGGCCAGCCGACGCTGCAGCACCGTCCGGGCCAGGGCAGCGGAGGTGCGGCGCTGGCCGCTCTGGTGCGGGATGAACTCGTTGATGTAGGCGGTGACGGACTTGTAGAAAGCAAACTCGTCGGCGTTCAGCACGAACGGAACGGTGACGGCGTGCCAATCCGGGAACAGCCGGGCGTCGTCCAGGTCGCGGAGGTCCTCCTTCAGTCGCCGAAGCGCCCACGGGCAGTTGTCTCCCAGGCGAAACACGTCTTTGCGGATGTCGCTAGCCTGCTTGCCAAGGCGGTGGGGCTCGGGGAACAGGTCGGGGTCGAGCAGCCGCAGGAAGTGGGCGAACTTGTCCTCGTCACCGTGGTGGGGGGTGGCCGTCAGGAGCACAACGTGCTCTGCTTGAGCAGTGAGCCGCCACGCCAGCTCATCCCGCTTTGTGGTGACGAGGCGCGGCTCGCGACCGACGCCCCCGGAGCCGGTGCGCGCCGAGCACTTGTGGGCTTCGTCGATCACCAGCAGGTCCCACCGTTGCTGCCAGATGCGCTCCCGCACGTCTGGCTGCTTCGCATAGTCGAGCGAGGCGATCACCTGATTGCAGCGCTGCCACGGGTTGGTCAACTGCTGCTGGTCAACGGCGGCGAAGATGATGTCGAAACTCTCGCCGAATCACCGCAGCATCTCATCCTGCCACTGGACGGTGAGCGGCGCCGGGCAGAGGATCAGCACCCGCTCCACGGGTTCGCGGAGCTTCAGTTCCTTGAGCAGTAACCCGGCCATGATGCTCTTGCCTGCGCCGGGGTCGTCAGCGAGCAGGAAGCGGAGGCAGGGCTGAGGCAGCATCCGCTGGTAAACGGCCTCGATCTGGTGGGGAAGCGTGCGAATGCCTGACAGGCTCACCGCGAACTGCCGGTCGTGGGTGTAGGCAAGGCGGACGCGCAGACTCCACAAGCAGCAGGAGGTCCTGCGGGTCAACGAGGCGCGAAGCGGGCGACTCTCCTGCCGCGGCCGCCAATGCAGCAGCTTCCTCGGCGGAGATGATCTCCTCCGCAAGGCTGCCATCCGGGAGACGAACGCGCAGCGCATAGCCCGTGCCGAGCGGCCGAACAGCTTCGAGTGTCACCGGCTCCTCGAAGTGTCCGGGAAGAGTGAGGTGGTGCCCAATGGGGAACGAACGGTCGTGGATCATCCCGTTGCTCCGCGCTCGCCGCCCTGGCAAAGCGATAGTAGCATGTGGCCGCCCGGGCGTCAATCAAAGAGCGCAAGGGCAGATCGTGTCATTCCCTGGCCCCGGCGACGCCCTATCCCACCGTGGCGACTCCCCGCCCGGGCGCGCTGAGTCTCGAGCCCACCCTGTTGGCTGCCGCGCCCAACACGCAGACTCCAAGACCCAACACGGTGGCTCTGGAGCCTGCCCTGTGGAGTCCCTGGTGGCGTGGGCTCTCGCTCGCGAGTGGGGGCGCCCTCCTACTCCCCCAGCACCGTCAGTTCGTGGATCGACCAGAAGTTCTTGTTGGTCTGGCCGGTCTGGGCGATCTTGAGGTAGCGGCCGGTGCGGGGCAGGACGGTGATTGAGGTGACCGGGGAGTTTCCCTGGCCTTTGGCGATTGGGCCGATCCAGTCGGTGCCGTTGTTGGACACGAAGACCTCATACCCGCGCGGGTAGTCGCCGCCGGAGCCCTTGGTGTCAAGAATCACCTTGAGGATCTTCCTTTCCGCGCCCAGGTCGACGACGAGCCATTCATCGCCACGCTGGAAATGGCCCGGCGACCAGCGGGTTGCCGGGTCGCCGTCGATGGCGTTCTGCTCCTGACCTTCCTTCTCAGCGCCGGAACCGGTCAGTTTCCAGTCGGTGCGGTCAAGCTCGGCCCCGTTGCCCGTCAGGCGAGGGATGCCGTTGACGCGCAGTTCGCAGATCGACCAGAACATGCCGCCGGCCGTGCCGCCTTGGACGAGCTTGACGTAGCGCCCATGGGTTGGCGGGACCTGGATGGTGATCGTTTTCTCCGTGCCCTCGCCGGTCACCACTGGATCTCCCCAGTTCTCCCCGTCTGGGGAGATGAAGACTTCGTACTTGCGGGGGTAGTCCGCGCCTGTATCGCCGGCGTCCAGCACGATCTCCTCGATGTCGCTGTCGTAGCCGAGGTCGATCTCGAACCAGTCGTCGGGCGCCATAGGCCGCCCGGTGGTCCAGCGGGTGCCGCGGTCACCGTCGATTGCCTTGCGCACGTCGCCTTCGCCGCGCGAGGCAGTGAGCGTCATGGCGCCGCCGTCCATGGCTTCCAGAATCTGGGAGGCAGCAACCAGCGCCTCGGCCTGGTACGTCTTGTTCTCCAGGTACGGCTCCAGGAGCTTCATCGCCTCCGGGTGCCGCAGAGCGCCCACGCCGCTCAGCAGCGACTTCTTCTCCGGCTCGCCCGCAGCCAGTTCCAATGCCTCCTGGTACAACCGCAACGTCTCCTTCATGGATCTGTCGGCCGGCATCGCGAGTTGCTTCGCGTAGCCCCGCAGAGCCAAGACGCGGAGCACGGTGCTCTGCGACGCGCGGCTGACATCCCGCAGCTTGTCCATGGGAGCCGGGGTGGGCCAATCGGCCAGGGCTTTGAGGGCGGTCTTCTGGACGTCTTCGTCCTTGTCATCCAGCGCCGCGTACAGCGTCGGCAAACCGGGCGAGGCCGCAATCTGACCCAAGGCGGCGAGCAGCGAGCAGCGTACGTCCGCGGGCACGTTCTTCTTCAGCGCGTCGAGCACTGCGGTCGGCCGGTCGGCTTCCTCCGGTAGCCGGTGCGCCACCGCAACCACGGTCTCCGCGAGGTCGTCCCGGGCGCCTTCGTCGGACTGCACTAACAGCGCCAGCAGCGCGGGTAGGTCCTTCGGCTCCGACACCAAGTGCAGCGCGCGCAGCGATTCCTGGCGCACGGTCGCGTCTTCGTCCTGAGCAGTGCGCAGCAGCTCCGGCACTGCATTCGTCGCCTTGCGGGCGCCCAGCGCCCGAACCAGCTCGGCACGGACCGGGGGCGCCACTGTTGGCACCAGCTTCGCCATGTCGGCATTGAGTGCCGCCGAGCCCATGCGCTCCAGCGCGACGCGCGCCTGGGTGCGCGCCGGGCTGCGGTCTGGCGCGGCAGCGGCGGCAGTGGCCAGCGGCAGGACTGCCGAGGCATCGCCAAGGGTCTCCATGGCGCGCATGGCCGACAGGCTCACGCCTTCGTCCGGGGAGGCGGCCAGCGCAAGCACCGCGGGGGCAACCCGCTTATCGCCGCGCTCGACCAGAAAGTCGATGACCAGCGGCTGGGTGGCCGGCGGGAGGTCGCCCAAGGCGGCCGCGAACGTCGCAGCCAGATCCGCTCCGGGCAGCTCGGCGACGAGCCGCGCGGCAGCTTCCGCAAAGCCGTTGCGCTCGCCCTTGAGGGCGGTCAGCACGTCGGGCACAGCCGCCTCGCCCCGGCCGAGCATCAGCCCGTGGAACGCGGCGGCGCGGATCCCGGCCGGCGCGTCCGACTTGTACACCGAGTCGTAGACCTGAGCCGCGGTCTGCTGCCCGCCGGCCGTCACCAGCGCACCAGCGCACGACAGCAGCGCTTGGTCCACCGCAAGGCGAACCGGGCCGGCAGCCTTTCCGCGGGCAGCCAGCAGCGCCTGCGCGGCCCCTTGGTCGCCCAACTCGCCCACGGCCGCCGCAGCGGCAGCGGCGAGAGCTTCGTCGGTGTCGGCCAGCAGCGCTGCCAGTTGAGGGAGCGCCTTAGCCGTGCCCCGCGCGCCAAGGGTGTTGACGATGCCGACCTTGGCTGCCCCGTTCGTCTTGGGTAGGGCTGCAAGAAGTGCGTCGTCCGCAGCCGCGCCCGGAATGCTCTGCAGCGCGTACCGAGCCATGTCGGAGAGCTTCTCGTCGGTGAGCAACGCGGCCAGAGCGGGCACGGCTTTCTCCGTCCCGATCACCCGCAGCTCACGGCACGCCAGCACCTTGCAGTCGTGAGTGGTATCGGCGCGGAGCAGCCCGGCGAGCCGTTCCACCAACACGTCGGCCTTCTCCGCGTTGCCAGCCTGCTGGGCCTCGACGACCAAGTTGTCGAGCATCCTCGCGTTGCCCGCGTCGCCGCCCAGCTCGAACTTGGCCAGGTCGCCGAACAGCGATTCCACCCCGGCGGCGAAAGCCTGTGCCCGGGAGTCGCGCAGGTGCTCCGCCGTCAGTTGCGCGCTGGGGGTGGTGTCGACGGGCAGGTCGCCCAAGGCGAACTGGATGCCGTCCAGGTAGAACTGCAGCACGCTGGGCGTCCAGAAGATCTCGTTGCGGTGGCCCAGCGAGCAGTAGAAGACCCGGCCCTTCCCGTAGCTCTGCACCCAACTCACGGCGAAGTCGTCATCGGTGCGCTTGATGGCTTCGCCCTTGTCCATGTTAGTGTGCGAGGTGTCCAGGCTGAGCAGCACCCGCAGCTTCTCGCGCGAGTAGGGCTCGCGGAACTGGTAGATCTCGTCGTTGATGCGGAACCCCTGTCCCTTGAAGGCCGAGCAGAGGGTGTGCCCCGGGTCGTCCAGCTTCACTGCTACCTCTTCGCTCCACGGGTGGCCCGAGAAGTACCCGCCCAGCATGTCGCCGTATTCCGTCCAGTTGTAGAGGCAGTCGGTGGCGGCGTGCACACCGATAAGTCCGCCGCCGTTGTTCACGAAGTCCAGGAAGCTCTGCTTCAGCCGAGCTTCGCGCTCGCGGGCCTTCGTCTGCTCCTCAGCCGCCATTTGCTCCAGGCCCTGGGTTGCGAACAGGTCGCCGGTGGTGTTGTCCATCACGATTGCGTCGAACTGCTTCAGGCTGTCCGGCTCGAAGACGGAAACGTCGTCACTGATCACTGTAGAGAACGCCCCGGTCTTCTCGCCCATAAGCTTGAAGGCAACGGCGCCATCCGGCACCGAACCATGCACGAACCCTCGACAGAGCGTGAACACAAGGAGCTTGCGCTGCTTGGCGGGCTGCACCCGCGCCGCTGCGGGCAGGGCTTGCTGGATCTTCGCAGTGTCCTCCGGGGAGACGACGGAGAGGTCGACCTCCTGAGCAGAACAGTGGAGGGAGGCGACGAGCAGGACGAGGAACAGTTGGGGACGGAGCATTTGCGTTTGGCCTTTCTGGTTGAGCTGAGGAGGCATCAGATCCTCCAGGGCGGTCGCATGGCGCGCTGGAGCATTCGGTTCGCGCCAGCGTCGTCCACGAAGGTTGCTTTGGCGGGGTCCCACTTCAGTGGGCGCTTGAGCCAATAGGCGAGGTTGCCGAGGTGGCAGACGGTGACCGAACTGCAGCCGACTTCAGCCGGGCAGATGGGTTGGCGGCGAGTGCGGATGCAGTCCAGCCAGTTATCTTTGTGGCTGCGGCTGTCGTACAAGTGGAGATCGGCGGGGCCCCACGCTTCGTCGCGCAGGCTTTCCGGTTCGGTCTTCAGGAAGCTCCCGCGGTTGACGCCCACCCGGCCTTCGGTGCCGATGAACTCGATGGCCGCTCCCGGCATCGCTCCGCCGTGATACAGGGCGGTGCCGTCGGCGTACTTGTAGGTCAGCAGCTTCACGTCCTTGCCGTCAGGGGGAGTGATCTCGACCGGTCCGGAGCCGTCCATGCCGAGCCCCCACTGGGCGATGTCGAAGTGATGGGCGCCCATGTCCGTCATGCCGCCGCCATCGTAGTCCCAGTAGCCGCGCCAGTTCGGCCAAGTCGCAAAGTTATCGAAGGGGCACAACTCGGAGTTGTACGGGCGATACGGGGCGGGGCCGAGCCACAAGTCCCAGTCCAGCGACTCCGGCGTCGGCATGGCCGGCAGGTAGCACGGGCCGGACGGACCGCCGCAGTCAACGTGCACTGTGTGCACCTTGCCGATTCGGCCGTTGCGCACCAGTTCGCACGCGAACCGGAACGTGCCGTCCGACCGCTGCTGGCTGCCTGTCTGGAAGACGCGGCCGTATTGCTTCGCCGCCTCCGCAGTGGCGCGGGCCTCCGCAATGGTCAGCGCGAGGGGCTTCTCGCAGTAGACGTCTTTGCCCGCCTTGCACGCCTCAATAGCCATCAGCGCGTGCCAGTTGGTCGGCGTGGCGATGAGCACAGCGTCGACATCGGGCCGCGCGACCAACTCCCGGAAGTCGCGATAGGCAGTGCAGCCCTTGTACGAGCCTTTCTCGTAGGCCTCGGCGTACCTGGCCTCGGTCGTGTTCTTCGCGTCCTCCAGCCGGTCCGCTTCCACGTCACACACGGCCGCCACGTGCACCGATGAATCGCCCAGGAAGGAGCCAAGATGCCCCTGGCAGAGCTTCCCCATGCCGATGAGCCCGACTGCCAACCTCTCGCTGGGGGCCGTCTTTCCGTCGGCGCCCAACGCGGACGACGGGATGATCGTGGGTACCGACACGGCGCCGACGGCCGTGGCGGCGTTCCGCAGGAAGTCTCTCCGGGTAACGGGCATCTGTGTGCGGTCCTTCTTTCGCGTGAACGGTACAACCACGGCTCTGCCAAAGACGTGCCAGTACGCAGCGGCGCATCGGACCGATCAGACCGATCCGACTGATCGGACAGGACCGGTAGCGCCGGCGTCTTGCCGGCTTCTACAACCGCCAGGGCGCCCGCATCGCGCGGCTCCTCATCCGGTTCGCAGCGTCGTCGTCGAGGAACTGCTCGCCGACGGGGTCCCACCGGAGCTTGCGGCCGAGCGTCATGGCGAGGGTGCCCAGGTGGCAGACGGAGCTGCAGCGGTGGCCGATCTCGGCCGGGAAGTACGGGTCGCGCCGGCTCTTGACGCAATCAAGAAAGTTGCGGTGCTCCCCGCCCGGGCAGGTGAACAGGTGTGTCTCCTCGGGGCCGATCACCGAGTCGAGGATCGCCTGCGAACTGGCTTCCAGCTTGCCGATCCAGCCGTTGTTGCCCACCCAACCCTCGCGGCCCTCGAACCGAAGCGCCACCCCGCCGCTCTTCACCTGCATCTCCACGCCGTTGGCGTAGCGGTACGTCAGGTGGTAGTCGTAGAACGTATCGTACAGCCCGGTCTCGTGCCGCGTACCCGTGCCCTCGACCTCCACCGGGCCGCTTCGCTCGGTGTCGTTGGCCCATTGGGCGGTGTCGAACAGATGGGCCCCCCAGTCAGCCAGAATTCCGCCGGAATAGTCCGTGATCCAACGCCAGTTGAACGGGTGAACCCCGGGTCGGTAGGGCGCCCAAGGGGCGGGCCCCAGCCACATCTCCCAGTCCAACTCGGGCGGAACCGGTTGGGGGGTCGGATCACCGGCGTCGGGTGGATTGGTGGGCAACGTGACCAGAATCCGCTCCAGCTTGCCGATCCGCCCGTTGCGAACCAGTTCCGCCAGGCGGTGGTAGACCGGCAGTGAGCGATCCTCGGTGGAGAGCTGAAACACCGCTCCGTAGCGTCGCACCGTCTCGATCAGCGCCTGCCCCTCCGCGATGGTCAGCGTGGGCTTCTCGCAGATCACGTCCTTGCCCGCGCGCAGGGCCGCCAGCGCAAGCGGCACATGCCAGTGGTCGGGCGTGGAGATCATCACCGCGTCGATGTCGTCGCGGGCAATCACCTCGCGCCAGTCCTGCGTCGTCGGGCAGGTGAACGCCTGCCCCCGCCGCTGCCGCACGCAGTCCAGCCCGGCGTCGATACACCGGCGGTCCACATCGCACAGCGCCATGGGTTCGACGTCCGGTTGCGACAGGAACATCTGCAAATTGCGCCCGATGCCATGGCTGCCCAGCCCGAGGAACCCGACGGTGAGGCGGTTACTGGGCGCCACCGCTCCGTCTTTGCCCAGAGCAGTTCCAGGCGCGACGTACGGCGCCGCAACGGCCGCGGCGGCGGCCGTCGCGGTCTGCCGGAGGAACTGACGACGTGACTGCGTGTTCGGGAGATTCACCGGGCAGCAACTCTCCTTGCCGGTCTCAAGCGGGGCGCTCAGAGACACGTTCGGACCTGCGGACGCGGGCTCAGTTCGCTGTCGGAGGGCGGTTTTCCTGCAACGCGCGCGCGAGCGCTCTCCCAATGCCCCCGGTGGTTTGCTTGGGAACGGCCTCCGGCCGGCTCTCACCGCCGCCCACCTGCGGCCGTGTCGTTGGGTCTGCTTATCACCGCCGCCGCGTCGGCCGGCACCGTGTCGCTACCGCCAAGCAACCGGAAGCCGTCCACGTGGAACTCGGCACCCCAGTGATTGCCTCCGAACCCCGAGCGCAGGTAGGCGACGTCGGGACTGGCAAAGCCCAAGTCCTCGACCATGGCCGCAGGCCGCAGCGGCGCGATCGCCTGGAGCGTCTCCAGCAGCGCCACTTCCGCGCGGTGCCATTTGCCGTCGGCCGTCACGCCCTGAATCTGCCCCAGCGACGTGACGCCGGGACCCGGTTCGCCGGCGGTGAGCAGCCAGGCATAGTTGCGCCACCCGACCCGCGCGACCAGGTTCACCTTCACGTCGGGGCCGGTCCGGTAGGAGAAGGCGATCCGCGGGAACTTGGCGGGGTCGAAACGCTGCACTCCAGCCCAAACGCGCAGGTCGCCTCCCGACACCGCCGTCCGAACTCGCAGGCTGTGCCTACCCTCGACTGCGGTGCTGCCGTCCCGACTGAGAAGGGCGCCTTCCGGCCGGTCCTTGCCTGTCCAGCCTTCGAGACCGCTCTCGAAGCCGGAGACCAGCGCTACCGGTGGGCCGGCGTCAGTGCGCCACTTGGACGGGCCGTCGGCCGACACCGCCCGGGGCATGACCGGGCAAGCCTGCCACCCAGCCGCGGTTTGGTACCAGGCGCGGGCGCGGGCGACCATGAGCCCGTTGTTCCAGGTCCACAGGGCGATCTGTCCACCCGGCAGCGGCTGCGGGTCGTCGTGCTCGAAGGCGAGCTTGCCCTCGACGAAGGCCCTGAGATGCCCGCCGCTCTTCTCAATCCGCAAGTGGAACCAATGGCGGTGGAAATCAGCCAAGCCCGTCGCGTCGAGCCCCCGCACGTCGGTCTTGGTGAACACAAGCTTTGGGTCTTCGCCCAGCACCGTCTCGCGGCGCATGAAGAGGGTTGCGGTGTTGTTGCGGCCGCCCATGATCAGGCTGTAGCCGCTGCTGAGGTCGCGGCCGTCGCCGCAGAGGGTGAGGCAGACATCGCTGGGATGGCGGTACCCGCCCTGGTCCGGCATCACGTCCATCTTCACCGCAGCGAACGCTTCCACAACTTGGTCGCCCACGAATGCCTCCTTGCTCCAGAGTACAGGAGACGAAGGCTCTCCACGCTGGACGCCGCAGAACCACGACCAGCCCGGCGAACAGGGCCAGCGGTTCGCTACCTCCCAGACGCCGCGCCCGGCCCACCAGTGGATCGGCGCAGAGGAGAAGGTGTTGTCGAGCAAGTGGTCTGAGTAGGCGCGCACCTGTTGGAGCCCCACGCCCCTCCAGTCAGCGTTCAGCCCGACCCGTCGGCCGGGAAGGACGTCGCCGTCGTGGAAATGCGTCAGAAGCTGGTCGTCGAGCGTCACCAACACAAAGGGGCCGCTCTGCGATAGCCGCAGGACAGCCCCGGGTTGCAGGCTGCCCTCACCCTTGGCCACCTCCGTGCCCGCGCGCTGCAGCGAGACCTGCAGTCGGCCACCGTCGGCCGGCGACCGGGCCGTTACCGTGTACCCCGAGTCGAGAGATTGGCCGTCGCCGTGGATACAGAGCCGCACCGTGCCTTCGGTCTTGGCGGCTCCCGGCAGGGGCAACTCGACGACCGGCTCGCCGAAAAACACGCCAGTGTGCCAGGTCACGCCCTGCGCGTCCCGCTTCCAGACGCTTTCAGGCGCAGCCCAGGTGTTCATGGTGTATTCCCGCGTGAACTGCTCGGTAACGTCCGGCAGCGGCGCCTCCTCCCCGGGGAACCGGACAACCGCGTCCGTGAATCTCGCGCCCGCGGCCCCCTCGCCGAAGAAGCCCACTTCCCCGCCTGTCAAGCCCGGATCGAGGGCGTCGAGGACTTGGTGCCCGTCCACCGACACGTGGAACCGCCAGCGCTTGGCGTCGACCTCCACTCGGTAGGTCCGCTTGCGATCGAGCTTCGCGGCGGTCGTCGCGAGGACAGTGGGCTGCCCGTCCCTGACACAGACAAGTTGTTGCTGGTTGGCAGTCGCCGCGCTGGCGCCGCCCCAGCGAAACAGGTCGTAGTTCCTTTCGTCGCGGTACCCCACGCAAAGCCCGATGCCGGCTGTGTCGCCGGGCGTCACCCGGGCGCTGTACTCGTAGTCTCGCCAGTCCGGCGATCCTCCCACCGACAGGCTCGCGCCCGGGTCCAACTTGCGCCGGAACGCAGCACTGCCCGCATGCTGTGTCACCCAGCGGCCGCCGACATCGCGCCACTTGCCCACGCTTCGGACGCTGAAGTCTTCCGCAAAGCCAGGGGCAGGCTCCACCAGCACGTCGTCGAACTGCGCGTCGGCGCAGTGGTCCGCGAAGAGCCCGAAGCGGCCCTGACCAAAGGCGTCGGGGCGCGCGGTCAGGGCGGGAACGCCATCCACCAAGGCCGTGCAGCGCCCCTCGCAAACCTCGATGGCCAGCCGGTACCACTGCTCGACGGCGTACCCGCCCGGAGCGCTTGCCAGCACCTTGCGCCGGCCGTCGCGCACCTCGACCAACTGCCTGGCTGTTTCGCCACCCTCGCCGCTCGCGAGCCGGAACAGGAGGTAGTTGCCGGCGTCCTGCACGTAGGCGGCCAGCCCAACGGCGCCGGCATCCGCCGGCCGGACCGACACCGACGCCCTGTAGCTGTCGTAGAACCAGTACCCCGCCGCCGTCAATGCAACGTCTGTGGCCCTTGCGCCAAAGGAGAAGGGATTCGCAGTCTCTTCGACCTTGAACTGCACCGTCTTGGATCGCTTGATTCCAAACTGCCCCGCCAGAGTCTCCCACTGACCTCCCTGCCCGGAGACCCGCGTGAAGTCATCCTCGAAGTGCACCGGTTCGACCGGCTGGACCTGCACGTCGCTCCAGCGCAGACCGGCGCCGCGAACGCCGGTGCCAACGCGGCCGCCGGCGACTTCGTGCTCGTAGGCGCGGGCGATCACCTTCCCGTCGGCGAGGAGCGCAATGCGCCAGTCGCGCCGTTGCAGCGTGAGGTGCAGCGGCTGACCTGCGGGCGGCTTCCAGTCCACCAGGTCACCCCACCTGTGCTCCTTGCCCGAAGCGACTTTGACGAATCCCACCCCGTCTCGATGGAGTTGCGCCGCCAGGTAGTTGCCTGCGTCCCGGTAGTCGAACACGATCTCCGCCAGCGCGCTCCCCGGCCAGGTCGGCACGCCCGTCAGTGTCGCCCGCACACTGAACTCACCTTCCGTTTGGTCCTCAAGGAACGAGTAACTCAACGGCTCAGGCGACGCGAGGCAGCACGTCGCTGTCACCAGGAACAGAAGGGCGCAGCCACACTTCAGGTTGGTCAACGGTGTTCGCTCCTTGCGTAGACACGCACAGCATCCCCCGCCATCCAGAGAACAGCCCCGCGGAGAAAGCACCTACCGAACTGACCCCGCTCCCAGGAATTCGCCAGTCGAACCGGACCGCACTTCAGCGCCTGCCTGCTCAGCCGCCAAGAGCTCTCGCCAGTTGCACGACGACAGAGCTGCCGGCCGGCACGTCGACCTCGCCTGACCAACCGCCGAAGCGGGGCGCATGGGGCGGCGAGACCAGCTTCGCCTGCAGAGGTTGGTCGGTGGGGTTGTGTGCCTCGAGCCTCGGCTTCTGCTCGTCCGCGCCGACAAGCGTGAGCCTGAGTTCGGGCCGGTCGCTCACGAAGACGTTAGCGCACCAGACGTCCACCCCGTCCTCGATGGCGACCTGGAAGAGCGCCTCCCCCTCCAGGGCCGGCACAAACACGAAGTGGCTCAGCTTCCGCTCGTAGAAGGCGAGGCAGCCGTTGTCCTGCACGCCGCGCAGCCTAATACTACAACCGTACTTAGCTCGGGGCAGGTCTCCGACCGCCCCGAAACGCTTGACCGGAAGGTCTCAAAGGGCTGCGAATCCACGGGATTC
>PEVN01000324.1 GCA_002779825.1 Armatimonadetes bacterium CG06_land_8_20_14_3_00_66_21 | reverse complement strand
GCGCGGGCTCCGCGGTGCGTTCATCACCGGGAGCACCGGCGAGGGACTACTGCTCTCCATGGACGAGCGGAAGCTCGTGGCGGAGACGGCGGTGGCGGCGCTGAAGGGGCGCGGGATCTCGATTGTGCACGTGGGGCACTTGGCGACGGACGGCGCCGTTGAGCTGGCGCGGCACGCGGAGTCCATCGGGGCCGACATGGTGGGGACGATCCCGCCGATCTACTATCCGGTGGGCAATGAGGGGGTGCTGCAGTACTACCGGACGATCGCGGAGAGCGTGTCGCTGCCGGTGCTGATCTACAACATCCCGGACAAGACGGGCGTGACGCTGACCGACGAACTTTGGCTGGAGCTGTTCGCCGTCGACAACCTGATCGGCATGAAGTACACGGGCTCCGATCTGTACTACATGCGCAACATCATTGAACTACTCGAAGGCAAGGCGCTGGTGCTGTCGGGCTCGGACGAGCTGTGCCTGCCGGCGCTGACCATGGGTGCCGACGGTTCCATCGGCACGACCCAGAACATCGCTCCGGAGTGGTTCGTGAAGATCCGCGAGCTGTTCCTGACCGGAGACATTCACCAGGCGCGCGAGCTGCAGTACGAGGTCAACCGGCTGATCAAGTACTGGCTGGCGCACGGGCGGTTGGCGGGATGCAAAGCGACCGCCGCGGTCCGGGGCGTGCCCGTCGGCGGTGTCCGCGCGCCGCTGCCGCCGCTCACGGAGGAGGAAGGGGCGGCGATGACGGAGTTCGCGCGGGAGTTCTTTGGAGTCCCGGGATGAACCACGGAGAGGGACCGAGTTCGCGCGGCTCGTCGGAAAGCGCGGAGATGTCGCGGGCGCCGGTTGACGTTGCGGCAACAAGCCGCTACCCTATGGACAGGCCACGTGAGCGGATCCCTCATCGCTATTCTGCCTGGAGTGAAGCCATGGACGGTGCAATTGCATCTTTTCCGCAGGACTTGATTGCGGAGTTGAGGGCAGCCTCCGTGCGACTCGGGCTGTCACTGGAGGAACTCGTTCGGGTGAGCGTTGCCGAGTATGCGCAGAGAACCGATCCCGCGGGTGAGGACGACTTCGACCCGATTGGGTTCGGGATGTGGGCGAACAGAACCGACATGAAGGATGGCGTCGAATGGGTGAGAAACCTACGGGACAAGGAATGGGACCGCTTCTCGTCGTAGACGCCGACGTGTTCATCGACCACCTCCGGGGCGTCGAGGCAGCCACCACCTACCTGAGGGGCATTCCGAGAGAGCAACGGGCCACGACCGACGTCAGCGTGATGGAACTGCTGCGGGGAGCGACCAACAAGCGCCAGACCGACGCAATCGGATGCTTCCTACTGCACAATCGGTTCGTGTCCCTGCCCGTGACTACTGCCGCCTCCCGCCGAGCTGTGGTGTTGGTGCGGCGATACGCTCTGTCGCACGGAATGAAACTGCCGGACGCTTTGGTCGCGGCTATCTGCATGGAGCCGGAGAGACGCTTGGTGACGCGGAACTTGCGGCACTTCGAGTACCTCCCCGGGTTGGCGGTCCAAAAACCGCCCTACGCGCAGGCGTTGGCGGCCGCCAGGGAGGACCGTGATGACTGACATTCCACCGATTCCTACTGACCTCCAGCCCTACCCCGTCGTCGCTGACATTGACTTTGCCGAGGGGCCGATCTTTGACCAGCAAGGCAACCTGTATTTCGTCAACTACCTCCGCAACGGCACCATCGGCCGAAAGACGCCTGCCGGCACGGTCTCGGTCTGGTGCGAGACCGGGGGGCAGGCGAACGGGCTGAAGGTGGACAAGGACGGGTCGGTGGTGGTGGCGGACTACGGCGGGAAACGGATCCTGCGGGTGCAGCCGAACGGGACGGACATCGAGGGGGTGACGGATTCGTACGAGGGTGAGCCGTACTTGGGGCCGAACGACGTGTGCTTCGACCTCGCCGGGAACCTGTACTTCTCCGACCCGACGGGTTCGAGCAACGAGAACCCCATCGGCCGCGTCTACCGCGTAGCCCGCGAGGGCGGCGTGACGCGGCTGGCGGACGGGATGGCGTTTCCTAACGGGCTGGCGGTATCGCCGGACCAGTCGAAGCTGTACGTGGCGGAGTCGAGTCCGAACCGGCTGATCGCCTTCGACCTGACCGCAGACGGCCGGGCCACGAACAAGCGCGTCGTTCGAGAGTGGCCGGATCCGACCCTGGACGGGATCATGTTCGACGAGTATGGGCGGCTCTGGGTCGCGCGGTGGACCGGCGGCACGGTCGACGTGGTGAGCGAGACCGGCGAGCTGTTGGGCAGCGTCAACGCCGGTGGCGACAAGGTGACGAACCTCTGCTGGTGGGAGACCAGCCTGTACGTGACCGTGGCCGGGCAGCACAGCATCCACCGGCTCGAGGTCGGCTGCCACGGGGCGGAGATCGTGCCGAGGGACTGAGGCGAACGGAGCGGCCCGGTCAGCTCGGCGGTCAGCCCGCCGACTTCCGCGCCACGAAGAAGCTCCTGCCGATCTCGCCGCCCATGCCCAAGTCTCCCTGCGCGTCGTAGGCTTCGATATCGGCGAACCCGGCTGTCTGGAGGGCGGACTGCACCTGCTGCTCCGAGTAGCATTTCTGGGTCAGGCTGAAGTCCGAGCGCTGCCACCGGCCGTCCTCCAATCGGAAGAGGGTCACGTTCGAGGTGTGCACGTTCTCTTGCGGCCGGTAGAGCAACTGCATCACGCACACGTGGTCGTCCTCGACGAGGCTGAACGAGTTGCGCCAGCGCCACCTGAAGCCTTCCTCCATGTTCAGGTCGAACACAAGGACGCCGCCCTCTTTGAGAGCGGCATGCACGTTGGTGAAGACGAAAGTCAGTTCGGTCAGGCTGAGAACGTGGTTGAGGCTGTCGAACACGGAGACGACCCCGTCGAAGACCGGTGGGAGCGAGAAAGTCCGCGCGTCGGCCAGCATAAACTCCGCATCGGGCGCGTTCTGCCGGGCATAGCGCAGCATGTCCTCCGAGCCGTCCAGACCGGTGACCCGGTAGTCGCGAGCCGTCAGGATCTGGGCGAGTTGTCCGGTGCCGCAACAGACGTCGAGCAGGCGCGCGTCGGGGGCAAGTGCGTGCAGCACCAACTCGTCGAGGACCGGGACGACGCGGTCGGTGAACATGTGTCCCCAGTGCTCGTTGTAGACCCAGGCAAACGGATCGTAGTCGGTGAAGCGGTTCATTGGCGGGGTCACCCGGAAGTGGCGACAAAGGCCGTCGTCGGCACGTGGGCGGAGGCGTTCTGCCGGCCCCGGACCCGGTCCCACAAATGAAAACGGCGTACGTCCTCACCGAGGAGCCGGGGCAAAACTCCGCGGACAACGAACGTACGCCATTTACTAAGGTGGCACAGTCCTGGCTGATGTAAACAGTCGCGCTCGAATATCATCCGCCGAGTAGCTTGACTGCCTCGCGCGCCACCTGCCAGAGCGTATAGAGCGCGAAGGTGCCGTATAGTAGCGACGCCCAACCGAGGAAGAGCTTGGAGACCCACCCGGGGCGGAACTCCTTGGGCAGGAAGCGGTGGTTGATGTAGAGGGTCATGGGGCAGTAGACTGCCATGGCGACGCCGCCCATGCAGGCGCCGGTGATGAGCAACAGGAGCGGGGGGAAGTTCAGCCCGGCCAACAGGCAGCCGACGACGATCCAGCCGCCGGCGATGACGGCGTACCACCAGCTCAGGGAGCGCTTCTTTGCCCATTCGAAGTTGACGTAGAGGATATCCGAGATGGTGCGCGCGCAGCCATCGACAAGGGTGAGCTGCGTGCTGAACAACGTGGCGAAGGCGACGATGAGCATCAAGTACCAGCCCGGTTTGCCGATGATCTCGCCGAGAATGTGCGCCTGGGTCACGGCCACCTCGAACCCCTGAGGCACCAGATGGCGGGGCCGCAGCACTGCCAACGCGCCGACGATGAACAGCATGATGGTCAGCGTGTTCAGGAACCAGAAGAAGACCGCCTGATCCCATCGCCAGTGCGTGAACCACTGGCGCCAGCGGGCGAGATTCGCCTCGGTGGGCTCGCACTGGAAGCCGGTCGAGGGCACCTTCTCCTCGGCGCCGCGGAGTGGGTTGACTACCTTCTCGGCGCGGGCGCCCATGGCGAGGTTCTTGTCGCGCAAGTAGTAGTTGAGGAACACGTTTGACGTGCCGCCTGCACCGGCGAAGACCAGCGCACCGAAGAACTGCGTCATGGAGATCTTCGGGTCGATGTGCGGGAAGTTCAGCACCCCGTGGCCGACTTCCGCCCAAGTTGAGCCCTTGGCCACACACGCCGCCACGACGATCAGACCGACCGAGACGATGGCAACCAGGATCATCTCCGTCTTCTCGACGCACGAGTAGATCAGCTTCGGCCCGAAGAGCAGCAACGCTACGAGGGCAAACGTGATCCATGTCCACATCGCGGAGCTGCCCGCGCCGTCGGTACCGACGACCAGCGCCTTGAGCGCGCCGCCGGAGGCCACCGCCCAGCCCGGCAGAATCCAACCGGCGACGTTCAGCAGGATGAACAGCGGGGCGAACCCGCGCCACACGCGAGCGAAGCCGGTGTAGACGCTCTCGCCGGTGGCGAGCGTGTAGCGCCCCAGCTCCTGGTTGACCCAGTACTGCGTGAACACGCCCACCGCCGCTGCCCAGATCATGCCGGCACCGAAGGTCGCGACGATCACCGGCCACATAATCAGTTCGCCGCTGCCGATGGACAGCCCGACGAGAATGGCTCCGGGCCCGACGAGTTGCCAGAAGGTCTTTGTCTTATCTGGCAGATCGGCAACCTCGAAGGGAGCCAATCGACAGTGGCTCGCGTCTACCGTCGCCGGCGGGAGAATGAGTGTTCCGGAAAGCCCAACGATGACTGCAGCGATGCACGTGGCCGCGAAGAGCTTGAAGCCTACACCCAGAGCGCCCGAGAGGTCCAGGAAGCTGCCTACGGACGATAGATAGTCATGGATCTGCCAGCAAACCAGCGCACCGATCACACCTCCTGCGAGGACCAAGATTGCTCTGATCCGATCCTTGCCGCTCAGCAAAGGGGCGGCCACGACAACCAGTGCTGACACCCCCGGCAGCAAGAAAGCCAGCCCTCGGGGGCCGAAGGTCTCGATGAAGGCTGACCAGTTCCGGAAGATCTCTGCGCAGGCTCCTACATACGACGTGGCCGCGAACGCCGCTTGACCCCACACCAGGAAGAATGACACCACCATCAAAGTGCCCACAAACACCCAGAGGATGCGAAGGAGGTCCGACGCGGTAACGGCCGGAGCACCAACACCCCCAGTCAGGCGGGAATCCCTCGAACGACCATCGTTGACCTCAACCAACTTGTAGCCCAGATAGCCACAAGCTGGACACTGCGGGACTGTGTAGTCGTAGCTCTCCTCGCACTTGGAGCACACCTTTGTTGGCATGCCAAGACCTCCACTTTGATGAGTGACTGCTCCCTCGACCCACGCGCCGCTATATGAGCCTGTCGGAGTGACCGTACACAACCGCGCTGCAACGGTGCGCAAGGCGCGCGAGCTGGTACGAGGCGACCGTGCTCCTGCGTCGAGGTTGCTGCCATGGACTCACCTCCAGCGTTTCCGGTCTGTCCGGGAGTCGCAGTCGTTCGTCGCCGCGGGCGCGGTTCCTTCGTCTGGGGAGAACGGGACTTTGACCCAACCCGTTCACGCGGATATAATGCGGGGCGTAGTTACGTTCACTGAGGAGAGTCCAGAATGGCCACCACAGTCCAGACGCGTGCACCCGCTCTTCTCAACGAGCTGCTCCGCGGGGCGGAGCGGCTCAGCGCCCCGCAACTGGACGCCTTCGTCTGCAGGGTCGTCGCGTTGCGAGCTCAGCGCTTCGCGCCGAGTCTGCCCCGGGATGAAGCTGACCTGCTGACGAAGGTGAACCGGGCACTGCCCCCGGCTGCCCAGCGCCGGTTCGACGAGCTTGTTGCCAAGCGTCAGGCGGAAACACTCACTGAGAACGAACGTCACGAGTTGGTCGAGCTTACCGATCTTGCCGAGAGGACTGATGCTGAACGGGTGAAGTGCCTCGTCGAACTCGCCCACCTTCGAGGGACGACACTCCCCACGCTGATGGACGACCTCGGCATTCGCCCCCCCACCCATGCCTGACCTACGCGTCACGGTGAGCCAGAGGCAGGAAGTGGTCGCGCGAGCCGCCGGTTGCTGCGAGTACTGCCGGAGCCAGTCGCAGTTCGCCACACAGGCGTTCTCCGTGGAGCATATCGTTCCGCGCAGTCGAGGTGGACAGACTGCTCCGGAGAATCTCGCACTGGCCTGTCAAGGATGCAACGCCCACAAGCACGCCAAGACCAGCGCACTGGACCCAGTCACCCGAGAAGCAGCACCTCTCTACCACCCGCGGGAGCAGTTGTGGCACCAGCACTTCCGTTGGAGCAGTGACTTCACGCTCCTCCTCGGCATCACCCCGACAGGACGGGCAACGGTCGAGGCGCTGAAGCTCAACAGAGAGGGGCTCATCGCGATGCGCCAGGTCCTCTACGCACGTGGGCTGCACCCGCCGCGAATGCCGGGTCCGCGACCGTAGGCGCAGTGCAAGCTTGCGTGGCTGCCCTGTCGCTACTCGGCCGCGGCTGCAGCCGGCGCGCCACAGCCGCGGTCACGAAGTAGCACAGGACCGCGGCCAGCAGGACCACCCGGAACCCGAAGAGCTTGGCGCCGAGGGCTGCCAGGTCCGTGCGGACGGCTGGCGCCGGTGACGCGGCCGTGATCGTCCCGGCGGTGATTCACATTCTCCGTTTCCGTCAGTGCTCGGCGAGGTCTCCTGACCCCGCCGCACGACTGACCGGAGGTCTCCTTGCGCCCCGGCGTGCGCCCGCTCTTTGAGACCTCCGGGCGGGCGTTGCGGGGCGCGCAAACGCGAAGCGTTTGAGGAGACCTGCCCCGAGTGTCCTACGTCAGACGTACTGATCAGACGTACCGAGGTAACAGACATGCTACACAGACTGCTTGGCACGAACACGACGACGGCGGGACGCATGAAGATGGGGTTGTTGTTGCCAGCCCTGATTCCGGTTGTGATGCTGGCATTCGGCGGAACGGCGCACGCGTACTACAGCTTCACCGGCACCATCACGGTTGGCGGCAGCGGCCTGGGAGGCGTCCTGGTGTGGGCGAAGGAGGCCACGCCATTTATGAACTACGACGCGCAAACGACGACCCTGGCGGACGGCACGTACAGCTTCTCGAACTTCAGCGGAGGCGAGGACATCATCATCCGGGTGTACCGCCCGGGTTACACCTTCGTTCCGGCGACGCGGTCCCTTCCTGGCATCACCACCAGCAACGTCACGGGCCAGGACTTCGCCGCCACGCAGTTCGGGGTCCCGCCCACGTACCGGTTCGTCGCCCTCGCCAGTGGCCAGGGCCAGTACGGGATCACTTGGAAGGGCTTCAACAACAATGGCGTGGCTATCGGCTGGGGGGCGTTCTCTTCCTATTCCGAGACCCGCCCCTACACGTGGACGCCGAACGCCAACCCGCTCACGGGCGGCTACACGACTGACGTCTGCTGTGCGCCGATACCTGCGGAAGAACAGGAAAGCTGCCCGGACTGCTACCCCGACAGAGGCACCGGCTCTGACATCAACGACTCCAAGCAGATGCTCACATACTTCGGATACGGCACGTACACGCCTGCCTGGGTCTACAGCACCATTTGGAGCCCTCCATGGAAGCAGATCAAGGGCACATACTCTCGTAGCGCCTCCCCGGTGGCCATCAACGCTTCGGGCCAGTTGGCAGGCTCCATGAGGGTAGGCAGCACGGATCACGCCGCTTTCCAGAACGACTACAACTCCGACCCGATCGACCTGGGGGTTCTCTTCTCTAATCCGTCTGCAGGTTCCGTAGGCACCGACATCAACGACAGCGGCTGGGTAGTCGGCTACAGCACTGCCAGTCTAAGCTCTACGCACGCCTTCCTGCACGATGGCACGCAGATGCTGGACCTGGGCGCGCTGCCGGGCACGTCGCCCGCGTCAGAGGCGTATTCCGTCAACAACTTCGGCCAGGCAGTCGGGTGGAGTCTTAGCGCAAGCAGTTCCTGGCACGCTGTGATGTACGACGGCGGCCAAGTGGTGGACCTGGGCTTGGTGTATCCGGATGACACCACGTCTTACGCGACGAGCATCAACGACCATGGGTGGGTAACTGGTTACGGAACCAGAGGATACCCCAGCCGCAGCACCAACTTCGTATACGACGGCAGGGTGATGTGGCGGATCTTCGACGACTGCGTCGTCGGCGGGATCCCTTCGGGCTGGACCGGTCTGTCTCCCGTAGCGATCAACAACAAGGGCTGGATTCTTTGCAACGGCCAATCTACCAACACGCAATACAGGGGCTGCGTCCTGATCCCGGACGACACGTTCTACTTCGTCACCGGCACCATCCTGGTTGGCGGCAGCCCGCTGGCGAACGTGACGGTGACGGCCAGCGGCGGTCACACGCAGACGGTGACGACCAACGCGGCCGGCCAGTATACGGTGACGGGCGTGCGCGGGACGGCGACGAACATCCTCCTCACCCCGACCCGGGCCGGCTACAGCTTCGCTCCGGTTACCCGGAGTGTCTTGGGCCCGGTGAGCGCCAACGTTTCCGGGCAGGACTTCGGCGGCATTCCGGACACCACGCCGCCGAACTGGGTGGCCCCGGATCCGCAGTCCGGGACGGTGACGGACACCACGGCGCAGTTGTTAGTCAAGATCGACGAGGCCGGCACGGCGTACTTCGTCTGCCTGCCTGTCGGCGCCGACATGCCGACGGCGGCGCAGGTGAAAGCCGGCCAGGATGCTGCCGGCAACCCGCTGGCGGCGAACCTGAAGGGCTTGGTGGCGCTGGCGGCCAACACGGAGGGGAACTTCTCGGCGACGGGACTGCTGGGGTCGACCGACTACGACTTCTACCTGGTGGCGGAGGACCTCTTCAGCAATCTACAGGTGTCTCCCGAGTGGGTGGGAGTGCGCACCCAGGACGACACCACGCCGCCCACCTGGGCGAGCACGTACCCGAAGCCGGGCACGGTAACGGACCGGACGGCGCAGGTGTTGGTGAAGACCAACGAGGCCGGGGCCTCGTACTTCGTCTGCCTGCCGAGTGGGGCGACCGCGCCGACGGCGGCCCAGGTGAAGGCGGGCCAGGACGCGTCCGGCGCGCCCCTGGCGGCGAACCTGAAGGGCTCGACGGGGGATGATCGCCGACACGGAATCCAGTTGGACCGCGACCGGGCTGACCCCGTTGACGACCTACGACATCTACGTGGTGGCCCAGGACGGCCTGCTCAACCTGCAGGGCACGCCGGCGAAGGTGACGCAAACCACATCTGACGACACGTTCCCGCCGGTCTGGGCGACCGACTACCCGAAGCCGGGCGGGGTGACGGAGACGACCGAGCGAGTCCTGGTGAAGACAGACGAGGCCGGGACCGCGTACTTCGTGTGCCTGCCGGGCGGGGCGACCGCGCCGAGCGTCCTGCAGGTGAGGCAGGGCCGAGACGCCGCTGACCAGGTCCTGGTCGCGAACCTGAAGGGGAACGTCGCGCTGACCGCCGACACGGAGACCAACTGGACGGCGACGGGACTGACGGCGGGGACTACCTATACCGACACGACGGACAGCCTCACCATTACCCAGACGGCGACGGTCACGTTCACGGCGGGACCGGCAAGCGCCAGCCAGTCGACGGTGACGGCGTCGCCGACGTCGGTGGTGGCGGACGGCTCGACCACGTCCACGATCACGGTGACGCTGAAGGACGCGAACGGCAATCCGGTGTCCGGGAAGACGGTAGCGCTGGCGCACAC
>PEVN01000243.1 GCA_002779825.1 Armatimonadetes bacterium CG06_land_8_20_14_3_00_66_21 | reverse complement strand
CTGCCTCTCGCCTTCGCTGCGGCAGAACAGCCGCCGCCCGGTCAGGATGCCACCGACAGAGAGCGCACCCACGTCGAGACGATCACCGGGAGCCGGTATGGCTACGCCGTGTCGATGGGTGGGTTGTTTGATGGCGCCATGACCCGCGACCCGATTGGGTATGCGGCGTTCAACCAGTACTTCGAGCCGAACCGGTCGGTGCTGTTGGAGAACATCGGGGACGTCCCTGTGAAGAACCCGTGGGTCCTCGTCAACGGGAAGCGCGACTGGCGTACCGTTCAGCGGATCATCGAAAGCGCGCTCAGGCCGGGCATGACCGACGGGGACAAGGCGGTGGCGCTCTGGTGGCAGGAGGTCAACAGCCGGTTCCACGCGACCACCGAGGACGACGAGTGCAACGACCCGGTGAAGGTCCACAACGTGTACGGCTACACGCTGTGCGGGAACGACGCCATCAATCTGTTCGGGCTTTGGAGCGTCGCCGGGCTGCAGGTGCGGGCATGTCGGATCCAGGGGCACTGCATCACCGAAGTGTTTGCCGACGGCCGGTGGAACCTGCTGGACGGCGACGAGCACGGCCTCTACCTGCTCCGAGACAACCGCACGATTGCGTCTCAGACCGACCTCGCGCGCGACCACGACCTCATCAAGCGACACCACACGTACGGAGTTCTCGCGGGGGACTCCCGGACGACCGACGAGTTCTCCGCCTCCCTCTTCTGCTATGAGGAGCCGGGCGGCAAGTACAACCCAAGTTTGACGCACAGCATGGAGTTGACCCTCCGCCCGGGCGAAGCAATCGAGTGGGGCTGGGGGCACGAGCAACTCAAGTTCCACGGGCGCGGCAGTATCGAGAGCGGGTGGGGTCCCACCGCTGCCGGTCGCGTCTGCAACGGTCGGTGGCGGTACGCAGTCGACTTCACGAAGCCGGGATGGCGGTACGCAACCGATCAACCTCACGGCGTGGCAGCCGACCCAGCCGGTCTGCGCGCGACCGCCGACCGGGGGGCGATTGTCATCCCCATGCGCAGCCCATACGTGTTCGTGGGCGGGGAGGTGACGGTGGCAGGAAACGCCACGCTGTCGCTGTCCTGGGACGGGAAGGAGTGGCAGGCGCTTGTGGCTGAGGGTGGGCGAATCGACCTGGACCCGCTCTTCCCGCACGACGGAGAACCGCGGTACCAGTACTTCTTGCGCTTGGAGCCGGGACAAGAACCGGTGCGCTCCCTGACCATTGAGAACGACCTCCAGATGGCGCAGCTTTCGCTTCCCGCGCTGGAGCTTGGGAAAAACGCCATCGCGTACACGGACGACACGACTGAACCTCATCGAGTGCGCCTCACGCACCGCTGGATCGAGCGGTCGTCCACCCATCCGCCGGCAGCCGTCGCCGGAGCCCTCTCTCCTCCCGACGGGGGGACAGTGCGCGGCACGAAGCTCCAGTTTCATTGGGAACCGGCGACGGATCCGGACGGCGACGCCATCGCCGACTATGAGTTCCTGCTCAGCGACCGGGCGGACATGGCGTGGCCGCTCTCGTCGAACTTGCACCGACTCGTTTCGCACACACCGGACAGAGGCAAGGCGCAGTTCGGTCTGCCGTACCTCGGACTGCTCAACTCAGACACGACTTACTACTGGAAGGTCCGCCCAAGGGACGCCAACAGGGTGTGGGGACCGTGGAGCAAGGTGTTCACCTTTCGGACCAAGACGCCCCACCCGCCTGTGGGTCTGAAGCTGGAGACCGACCAGAACGCGCGCACCGTCACCGTGCACTGGGAACCGGCCAGCGAGGGCACGCGACCCACCAAGTACAAAGTGTACGGCTCAAGCGAGAAGGGATTCACCGTGAGCGATGTTGCGTACGAAGTCAACGTCGGCAACCAGGGCGAGGCGAACACGCTGAAGAGTCCGTTCCCCGCCAATCTGATGTGCGAGACGGCTGCGACCTCCTGCCAGGTCGTCGGCGCCGCCCTCAGAGCGCCGAATGTGAACCAAGCATTCTACCGGGTCGTTGCTGTGGACGGAGACGGCCTTGAGAGCGGCCCCTCGGACTACGTGGAACTGCCACGCCCGTTCCTCTTCACCCAGCCCGTGACCGCAATCGAGGTTCGGACTGAGTGGGAGTACCCCGTCCGGACGCTGGCGTCCTTGGGGGACCTCCGCAGTCGCACGAAGGACCCGACCAGCGTCTACAACGCCACCTACTGGGACATCGAGCGGCCCAGGTATTCCCTTGTCCACGGGCCGGAGTGGATGGCGATGGAGGAGCAAACCGGTCTGCTTACCGGCAGGCCGCCAGTGCCCGGCAAGTACGACGTGCGGGTCGCAGCGAAGATCGGTAAGAAGACCGACACGCAGGCGTTCGTGCTGGAGGTTGCGTTCCGGTAGGGCGGCGGGGTCAAGAGCCCCTCGCCGAGCGGACCCCACGGCGAGACGGCTTGTTAGGCGTGCCCCCCCCAGTCGGCCGGTCTCGGCTTGCCCCGGAAGTGATGCAGCAACACCTCGGCGATTCGGTGCGAGGCGCGGCCGTCGCCGTAGGGGTTCGCCGCCTGGCTCATGGACTCGTAGGCGGCCGGGTCGCCCAACAGCTCCGCTGCCGACTGCACGATGGCTGCGCGGTCAGGCCCCACAAGCTTGGCCGTGCCGGCGGTGACCCCTTCGGGCCGTTCGGTGGTGGTGCGCAGGACCAGCACCGGCTTGCCCAGCGCTGGCGCCTCTTCCTGGACGCCGCCGGAATCGGTCAGGATCAGGTGCGCTCGAGCCATGAGGGCGACGAACTCGTCGTAGTCGGGCGGCTCGATCAGGTCCACTCGCTCGTGTCCGCCGAGCACGTCGCGGACGGCCTCCCGGACCTTTGGGTTGAGGTGCATGGCGAAGACGACATGGACATCACTGAACTGGTGGACGAGATCAGAGACGCCCAGGCAGATCTCTCGCATCGGCTCGCCCAGATTCTCCCGCCGGTGCGCCGTAACCAGAAGCATCCTGCCGGTCGGTTGCGCCACCGGCTTGATCCGGTCCTTGGCCGTCAGCAGGGCGTCTATCACCGTGTTGCCCGTCAGGTAGACACGCTCAGCAGGAACGCCTTCGCGGAACAGGTTGTCGCGCGCCTGGGGCGTGGGCGCGAAGTGGAGGTCCGTCAGCGCCGTCGTGAGCCGGCGGTTCATTTCCTCGGGGAACGGGTTGTACTTGTTGCTGGTGCGCAGGCCGGCTTCTACGTGACCGACAGCAACCTGGCAGTAGAATGCCGCCAGCGCGCCGGCGAAGACCGTGGTGGTGTCGCCCTGGACGAGGACGACCTCGGGCTGGCACTGCTCGATGAGCGCCTGGACGCCCTCAAGGGCGCGCGACGTAACCTGCGCCAGGGTCTGCCCGTGCTGCATGAGGTTGAGGTCGTGAGCCGGCTCAATCTCAAAGACCTTCAGCACCTGGTCCAGCATGCTCCGGTGCTGAGCCGTGACGACGACCACAGTCTCGAACTCGTCCGGGCGACTTCTCAACTCCCGGATGACAGGCGCCAGCTTGACCGCCTCGGGACGCGTGCCGAAGACGGGCATGACGCGGAGAGGGGCGTTTGTGATTTGTGATTTGGGATTTCGGATTTGGGAATCCCCCCGCTGCAGCCGTGGGTTACGCGTAGTGAGAGACAGCGAGCGCCAGCATGCAGAGCACGGCGGTGACGCCGTACAGCACCAGCACGACTTGCTTTTGGCTCAGCCCTCGGTCCAGCAAACGGTGATGGAGGTGCTCTCTGTCGGCGCTGAAGATCGACTCGCGTCGCCACGACCGCCGGATCACCGCCAGCAGCGTATCGGTGACGGGCACGCCGAGAATGAGCACGGGCACGAGAATCGCGATCACCGCCGGCTTCTTGACCGTGCCGGCTACCGCGATGGCGGCGAGAAGGAAGCCCAGCATCTGGCTGCCGGTGTCACCCATGAAGATCCGCGCCGGGTTGAAGTTGTGCCGGAGGAACCCGAGACAGCCGCCGCTCACGGCAGCGGCCAGGATCGCCACTTCACCGTAGCCCTGCTGCAGCGCCAGCACCGAGAGCGTGCCAGCCGAGAGGCATGAGACGCCGGCCGCCAGTCCGTCCAGTCCATCGATGAGGTTGAGGGTGTTGGTGATACAGACCACCCAGAGGATGGTAGCGAGCCAAGTTTGCCACGCGGCAAGCGACAGGTAGTCGCCGGTCAACGGGTGGGTGAAGCCCCTGATGCCGACCCCGAAGCCGAGCAGCACCAGCGCCGCGCCGATCTGGCACACAAGCTTCTGAACGGCCCGCATGTCGAACCTGTCGTCCACCAGCCCAGTGAGCACCAACAGCGCGCTGCCCAAGAGGATCCCCACCAGACCTTTGTCCACCGGGCAGAACACCAGCGCCGCCACCACAATCCCGCCAAACAGGCCGAGTCCGCCCCAAGTGGGAATGGGCTGCAGGTGCACCTTCCGCTGTTGCGGGCGGTCAAGCGCACCGCACCGGTGCGCCAGGCGACGCACTGCGAAGGTCAGACAGAAGGCAGCCATCGCCGCCAACAGGAAGGACAGAAAGCACTCGGTCAAGTCGGCGGAGCCTCCTGAAGCCGCGTGGGCTTAGCTGTAGAGCGGGAAGCGATCGCAGAGCGCGCGGACGCGCGTCCGTAGTTCCTGCCGCACCCGATCGTCGTACCGGTCGGAGAGTGCCTGGTCGATGATCTCGGCGATCTGCGCCATCTCGGCCGGTGCCATCCCGCGCGTGGACACCGCCGGCGTGCCGATCCGCATCCCACTGGTGACCATCGGTGACCGCTCGTCGAAGGGCACCATGTTCTTGTTCACGGTGATCTCGACTTCGCCCAGCCGCGTTTCGGCCTCCTTGCCGGTCAGGTTGCGGTTGTTCAGGTTTACGAGCATCAGGTGGTTGTCGGTGCCGCCGCTGACCAACTCGAACCCCCGCGCCGTGAGCCCCTGGGCGAGCGCTTGCGCATTGTCCACGATTCGCTGCTGGTACGCCTTGAACTCCGGCGCCATCGCCTCTTTGAGGCAGACCGCTTTGGCGGCGATGATGTGCATCAGCGGGCCGCCCTGGATACCGGGCATGATCGTCTTGTCGAGCACCGCCGCGTACTCCTGCTTGCACAGAATCATGCCGGCGCGCGGGCCGCGTAGCGTCTTGTGGGTAGTGGTCGTCACGAAATCGGAGTGCGGCACAGGCGACGGGTGTAGCCCGGTCGCCACCAGTCCGGCGATGTGCGCCATGTCCACCATCAGCAGCGCACCGACACTATCGGCCACCTGTCGGAACCGTGGAAAGTCGATCACGCGGGGGTAGGCGCTGGCGCCGGCCACAATCATCTTCGGCCGATGCTCCTTGGCCAATCGCGCCAACTCGTCGTAGTCGATCGTGCCCGTCTCTCGTTTGACGCCGTAAGGGACGATGTTGTAGAACTTGCCGGAGAAGCTCACCGGGCTGCCGTGGGTCAGGTGCCCGCCGTGGGCGAGCTTCATCCCGAGGATCGTGTCGCCGATCTCGAGCATCGCGAAGTAAACGCCCATGTTCGCAGAAGAGCCGCAGTGGGGCTGGACGTTGGCGTGTTCGGCGCCGAAGAGCTGCTTGGCGCGGTCGATCGCCAGCAACTCGGCCTTGTCCACCTCCTGGCACCCGCCGTAGTACCGCTTGTTCGGGTAGCCCTCGGCGTACTTGTTGGTCATGATGCAGCCCTGCGCCTGCAAGACGGCGCGGCTGACGAAGTTCTCCGAGGCGATGAGTTCCAGCCCGTTCCGCTCCCGGTTCAGCTCTGCTTGGATCGCCTCGTAGATCTCGGGGTCAAGCTGCTGCAGCTCCGTTTGGCAACAATCGCTCACGCGTTCATTCCCTCCTGCTCCGCTTCATGGATCTTGTCGATTCGCCGTTGGTGACGCGCGTCGCCGCTGAACTCCGTCGCCAGCCACGTGGCAACGATTGCCTCTGCCAGCCCGGGCCCGACGATCCGCTCACCGAGGGTCATGACGTTTGCGTCGTTGTGGCTGCGCGTGTAGGTGGCGGCGTACAAGTCGTTGCACAGCGTGGCGCGGATTCCCTGGATCTTGTTGGCGGCGATGCACGTGCCCTGCCCCGATCCGCAGACCAGGATCCCGCGGTCGAACCGGCCGGCGGCCACCGAGCGCGCTACGGCGAGGGAGACGTCCGGGTAGTCCACGCTCTCACAGGAGTAGCACCCAAAGTCGTCCACCTCGTGCCCCAAGCTAGACACAAGCGCTCGCAGGTGCTCCTTGAGTACAAAGCCGGCATGGTCTGAGCCAATGGCAATCTTCATCAGCGGGATCCGCGCAATCCTGGAACAAGGGGAATCGCCCCGACGGGGAGCCGAGACAGCGGGCGCAAACGGCGCTCCCCGGACGAACCGATCAGCTCAGGCGCTTCCGCCGCCGCCGCCGGCCCGTTTGGGTTCGACGGGGATGGAGAAGGTGAACGTCGAGCCGTTGCCGACCTCGCTCTCAACCCCGATCGTGCCGCCGTGCGCCTCGATCATGTGCTTGACGAGGAACAGGCCGATCCCCGCTCCACCGGCTTCGCGCGTGTCCCGGGTGTCGACGCGCTCGAACCGCTCGAAGATCTTTGTCTGCTTGTCTTTCGGGACCCCAATCCCCTGGTCGCGAACCGCGACCACAATCGAGTCGCCTTCCCGAACGGCTCGCACCACAACTTCGCCGCCGTGGGGCGAGTACTTGGTGGCGTTGTTCATCAGGTTGGTCAGAATCCTCTCGAGCTTTTCTTCGTCGGCCATGATGCGCGGCAGCCGTTCGGGGATCTCCACCCGCAGCTCGTGCTTGTCCGTGTAGGACCGCTGGACGCTCACCGTCTTCTCGATGAGCGAGGTCGGGTCGACCGGCGTGTAGTTGACCTCCAGAGCCCGGCCGGACTCGATGGCTGAGACGTTCAGCAGATCGCTGATCAAGCGAGTGAGTCGGTCACACTCCTGGTCGATGATGGTGTAGAACTCGCGTCGCGACTCGTCGTCGAAGAACCCCTCGGTGTCGGAGAGCAGAGTGGAGATGAACCCCTTGATGCCGGTTAGCGGAGTGCGCAACTCGTGCGAGACGGTGGCGACGAAAGCCGACTTCATCCGTTCGACATTCCGGATCTCCGAGATGTCGTTGAAAATGGCGACGACGCCGGTCGGCTGGCCGGTTTCGTCGCGGATGAGCGTGGTCTGTCCCTGGTAGACGCGCTCCGCAGGCTTCTTGACCTCGATCTCCGCTGCGGATTCCTTCTGCGAAGTCATGCTGCGCTTGACCAGCTCGCGGATCCGCTCATCGGGGATCACCTCGTCGAGCGGGGCGCTGATCTCGCCTTCTTGGGTGAGCCCCAGCATCCGGCGGCCTGCCTGGTTGACCAGCGTTACCTTGCCCTTCATGTCCACTACCATGACGCCGGCCAGGATGCTCTCCAGGGTGGCTTCGAGCTTGTCCTTCTCCTGCTTCAGCTCGATGTAGAGCTGCGCGCTGGCGATGACCGCCGCCGCCTGCCGCGCCATGATCGTCAGCAGACGGACGTCTTCGTCTGAAAACATGCCGCCGAAGCGCTTGTTGAACACATGGAGGACGCCGATGGTCTTCTTCTCGACGACTCGCTCTTGCTCGTCGCGCGTCTCCATGACCAGCGGAACGGTGGCGATGTTGCGGATGTTCAGGAGGGCGACGTTTTCCTTGACGGTCCGCGGGTCACCCACTGCGTCGTCCAGAACCACGGGCTTAGCGTCGCGGAAGGCTTCCCCCGAGGCGCCATGCGTCGCCCGAACCCGAAACACTTTCACCTGCTCGTCCGACAGCCCGACCGCCGGCCGCTGCGCGACGAGTTCGCCCGCTTCCGGGTCGTGCAACATGAAGACGCACTTCTCGGCCTGCAGGATCATCGCGATCCGCTTGACCAGCCGACCCAATGTCTGCTCGAGATCGGGGGTGGGGGAGATGGGTGGCGTCGACTCGATGACTTGCCGCTCCGCGCGCTCGGCGGAGAGCTGCTTGTCCAAGTCGCCAGCTCGCCCTTTGTACTGCTCGAGCTCCGCCTCCAGCTCTTGCACGCGTGCCTTCAGTCGCGCAAGCTCCTGCTCCGGCGGCTGGCGGTCTTGCGGCAAAGTCATCACTCCTGCTCGAGGCTGCTGTCCGCCGCGCTCCGGGCGGATCTCTGAGAACAAAACAAAGGCGGCGTGTTATCTGCCGCCTTCTGCCTGGGGACTTGCGCTGCGTGCATTATAGCACAGGGCTTGGCCGGTGTAAACGTGGGCATTTCCACCCCATTCCCGGCTTCAATCAAAGGCGGCCGGCGGACAACCGGCCGGCCGCTAAGCGACTTAGCCCGTCTCGCACTTGCCCTTGAGGGCGTCCAACATATTCTGGCAGTTCTGCCGAACGAGCTTGAGTAAGACGCCTTGGATGATCTTGCCGACCAGGGGCACGTCGTACTCGTAGTCGATAGACAGGAGCGCCTTGGTGCCGGGACCAGTGGGCTCGAAGCGCCAGACGCCGCTGTAGGCGGTGAAGTCGCCCTCGGTCTGCTCGAACCGGCACGTCTTCGCGGCGTCGTCCCACCAGTCTTCTTCGGTCCACTTGATCGCGCGGTTGAACTGCTTGATCCGGCCCTGCCACTGGCTGACGGTGTGACCGCCGTCGCGCTCCAGGATCGTCACCGCCTCCAGGTCGGGCATGAACTCGGGGAACTGCTCCACGTCCTTGGCCAGAGCGTAGACCGGCTCGATGTTTGCAGCGATCTCGATGGCGCAGTCGATATGGGGCATGGCTATTCCTCAAGGTCAACGCCTTGCAAAAGTTCTGCCGTCTGCTCCATCGATTCGCGGAATGCGGCAGCCGCGCGCTGGATCTGGGCGTCCGAGATGGTCAGGGGTGGCTCGAACCGGATGACCGAGGGATTGTTGAGCGTGTACGCCGCGATCACGTGCCGCTGCGCCATGCCGGCGATGACCAGTCCGCCTACGTCTTCGTGCCTGAACTCGACGCCGATCATGAGTCCCTTGCCGCGGACGGCCAGAATCCACTCGCTGTGATCCTCGGCCACTTCCCGCAGCGCGGCCAGCAGCTTCTCTCCCTGCTCGGCGGCGCGGGCAGCCAGGTTCTCTTCGTGCAGCACTCCGAAGGCGGCGCAACCTGCGGCGCACGCGAGCGGATTGCCCCCGAACGTCGACGAGTGGAGCAACGGGTTCTCCACCAACGGCTCGAAGACCCGCGCCGTTCCCACAATGGCGCCAACGGGCATCACCCCGCCGCCCAACGCCTTGGCCAGCGTCATAATGTCGGGCTCGACGCCATAGTGGTCCACCGCCCAGGTCCTGCCCGTGCGCCCCATGCCGGTCTGCACTTCGTCGGCAATCAGCAGCACGCCGTTGGCGCGGCAGAGCTCCTGAACTCGGGGTAGGAAGTCGGCTGGCGGCACGATCACGCCAGCCTCCCCCTGAATCGGCTCCACGACCACCGCCGCTGTGTCCTCGCCGATCGCCGCAGCCACCGCGTCGGCGTCGCCGAAGGGAACGTGGGTGAAGCCTGGCACCAGCGGCGCGAACTTCTGCCGGTAGATCTCCCGCCCTCCGGCGCTGAGCGAGCCCAAAGACTTGCCGTGAAACGCGTTGTCGAAGGCGATGAAGCCGGTCTTGCCCGTCGCCAACCGCGCCAGCTTGAGCGCTCCCTCGATGGACTCGGTGCCGCTGTTGGTGAAGAACGAGAACTGGAGGTCGCCGGGCGCATGCTGAGCAATCAGCTCCGCCAGTCGTCCCTGCTGCTCACTGAACAGCAGGCGGCTGGACAGCGGCTGACGGTCAAGCTGTTCCCGGACGGCGGCGACGATCTTCGGGTGCCGATGCCCGAAGCTGAAGACGCCGAAGCCGCC
>PEVN01000110.1 GCA_002779825.1 Armatimonadetes bacterium CG06_land_8_20_14_3_00_66_21 | reverse complement strand
CCGACAGGTCTCCTCGAATCCCGTGGATTCGCAGCCCTTTGAGACCTTCCGGTCAAGCGTTTCGGGGCGGTCGGAGACCTGCCCCGAGCTAGAACTTTGGTGTTCGAGGAACATCTGGTCAGCATGGCCGAACTTCTCCAAGCCTTGTCGGCGGATTTCGTCGGTCACCAAGCTACGCTCGCCCTCTGCCGGGAACACGCGCCGAAGTACGGCAACGACGACGACCACGCCGACCAGCTTGCGGCCCGAATCGTGGAGAGCTTCGGCCGGCTGATGCGCGCCTACCCATCGCCCTCGCCTCGGGCGGTGCACTACGGAATGGTCGGTTCCGTGGTGAGCCACACCTCCATGGGACAGGCAACCGCAGCCTCGGCAAACGGCCGACGCGCCAGCGGAACGCTCAGCGATGGCGGCTCGCCCTCGCAAGGCTGCAACCGCACGGGTGCCACCGCCACGCTCCGGTCCATGGCGAAGCCCGACTATCGCCGAGTCCCCGGCGGCGCCGCCCTCAACGCCACAGGACGGGTACAATTGCCGGCGCGCGCGACCGGTCGTGAACTGGGCGGAAGCGCCTCCGCTTGCACCAAACAGGGGAGCCTGCCGTGGTGGCACTCAACAAGAAGACACTGAGCGAACGCGACATCTGCACGAAGTACCTCACGCCGGCAATCCGCCAGGCCGGGTGGCGGCAGCCGTGGCATTTCCGCGAGGAGGTATTCACCAACGGTCGGGTCATTGTGCGCGGGCGGCTCACCATGCGTGGGGAGCGGAGACGCGCCGACTACGTGCTCTACCACAAGCCCAACCTGCCCCTTGCCGTCCTCGAAGCGAAGGACAACAACCACAAGCTCGGCGACGGGATGCCGCAGGCGCTGGACTACGCCGAAGCCCTCGACGTGCCTTTCGCCTTCAGCTCCAATGGCGACGCCTTCCTGCTCCACGACCGCACCGGAACCACAACGCCCGTCGAACAGGAATTGCCGCTTGACGACTTCCCTTCGCCCGACGAGTTGTGGGCGCGGTACTGCGCCTGGAAAGGCTTCGGCGAGGCGCAACAGCAGGTCGTCACCCAGGCCTACCACACCGACGTGCTGGGCAAGGCGCCGCGCTACTACCAGCGCGTCGCCATCAACCGCGTGGTCGAAGCCGTGGCGAAGGGACAGTCGCGGCTGCTGCTCGTCATGGCGACGGGCACCGGGAAGACCTACACCGCCTTTCAGATCATCTGGCGGCTCTGGAAGGCCGGCGTCAAGAAGCGAATCCTGTTCCTCGCCGACCGCAACATCCTGGTCGACCAGACCCGCATCAACGACTTCAAGCCCTTCGGCTCCGCCATGACCAAGATCACCAACCGGCAGATCGACAAGTCCTACGAGATCTACCTGTCGCTCTATCAGGCGGTCACCGGCACCGAAGAGGAGCTGAACATCTACAGGCAGTTCTCGCCGGACTTCTTCGATCTCGTGGTCGTGGACGAGTGCCACCGCGGGAGCGCCGCGGAGGACTCCCAGTGGCACGACATCCTGCAGTACTTCTCGTCGGCGACGCACCTGGGCATGACCGCAACGCCCCGCGAAACCGAGTACATCTCCAACATCCACTACTTCGGCGAGCCGGTCTACACCTATTCCCTGCGACAGGGGATCAACGACGGGTTCCTGGCGCCCTACAAGGTGGTGCGGATCGACCTCGACAAGGACGTGACCGGCTGGCGGCCCGAGAAAGGCAAGCGGGATGCGCACGGTCAGTTGATCGAGGACCGCATCTACAACCAGTCCGACTTCGACCGCCAGCTCGTGCTGGAGCAGCGCACCCAGCTTGTCGCCCGGAAGGTGAGCGAGTTCCTGAAGGGGACCGGCCGCCACGACAAGACCATCGTCTTCTGCGAAGACATCAACCACGCCGAGCGCATGCGGTCGGCCCTGGTCAACGAAAACGCCGACCTCGCCGCCGACAACAGCAAGTACATCATGCGGATGACCGGCGACAGCGACGAGGGCAAGGACGAGCTGGACAACTTCATCGACCCCGAGAGCCAATTCCCCGTGGTCGCGACGACCTCCAAGTTGCTCTCCACCGGTGTCGATGTCCAGACCTGCAAGCTCATCGTCCTCGACCGGATCATCAGGTCCATGACCGAGTTCAAGCAGATCATCGGCCGCGGGACACGGATCAATGAGGACTACGACAAGCGGTTCTTCACCATCATGGACTTCAGGAAGGCGACCGAGCTGTTCGCCGATCCTGACTTCGACGGCGATCCGGTGCAGATCTATGAGCCCGGTCCCGACGATTCACCCGTGCCGCCGGATGACACCCCACCACCTGAGGAAGGCGACACGGAGTACCCGCCTGAGGACGGAACCATCGTCGATCCCGAGCCTCGCCGCAAGTACCTGGTGCGCGATGTCGCCGTGACGGTGTTGGCCGAACGCGTCCAGTACCTCGATAGTGCGGGCAAGCTCATCACCGAGTCGCTTCGCGACTACACCCGCAGGAACGTCACCGAGGAGTTCGCTTCGCTGGACGACTTCCTGCGCCGTTGGGGCCAGACCGAGCAGAAGCAGGCGATTCTCCAGGAGCTGGAGCAGCAGGGCGTCCTTCTCGCCCCCCTCGCCGAGGAAGTCGGCAAAGACTTCGACCCCTTCGACCTTGTCTGCCACGTCGCCTTCGACCAGCCGCCGTTGACCCGTCGCGAGCGCGCCGAGAACGTCCGCAAGCGGAACTACTTCACCAAGTACGGTGACCAAGCGCGCGCCGTGCTCGATGCCCTCCTGGACAAGTACGCTGACCAGGGCGTCGAGAACATCGAGAGTCTGGAAGTCCTTCGCATCCAGCCGCTCAGCGACCTCGGCACGCCGGTGGAGTTGGTGAAGGCATTCGGTGGCAAGGAGCAGTACCTGCAGGCGGTGCGGGAGCTGGAGGAGGCGCTCTACGCGGCGGCATAGGCCGTCGTCAGCGCCCCGAAGGGGCAGCCTGAGAATAGCCCAGGGATTCATCCCTGGGACAACCGTCGTAGCCCCACCCACAAGTCCTGAAAGGACGGCTGAACGTACAACCGCCAGGGGCTCAGCCGTCCTTTCAGGACTGGAACATCGTCGCCGCCACGCGATCCCAGGGATTAATCCCTGGGCTATTGTCAATTGTCCCTTCGGGACACCGTCCCCCCAAGGAAACACAGACCCACAACCATGTCCCTCACCACCACCATCAAAGCCATCCAAGACATCATGCGCAAGGATGTGGGCGTCGATGGCGATGCCCAGCGCCTCAGCCAGCTCGTCTGGATGATCTTCTTGAAGATCTTCGACGACCGGGAAGAGGAGTACGAGCTGCTGGAAGAGGGCTACACCTCGCCCCTGCCCGAGGAGCTGCGCTGGCGTAACTGGGCGGAAGACCCGGAGGGCATCACCGGCGAGGAGCTGCTGGACTTCGCCAACAACCGGCTCTTTCCCGGGTTGAAAGAGCTGACCGTGACCGAGCCCAAGTCGCGGGCGGCGGTCATTCGCGCTGTGTTCGAGGATGCCTACAACTACATGAAGTCGGGCACCCTCATGCGGCAGGTCATCAACCGGCTCAACGAAGACATCGACTTCAACAGCTCTGAGGACCGGCACGTCTTCGGCAACATTTACGAGCAGATCCTGCGGGATCTGCAGAGCGCGGGGAACGCCGGCGAATACTACACGCCGCGGGGCGTGACCCAATTCGCCATCGACATGCTGGCCCCCAAGTTAGGCGAGAAGATGCTCGATCCGGCCTGCGGCACCGGCGGCTTCCTGACCTGCGCCATCGAGCATGTGCGCAAGCACGAGGTGAAGACACCCGACGAGGAGCAGCTTCTGCAGGCGTGCGTGTTCGGCGTCGAGAAGAAGCCGCTGCCACATCTGCTCTGCACCACCAACATGCTGCTCCACGGTATCGACATCCCCGCGCAGATCCGGCATGACAACACCTTGGCGCGGCCGCTGCGCGACTACGGCCCCGGCGACCGGGTGGACGTGATCGCCACCAACCCGCCTTTTGGCGGCATGGAAGAAGACGGCATCGAGAGCAGCTTCCCGAAGACCTTCCAGACCCGGGAGACGGCCGACCTGTTCCTGGTGCTCATCATGCACCTGCTGAAGCCCGGCGGCCGCGCCGCCATCGTGCTGCCCGACGGCACGCTGTTCGGCGAGGGCGTGAAAACCCGGATCAAGGAGAAGCTGCTGACTGAGTGCAACCTGCACACCCTCGTCCGCCTGCCCAACGGCGTGTTCAACCCCTACACCGGCATCAAGACCAACCTGCTCTTCTTCACCAAGGGCGAGCCGACCAGGTCCGTCTGGTTCTACGAGCACCCACTGCCCGAAGGCTACAAGTCCTACTCCAAGACCAAGCCCATCCGCATCGAGGAGTTCGAGCCGGAGAAGGCGTGGTGGGAGAACCGCGAAGAGACTCCACAGGCGTGGAAGGTGTCGGCGGAGGAGATCAAAGCCAACGGCTACAACCTGGACCTGAAGAACCCCAACGGCGGCCCGGCGGGATACGGCGACCCGGACAAGTT
>PEVN01000344.1 GCA_002779825.1 Armatimonadetes bacterium CG06_land_8_20_14_3_00_66_21 | reverse complement strand
CACCCAGCCGCAGCATGCGACGCAAGCCCAAGATAGCTGGAGTCGCATGCGGCGGCGGCGGCTACCTCCGCCGCTACATAGTAACTGAAAGGGCAGTTTGAGAGTTAGCCCCTCGAACCCCGGGGGTTCGAGGGGCTACTCTCATTTGGTCCTTTCAGGACCCGAATCTGCCCGGCACAATCTCATGCGATTGCCCTGGCCGTTCCGGCAAGCGACGGCCCGCGTGAACGCGGAACTACGAACCGACGGGCATCACGGGCGCACCTCCATAGCCGTCAACGAATGCTTCGGCAACATGACCTGCCAGCCGTTGCTTGACTTGCGCACCGGCGTCTCGACGAGCGTGACCTCCCGCTCCGCGCCGGCGTTCGTCGCCCACGCTGTTGGGCTGACGAGGCTCCAGGCTACCGCTTGGGCACCGGCGCCCGGCGTCCGTCCCGGCACGACGACTTCGGTGTCGAGGTCTTCGTCGAGGTTCGTGTTGACGACCATCAGGGTGACTGTCCCGTCGGGCCGCTTGGCAGCGTTGACGGAGAGGTCGGGGACGCCGCCGGAGTTCTCCGGTCGGAACTGGTGCACACTCTTCAGCCGGTAATGGGCTGTGCCGCTGATCGGGTCCGCGCCGCCGTCGTCGCCGAGGCGGCGCGTCTGGATGGCCAGACCCTCCGTGTCGGGGAGCGTGGTGTAGTCGATCACCACCTGTGTCCAGCCGTTGTCGCCACGCAGGTCGCCGCCGAGGGCGCAGGACTTGGTGACTGTCCACCCGCGGGCGTCGCCCACCTGGAAGCCCGCTCCGGTTGCAGTATTGAGCCCGACCGTCTTGATCTCGCCCGTAATCCGGTACCCGGTGTTTGGCTTTGCCGGGAGCGCTACGGTGCCGTGGTAGTAGTTGGTGTCGCTGCCGTTGAACTCGGCGACGAGGGTCTGGTCCTCCAAGTGCTGCTTCACAAGCGGGTTCTGCGAGACCTGCCACTGGTGGTCGGCAGGGAGCAGGTTCTCCTCGAATAGCTTATACTCCGCCGGCTCCCCGGATCGCGCCGGCAGCCAGGCGCCGCCGGGGAAGTCCCAGCGGCCGCAGGTCACCTTCGCGCCGATGAGCGTGTCGCCGAAATGCTCGTGGTAGAGCTGGTAGACGTAGTAGTTGGCCTGTTTGACGAGGGGCTCGCCCTTGTGGACGTAGCCCTGCACCATCCCCCAGTACTCGTTGCTGAACTGCCAGAAGTTGGCGAGGGCGATGCGGTTGCCCGGCTGCATCATGACGCGGACGTGCTCGGCGTTGCGCAGCGCGTTGCCGAGCGTCTGGCGGTACGGCAGCGGCTTCGACTGGACGAAGTGGCCGTTGTACTCGGTGATCGCCCACGGTAGATCGGTGCGGCCGGTCTCGTCTTCGACGAGCTTGTTGAGCCCGTCGTAGATCCGCTGGATCCGGTCGCCGGAAGCGGTGCACGCCTGCATGAAGAGCCGGTTGTTGTCCGCCGTGGTATCGCCGTGGTGTCCGGGGGTGTACGTGTGCTCGATGCCGAAGTCCAGCTCCTTGCCTGCGACCCGCAGCACCGCCCGGTTCCAGTCGTCCATGCCGTTCTGCAGGAGCCCACCCAGCTTGATCAGCGGATCGACAGCCTTCATGGCGGCGCGGTAGACGAGGTAGCGCTGGCCGTATTCTTCTGCCGAGTACTTGCGCTTCTCCGCGCGCCCCTCCGTCGGCTGGTGCTCGCCGTGGTACGACTCGTTGCCGTACTCGAACCACACGACGTCGTACGGCGCCGGGTGACCGTCGCCTGCGCGCACCCCTGCCCAGTCGGTGCCGCCGTTGGGATTGCTGCCGTCGTTGGGTGTATTGAGGTACTCAACCAAGTCGGCACCGTCAGCCGCATCTCCCCAGTAGACGGCGACCGTCAGAATCGGCACGGAGTCAGTCTCCTCGCAGAACTTGAGGAACTCGGGTAAGCCAAACTGCTGGGTTGGGCGCTTGTCCAGCGGCCCAACGGTGAGCTTCCAGTTGTAGTTGTGCGCGCCGCACCCGCCGGGCCAGCGGGAGACACTAAGCCCTGCCTGCTTGGCCAGCGCGACGTACCCCGGCACCGGCCGTCGCTGCCCCGGGTCCCACAGGCCGGCGCCCCGGTTGCCGTACTCCTCGCGCCGGTCCTGGTAGGCCAGCATGTTGTTGCCCAGAACCAGCCGGTTGACGGGGCCGATCACCTGATCGGGCAGGATTTCCACGCGCGCCTGCTCAGCCGCGTGGAGCGCTGAAGCGAACCACGCGAGCATGGCGAAGAACACCAACCGTGAGAGTGAGCTGTTGGACATCATGTGAGGCTCCTTCGGGAATGCGTCTGCCCCTGTCCGGCTCGTCCGGCAGGTGAATCAGTTTCTCCGGGGGGGGGACCACACGGTCCCTGTTACGCCCGGACCGGTTCACCTGCCGGACGAGCCGGACAAGAGTCTCTGCCGCGGCAATGCCGACTCCAGAATGCAGCGCCCTCAGCCGCGCTCCACCCGCGTGAAGTTGGAGCACGGGACGACGTCCAGCGGCGACTCGCGGTTCAGGTCATCGAGCAGCAGGTTGATACCGAGGCTGTCAAAGGGGTAGTGCGGGAACCGCACGAGGTTCATGTGGTGGTCTCTGGCAAGCTGCTCGTGCTCGCCGGTTGCCGAGACCATCACCACGGTGCCGACGCCCGCTTCGGCGATCTTCTTCAGAGCGGTCGGCGTCGGGTTCCAGCCGCCGGTGAGGCAGTAGTAGAGCCGGTCGCCCAGCGAGTCCTTCGGTGCGCCCACCAGCGCCTTGGGCGGAATGCCTTTGCGGAGGCTGTCTTTGCACTCGGGCAACTCAGCAAGCAGCTCGGTGAGGTCCTTTACCTTCGCCGGCTGTTGCTCCGCCACGAGGGCGCGGGTGAAGCACAGGCCGTAGTTATCCGTCGGCGTGTGGACGCCGAGGATGGAGACGCCAAGCAGCTCCGCCAAAGCCGCGTGCCGGTAGTTCTCCCCCGGCTCCCGGTTGCCCGCGTCGGCATTGATCACCTTCTCCGCAACGTGCAGAGGCACGCCCACCTCAGTCATCATGTGGACCTGCACGCACACGGTGTCGTACACGCTGGCCAGCGGCCGGCCCAGCGCGGTCGCGTGGTGGGCGAGGATGGCGTCCACGCGTGTCCCTTGGTCGGACAGCATCTTCGCGGCCAGGATCTCCTGTCCCTCGATGTCGATGCCGACCATCGCGCGCCGGACTTCCGTCGTCGTGTCGCCGCACACGATTCTCGTGTCGCCGAAGGGGTTCGACAGGCGTTCGAGGTCGAAGGATGCTCTGTCCTTCTCCGATAGCTCCTCGTACTCCTCCCGCACGTCGCGGAGCCTCTCTTGCAGCGACTCCCGACCGCGCGGATCGACTTCCATCCCCTTCTGGATGGCGAACTCGTAGAGCTGCTGCAAGTTCATGGCGAGTCTCCTTCGAAAATGCGTTGCCGTGCGCGGGAAGATAGGCGGTAGCCGGTTGCGCCCTCGCCTCGTCGGCGGAGGACGACCGGCTACCGCCTACCTTCCCGAAGGCGCGGCGCTTTCCTGCTGCGGGGGGACCAAGCAGTCATGGACGATTCCAGGTCAAGCGCCATCGGTGCGCTCTCCTTCGGGCAGTGGTACCGGATTATGCTCCACCACTCCCCCTCTCGGCAATCCATGACCGTCGTCGTGTCAGCCGCGCCGGGCGCCGACTCGGTGCGCAACGAAGGAGGCGCGGCAATCGCGGCGAAGCGTACCCGTCTCACCCACCTCGCTTGGCCACGGTGGGCACGGCGGGAAGGGGTGCTGGCTCTTCCCCGACGGACTTGTGGAGAGTGCGGTCAAACTCTGTGAGTTTGCGCGGACTGACTCATGAACATGCGCTTCCTCGGTACCGGCGCGGCAGACATCGGTGTGCCCGACACTTGCCCGTGCGCCAACTGCGCAGCAGTCCGCGCAGCAGGCGGCCGGTCGCGCCGGACGTACTCGTCGTTGTTGCTGGACCACTCGACCCTGATCGACTGCGGCCCGACCGTCCCTGAGCAGTTGACGCGGCTGGGGAACGAGGGAACCACGGTCGTCCATCTGCTGATGACACACCTGCACGAGGACCACGCCGGCTCTGCGGCGATCACCGAGTTGTGCCGCCGCGCGCAGCAAAGGGGGCGCACTCTCACGCTCTGGGGAGGGCGGGAGGCCGGCCGTCATGTGCGCGACGCCGTTGACGCCTCGATCCCGCTGTCGCTGGGCGCGCTGCAGCCGTTCGAGAACGTGACCGTGGGCGATTGGCAGGTGACGCCGTTGCCGGCGCGTCACATGGACGACCATCCGGAGGCGTTTGTGTACCTGCTGTCCAGGAACGGCCGCTTGCTGCTGTACGCCTGCGACACCGGGCCGCTGCTCGACGCCACCGTGGCTCATCTGAGGCACTGCCGGCTCGCGGCCGTGGTCATGGAGGCAACCTTCGGGCTAAAGAGCGAGTCCGACGGCATCGCGGACCTGCGGAAGAACCACCTCAACTTCCCGTTGGCGGTTGCGGAACGCGGGCGACTGATGGACCAGGGCACGGTGGGGCCGGACACGCCGTGGTACGCAACCCACCTCAGCCTGCACCACTGCCCGCCTCACGACGAGTCCGCAGCGTGGCTGGCCCGGCACGGCCTCCGATTGGCGTGGGACGGGCTGAGGTGGTCGCAGCAGGCGGCCGCGCCACCTGACCCACGCTCCTCGCTCGGGGCGGAAACCGTCGACACCGCTGCCAGCCCGGGGTAGAATCTAACCCCCGACCACAATGGGCCTCGTCTCGCGATGAGGCGTCTGGCGTCCGATAGCCGACAGGAACACGATGCTGGGCAGAAGATCCAGGAGGGGCTACACCCTCAGGTTCAGCCTTGGCACCGCCTTCGTGGGGATCGGGGTCGTCACTTCCGGTCTGCTTGGGCTCGTCACCTACCGGAGCGTCCACTCGTTCGCCCGCCAGGCCATTCGGGAGCGGTTGCGCGACGGGGTCGCCACCGGTGCTCTCCTGATCGACGCCGAGACCCACCGCACCCTGAAGACGCGCGCGGATGAACGAAGCCCCGCCTACCGGAGGATCAAACGGTGCCTGCAGGAGATCCGCAAGCAGGATGCCGAGGTCCGGTTTGTCTACACGATGAGGCAGCACGCGAAGGGGCAGGTCGTCTTCGTGGTCGATGCCGAGGAGAGCCTTCCCGACATGGCGCGGCTGGGCGAGGTCTGCGTGTCTCCCAGCCCGTTCTGCCTCGACGCCTTCAAGAAGCCGTACCGAGCCCACACGGAGGACCGGTTCTACAGCGATAAGTGGGGCTCCTGGCTCTCAGGGTATGCGCCCTTCTTTGGCAAGGACGGCCGGCCTGAGGGGGTCTTGGGCATGGACATCTCCGCGGCCCGGGTGACCAGCTACGAGCGCCGGCACCTCCTCGTCGTCCTCCGCGAGGAACGGTGGACAAGTTCATCGGCGACTGCGTCATGGCTTTCTGGGGCGCCCCGCACTACCTGGAGCACCATGCCGTGCTCGCCTGCCAGTCCGCGCTGCAGTGCCAGAGGCAACTCGATGCCCTCGCCGCCGAATGGAGGAAACGAGGGCTGCCCGTCTTCGAGACGCGGATCGGTGTGAACTCAGGAGACGCGATCGTCGGCAACCTGGGGTACGACGAACGACTCAGCTACACCGCCATCGGCGACAGCGTGAACCTCGCCAGCAGGCTCGAGGGGCTGAACAAGCACTACGGCACCCGGATCCTTATCAGCGACTCGACCTATGCTCTCGCGAAGGACCAAATCGTGGCGCGACTCGTCGACGTGGTGGCTGTCCTGGGGAGGACCCAAGGCACTTCGGTCTACGAACTGGTGGCGGAGAAGGGCAACGTGGAACGAGCGGAGCACGACTTCGCGCGGCTGTTCGACGAAGGCATGCAGCTCTACCTGAGCCGCCAGTGGGAGCAAGCGATCAGCGTGTTCGAGGAGACCTCCAGGCGCAGGCCCGCAGACAGACCGTCGCAGCTTCTCCTGGAGCGCTGCCGCGCGTACTTGGAGAGCCCTCCGGGTGAGGACTGGTCGGGGGTCTGGGTGATGGACCGGAAGTGAGCTGCGACCCACCCCAGTGACAGACCGACTCGGAGGCACCAATCCCGCGGCGCTGACTGCCCTGAAGCGCTGTCTGGAGACAGTCCCACAAGCCGACCCGGGCGCCCCCCGCGGAACGAGGCGCTCTACTCGGCCAGCCTGTACACGTGCTCCGCCAACCCCTCGAACTGGTCCGTGAAGACGGCGTCTCCGGCCGTGAGGCTGCGGCCTTCGTCGACCTCCTCAATCTTCGCCCCTGCCTTCAGTCCGTCCACCCGGAACGTCGCCGTCCCTGTCCGCTTCTGCATGTCCATGTTCTGGGCGAAGATCCACAGCGCGCCCTCGTGGCTGGTGGCTTTGAAGTGACAGGGCAGGTCGTCGCTCAGCTTCATCTCGATCCGGGTCGCGGCGGGGGCGGCGAGGAGGGCGGGGGCGAGGCGGGTGAGTTGGTCGTTGAGCCGCTTCAGCGCCGCCACCATCTCGCCTTCGGGTGCGAACTGCTTGTAGTCGGGCTTCCACCGATGGGTGAAGTAGCCAATTGCGGTGGCGCCGCGGATGAGTGCCATCCACACCTCGGCGCGGGTGTCCTTGGGCGTCACGTCGAGCTGCCTGTCCGGTGCGACCCACTGGCTGCCCTTGTTGGTCTCGATCCAGGCGTACACCGGGCGCTTGGGACCGGCGAGGGCGCGCAGCTCGGACACGCCGTCCGCGACGCGGTATAGCCACTCCGGCTTGTTCCAGCCGAAGATCGGGTAGATGTCGTAGCCGGCGACGTCGCACGAGTTCATGAACTCCGGGTACAGCTTCTCCTGGGTCGCCTGGTCGTACTTGTCGGTGAATTCCTTCATGAAGTGGGCCGTGAAGGTGACCAGCACGGGGCGCGTGGGGTCGGCCTGCTTGATCTTCCGGTACTCGGCTGACACCTCCTCGGGGGCGGACCGAGGCACCCACCGCGGCGGCGACAGCAGCACGTTGTCGCCGGCCTCGTCATAGCCGGCAAGCTCGCCCAGCGATCCCCAGACCTGCTCGCCCGGATAAGTCGAACGGACCCGGAAGGTGAGCGAGCTGAACGTCGCCGGCTTCTCCAGGTCGAAGTGCTGCTCGCCCTTCTCGTTCTTCAGCGTCGCGTTCAGGATCCCCTGACCCTCGGCGGTGAACGACACGTCCTTCGCCACCGCGAGTCCCGCCGAGACCGTCAGCCACACGCCCAGGCTCTTCACCGTGACCGGCTTCGCCAGCTTCACGGTAACCTCGGCGTCCTGCAGCGGGTCAAGGACCGTCCAACTGTGCGCCACGCCGTCGACGATCCGGAACAGCGGCGTGCTGGAGTTCAGCCGCAAGCCGGCCCCCGGCAACACCTCGGCATCGCTGACCTGCTTCGCCAAGTCCGGCTCATCGCCGTGGATCCAGCCCAGCAGGTGCGACTGCCCGCCGGCCTCCGGGTCGAAGTCGACGATCCCATACAGCCCGTTGTCCGCCAGGGCCTTCAGGTACTCCCTGTTGCCCAGCTTGCCGCCGTTCCCGGTGAACGTGTTGGCGCCGATGGCCAGCCCGTCCGGGATCCGTGCCTCGCTCTGCAGCCAGAGCATCAACGGCAGGAACGGTTGCCCGTTCACGCGGAACTCGGCGTTCTTGCCGATCTCGACTTGCTGGATCGGTGGCAGGGGCGCGGCGGCAATTGCCGACAGCACCGACAGACCTGCCAGTACGAAGCTTGCGGTCGGCACCAGGAACTTGCTCATCTCTGCGGACCTCCTCGGGGGCGGTGGTGGTGGGAGTCGTCGCCAGGTATTCGCCATCCGGTGCCGGACTCCTCGCCTGTTTGCCACAAACGGCAGCGGGCCGCTGCGTCGCTCTCGTCGGCGAAGGTGGGCAGTGGCAATGGAGGATATGCTGCAGCGCGACGGGCTGGAGACACCTCTCGTGTCTGGCAGTCGTTCCAGAAGGGAAGATGCGCAATCGGTAGGAAGACATTCGACCTCAAGTCCCAGTGTGAGTCCATCCCGGCGCGCTACCCCGAACTGAAGGGCCAAGTCGCCCTCGTCACTGGTTCCACCAAGCACATCGGCAAAGGCATCGCCGCCCGCCTGGCCAGAGAGGGCATGAAGGTCGTCATCACCAGCCGCACGGCGGAGGCCGTAGACGAAACCGTGGTGGAGCTGATCGCAGTCGGCGCCGAGGCGGTGGGTGTGCCGGCGGACATTGGCTGCATGGAAGACATCGAGCGGCTGTTCGGAGAGACCCTGAGCGCCTTCGGCACCGTGCACCTCTTGGTCAACAACGCCGCGGATCTCCGGCGCGACCACATGTTCAAGGTGCCCGAGACGCTGGTAGACAGCCAACTCGCCAGCAACATCAAGGGGCCGTACATGTGCTCCCTGCGCGCGGCGCAACTCATGCGCGACCACGGGCACGGCGGCAACCTGGTGAACATCAGCACCGTCGGCGCGCTGCGCGCGCACTGGCCCGGGCTGCCGTATGACATGACCAAAGGCGCCCTCGACGTGATGACCAAGTGCATGGCGCTCGATTTGGCCGACTTTGGCATCCGCGTCAACTGCCTCGGTCCCGGCCCCATCCACCGAGGGCGTACGTCCGACCACCCGCACGCGCAGCCGTTGCTGGAGCGCGTGCCACTGCGCACGTTCGGCACGCCGCTGGACATCGCCGCCGCCGTCGCTTTTCTGGCGTCGCCGGACGCCGAGTTCATCACCGGGCAGATCCTCTACGTGGACGGCGGGCTGACGGTGCAGCTTACGCCGAGGGGGCAGCCGATCTGAGCTGCCCCGCTCTACGGTGTGTTCGAAGGAGACAGCCATTGGCTACCACCATCCAAGACGTCCAGACCATCCTCACCCAACCCGCCGGCTGCCGACTGGTGGTGGTGAAGGTCATCACCTCCGAGCCCGGGCTGTACGGGCTGGGGTGCGCCACCTTCACGCAGAGGTTCCGTGCCGTCCACGCGGCGATCGAGCACCATCTGAAGCCGTTCGTCCTCGGGCGCGACGTATCGCGCATCGAGGAACTCTGGCAGATGGCCATGGTCAACGGCTACTGGCGGAACGGACCGGTGCTCAACAACGCCCTCTCGGGGATCGACATGGCGCTGTGGGACCTCAAGGGCAAGCAGGCGGGGATGCCCGTCTATCAACTCCTGGGCGGCAAGTGCCGGGAGGCTGCGGCCGTCTACCGGCACGCGGGCGGCGACGACCCAAGGGCTGTGGAAGACAGCGTGCGCCAGTTCATGGAGCAGGGGTACCGGTACATCCGAGTCCAACAGGGCGGGTACGGCGGGAAGCCGGGGGAGTTGGCGAAACCGGAGGGCGCGCCGGAGGGAGCCTACTTCGACCCGCGCGACTACATGCGCACCCAGCTTCGGATGATCGAGCATGTGCGCTCCGCAGTCGGCCCAGAAGTCGAGTTGCTTCACGATGTCCACGAACGCTTGCAGCCCATCGACGCGGTGCAGTTTGCGAAAGACCTGGAGCCGTCCAAGCTCTTCTTCCTGGAAGATCTCCTCGCGCCGGAGGACCTGGAGTGGTTCGCCCGCGTCCGCGAGCAGTGCGCCACGCCGCTGGCCATGGGCGAGCTGTTCAACCACCCGCGCGAATGGCAACCACTGATTGCCGGGAAGCTCATCGACTTTGTTCGTATGCATGTAAGCCAGATGGGCGGTCTCACCTTGGCGCGCAACGTCGCCCTCCACGCCGACCTGTACGGCCTCCGCACCGCTTGGCACGGCCCCGGCGATGTCTCGCCTGTCGGCCACGCGGCCAACCTGCATCTCGACGTGTGGGCGCCCAACTTCGGCATCCAGGAGTGGTGCGGCTTCCCACCCCTTGTCTACGACATGTTCCCCGGCCTGCCC
>PEVN01000215.1 GCA_002779825.1 Armatimonadetes bacterium CG06_land_8_20_14_3_00_66_21 | reverse complement strand
GTCTGTCACCATCACCACGGTGGTGGCTTCCAGTTTGTCCGCCTGGCAGGTCACCGCATAGACACCCGGTTCCTTGAAGGGGAGGGGCGCCTCTGTCTCGACCTCCTTGTACTGGGCGTACTCCGGTACTTTGAGCGTCCATTTCTGGTCTGGTTCGATGAGCGCCAAGTCCAGCTTCTCGACGCCGGCCAACGTGTGCAGTCGGTTGAAGTAGTCGACCATGTCAACCCGGTAGCCCCGTAGCTCCAGCGCCTCCACATTGCGGGTGACCACCTTGAGTTTCGGCTCGTCGGCCGTGGTCAGCGTTCGCTCGGTGTAGAGGACGAGCTTCTTCTGCTTTAGCGCTGCGAGCCGTTGCTGCGCCTCCGCCTGCCACTGCCCTTCGCCCACCTTGCCGTAGGCCTCGATGGCTTTCTCGAACTCAAACGTCTTTGTCTCGTAGGCGTCACCCGTCAGCAGCCACGCCCGCGCCGCCGGCTCCGTCTCCGGGTACTTGGAAGTGAGCTTCGCCCATTCGGCGATGGCCTCCGGGTACTTCTTCTGGTCGTGCTGGATCATCCCGCGCATGAACATGATGTCCGGGTTGCGCACGTCCAGCGGGTACTTCGCCCGGAAGGCGTCCCACGCTTTCAGGGCGTCGGCGTACTTCTTCGCGCGGTAGGCTTCGTCGCCAATCAGGTACTCGGTGTCGAGGATCTGCCGCTGCACCTGGTTCCACAGCCGATGGTTGGTGAACTTGACCAGGAACTCGTTCCAGGTATCGATGGCTTGCGGGTAGCGCTTCTGCGCTGCCAGGGCCACCCCGACGAGGTTGGCGGCTTGCGGAAGCTCGTCTTTGCCCGACTTCCCCCAGCGCTTCACAAAGCCGGAGAGTTCGGCGACCGCCTCTTCGTAGCGACCGCGGTTGAAGTAGGAGACCCCGAGCTGGTAGTCGGCGACGATGGCCTGCTGGTGCTTGCCGTACCGCTGGACGAACTCGCGCAGTGCCTTGACGCCCAGGTCCAGCTCGCGGTCATCCTGCGGAGCGGGAACGTGATACGTCTGGGAGAGCGCGAAGAGCACGTCGGGCAGGAGCGTGCTCTGAGGGTAGTCTTCCTGGAAGTCGCGGAGCGTGTTGCGCGCCTGCCGCATGTTGCCGCTGCGCAGATACGCCCTCCCCAGGTAGTACTTCGCGTCGGGCAGCACCTTGGCGTCGGGGTGCTCCTTGAGGAGCGCCTGCAGCCCCTGTGCTGCATTGCCGAACTCCCCCGCCTCATACCAGCACCGCGCCACGCTCAACTTGGTTTGCGCGGTCTTCTCCGGGGTCAAGCCCAGCTCGAGGGCTTTCTCGAAGAGGCTGCGCGCCTTCTCGTAGTCCGGCTGCTTGTCCTTGTCGGCCGGCCTGAAGTACCCCTCCGCATACTTGAGGTACGACGCCGCAACCTCTTCCTTCCGCGCGTCCGACACCAGATGCTCGACTTCAGGCTGCAGCAGGTCGGCCGCCTGACCGAACTGCTTCTGCTGCGCCAGGGCGTCGGCCTTCTTGAACAGCGCCTTCTTCCGCCACGGCGAGTCGGCGAAGTCCTTCAACAGCCGGTCGTAGACCTGCGCCGACTGGGGGTACTGCTTCGCGTAGTAGTGCGCATTGCCCAACAGGAACAGCGCGTAGTCGCTCGCCCCCTCGGCGCCGGTCACCGGCGCCAGAAGCGTCTGCGCCCGGGCATAGTCCCGGGCGCGAAGGGCTTCTTCGGCTTGTTGGATGGCCTCCGGCTGTCCCTCCGCCCGGAGCACAACTTGCATAAGGAGCAACAGCAGAACGGCGGTTCTCAACAGACGCACGATGGTCACCTCTCGGGGACTGATTGCCCAAACGCCCTCCGGCATTGCGCGGTTAGACGACGGCGGGAGGGGGATTGTTCCCACCGCGGAGTGGTGCGTCAAGGTGGGGCGGCTTGCCGGCTGAACGGCCATGCAATATCATTCCCTCGGGCTCGAGTCGCTGCCCGCAAGGAACTCCAGGTGACCCTTCGCGCCATCACCATCGGTCTGTTCGCCCAACTTGCGGTGGTCGTCATCGTGTCCTACGCCGAACTGGTGACCGGCAGAATCATGATCGGGTTTCTGCAGTTACCGCCGGTGGTGGTGGCGCTCCTGTTCGTGCTGATCCTGGTCAACAAGGTCGTAGGTCGGGTCAAACCCTCCTGGATCCTCAAGCCGGCCGAGATTGCCGTCGCCCACTGCATGATGCTCATCGCTTCCATGGTCGCCTCCCGCGGCGTGATGGAGCGACTCATCGCGACCATGGTCGGCGTCCGCTACTACGAGAACGACGCCAATCAGTGGAGCACCTTGTTCTTCCCCCACATTCGACCGTGGGCGGTTCCATGGCGCCACACGTCGGACGAAGCTCCCGTCGCGCGGTACTTCTATGAGGGTCTGCCTGCCGGCGAGCCCATTCCCTGGGCGGCATGGGTGTTGCCGTTGGCGGGCTGGATGGCGCTGTACCTCATCGTCTTCGGCGCTTTCCTCTGCTTGGCGACCATTCTGTACCGGCAGTGGTCGCACCACGAAAAGCTGACCTTCCCGTTGGTCGCCCTGCCCCTGGAGATGATCCAGTCGCGCGGCGGGGAGTCGTTCTGGCGCAGCAAGCTGATGTGGACCGGCGTTGGCGTATCGGTTTTCGTGTTCGGTCTCAACGGTCTGCACGAGATCTGGCCGGTGGTGCCGGCGCTGAAGCTGCAGACCCCGCTGAATCCGTTCTTCGTGCAGAGGCCGTGGAACGCCTGCGGGTACTTTGTTCTGTTCCTCTCGCCGGCTGCGACGGGGCTGTTCTACCTGCTCCCCACGGACCTGCTGTTCAGCTTGTGGTCACTCTTCCTGTTCTCCCTCATGCAGCAGATCACGCTGAACGCCTTTGGTCACCCGGATCCCCTCTCTGCGACCACCTACGAGACCGCCGGCGCGTACGTGTTGCTGGTTTGCTACTGGGTCTGGGCCGGGCGCACGCATCTGCGGCAAGTCGGCCTCCGCGCACTGGGACGTGACGGCGCACAGGACCAGGCCGAGTTGATGCCATACCGCTTGGCGGTGATCGGGCTGGCGGTTTGCCTCGTTGCGGCGGTGGCGTGGTTCCGCGCGTTGGGCATGAGCGTCGGGCTGGCCGCCTTTACGCTACTCGTGTACGTGTTTGTCGAGTGCCTGGTCATGGCTCGGAGCACCACGGAGGGTGGTCTGCCCATGACCGAGGGGTCGTTCCGCCCCAACGACCTCTTCGTGATGTGGCGACCCACCGAAACGTTGGGGGCCGGCAACCTCACGGCGCTGGCCTTTGTCGACGCCCTGTTCACCCGTGACCTGCGGGGGCTTGTCCTTACCGGCTTCCTCGACGGTCAGCGGCTGGCGGACGGCACGGGCGTCCGCCGACGCAACCTGCTCGCAGTGTTCGGTCTGGCCACAGTCGTGGCGTTGCTCTCGTCGGCGGTGGTCCACCTGTGGCTGCCCTACCATCGCGGCGCCGTGCAGATGTACTCGTATGTCTACTGGGGCAACAACGTCCAGTTCTTCCGCGAGTACGGCACCGCGCTTGTTCAGGGCGCGAAACAGCCGCCTGCCGCCCTGACGTCTTTTCTCGTGGGGGGACTGCTGACCTGGGGGCTGGCGCTGGCTCGCCTACACCTCTTCTGGTGGCCCCTGCATCCGCTCGGCCTCGCCCTCAGCCGCTCGTGGACCTGCATGGTCTTCTGGTTCCCCATCTTCCTCGCCTGGGCCGTCAAGTGGCCGCTGGCCCGCTATGGCGGCATGTCGATGCTGCGCAGAGCCCGCCCTTTCTTCCTCGGGCTGATCTTCGGCGAGTTCTGCATGGCCGTGTTCTGGACGCTGGTCTCGATGGCATTCGGGACGACCGCGCCGCTGTTCCCGTGGCCGTAAGCGCGAGAGGCGAGGCCCCTACACGTTGTCGGCCGGGAAGAAGAACCACTTGAGCGGGAACAGCTCGCGTAGCACCTTGAACGGTCCCTGGCACACTGCGTCGAACTCGCCGGGGAGTCCACCAAACACCAACCTCGCCGCCGCGCGCCAGTCCAGGTCGAGACAGGGGGTGGTGCGCACCGGCTCCACCATCAGCCCGCCGGTGGTCTTACGGATGAGCGTGACGTACTGCTTTCTCTCGGGGATGCCCACGCACAGGCACTCGCGCCAACGGAGTTCCGCCAGCTCCTCTTCGAGCAGGTCGCGGGTCTTCTCGAGCACGGAGGGCAGGTTGACGAGTTGGAGCTGCCGGAGCGGGCTTTGGCTGTGGGTCGTCGCGAAGGGAAGCAGTGCTTCGCGGAGCGGGTCGGCGAAGTCCGGCAGGCGAACCGAGACCGAGTCGGCCTTCAGGCTCTTAAGGAGGCCGCCGACGAAGCCCGGCGCAGAGGCTGCCGCGCCGAGGATCTCGTTGATCGCCGGGTGATCGCCGGGCTGGACCGCGGCGTAGAGGAAGCTCCTCCCCTGCCCAACGCAGTAGAGCTCAGCACCGGAGCGCTCGAGTCGGCTGAAGAACACCCGCGCCGAGCGCAGGCTGCCGAATGGGTAGCGGCCGTACACCTTGCGGACTTGGTCGCGGTCGGCTGCCCGACACCGCCGCACCGGCCAAGCTTTCACCCCACCGGCCCGGAGGTACTTGGCGGACACGGAGAGCTGACGGACAGACCCGGTGCGTTCCCAGCCGTAGCGGGAGTAGCGCAGCCGATCTCCGCCCAACAGCGACACGTCGTATCCCTCCGCCAGCATCTGCCGGTTCGTCTCGGCCAGCAACTCAGTCATGATCCCCTGACCCCGCGCTTCCGGGACCGTAGCCACGGCGCCGAGCCCGCCGTTCCGCAGGCGCGCCTTCCCGACGCGGATCACGTCCGGGTAGATTCCGAGGGACCCAAGCAGCTTCCCGTCTTCTTCAGCGACTAAATGCGGTCGCGATTTGCCCTTGTCGGCACCGTAAAGCTCGGGGTACATCGCTGCCCATCGCTCGGGCGTGTTCCCGAACGCTGCGCACATTACTTCCAGAATCTGCGGCCAGTCGTCGGGCTTCTCGTTGCGGATGACGAAGGACATTCACTGTCTCCCTAAGGCGTCTGTTTGTGGTCGGCTACAGAGTGGCAGCAGACCAGAGTGGCCGAGCGGCCAAGACCGCCAACTCGTCGCGCTGATCGCGGCCACCGCGGAGGGCTGGTCATGCATCCCCCGGACTGACAACCTGACCTGGTTCGGCGCACCCAACGGTCGGCGTGCTCCGGTCTCGTAACGGCACCGAACCGGAACACGGGATTGTACCCTCGTTATCAAATGGAGGCGACCGCCTCGACAGCAAAGCCCGGCCTCGTGCACAATGGCTTCGGCCGGCTGCGCTCGGCGGCGACCAGTCCCGTGCCGGCCGACAGTCCGAACACACGAGGGAGGGATCGACAATGCTCATCGGACTGTTCATCTTGGCGCTTGCGGCAGTAACGCCGTTACTCGCCGCCCCCGAACGCTCGTGGTCCTTCGACGGCGATCTCCAGGGATGGCAGCAGCCTGCTGGTGACTGTGGGGTAGTCCCTGATCCTGAGAACCCCGCTAACAGGCTTTACCGAATCCACACGGACAAGCCGCACCACACGCAATTGGTCCTCAAGGAGAGTCAAGCGACGCCCGACTTCCTGGCGTCGGTCCGGATCCGGGTAGTCTCCTACGAAGGTGACCCGCCGGCGGTGTACGTCTACGGACGCTTGCAGGGCCAGTTCCGGGCACTATGCCTCCAGGATCGAGAAGCGCGTGCTTTCTGCTACTTCGGGCAGGACCGCCCGAGTGTGAGCCTCGGCAAAGCGGCGCTGCCAACGCCGTTCAGCGCGGCGAAGTGGCTGCGCGCGAAGCTCCTTTGCTTCGGCGACCACCTGTTCGCCAAGGTCTGGGGCGAGGGCGCGCGCGAGCCTGCCTGGCAGATCGCCGGGCAGTGCAGCGACCAAGCGCGCGGGGCGTTTGCGCTGGGCGTGTGGACTTCGCCGCGGACGCCGTCAAAGGCGACGGTGCTGTTTGATGACGTCACCTTCCAGCCCCTTGCCGAGGCCGACCTGGCAGCGTTACACGTTCGCGTGACGCCGCGGCAACCGCTTGACCTCGTCCGGTTGCCCGACGGAACCGGCATCTTCGAATTGCGCGACGAGATCGGCCTCGCGACCACGCAGATGGCCGTGTCATTCGACCGACAGACAGGCGAGATTGCGCACCTTGTCGATCGACCGTCGGGTCAGGAGTTTGTCGCCGCGGACACATTGCGGCCGCTGTTCCGCCTCGTGCTGACCAAGCCGGCGGCTGGAGAGACGACCCCGGTGACTGCCGCAGAGTTCGCGCGCGTGACCCCTGAGAGAACGGGGGGCAGATCGCTCACTTGGCGGTTCTCAGCCCTCGGCTCCTTGCCGCTTGGCGTCCGCGTGTCGGCGTCTGCCGACACAACCGGCATGGTACGGCTCCGCCTGCAACTCACGAACGAATCCGACTGGGCCGTCAGCCAGATCGACTTCCCGCAAATGGCGCACCCGGGTGCCTTGGGAGCCGACGCCGAGGACGATCGACTGATCCTTCCGTGGGCGGATGGTTCCGTTCTCGAAGCGCCGGGATCGCGGACGCAGTCGCGCAGCGCGGTGTATCCGGGAGCCGCGTTCACGCAGTTCACGGCTCTGTATGACAGGACGGCGGGGCTGTATCAGGCCGCCTACGACGCCGGTGGCAACTGCAAGCGCTGGAACCTGCAGACCTCAGCCGGCAGGTCCGCGGAGATGAGCCTGTCGCACCTGCTGCCGGAAGTGCCCCAGCCCGAAGTCAGCCTGCCCTACGACGTCGTGCTTGGCACGTTCCACGGGGACTGGCGGGACGCCGCGGACCTGTACAAAGCGTGGGCAACGCAACAACCATGGTGCGCGAAGAAGCTGACAGAACGGGACGACGTTCCGCAGTTCCTCAAGGAAGGGGCCGGGATCGTCATCGGGTCGATCAACAACCCGCAAGGGCGGGAGCGTTCGGTCGGGGCAAACTTGGAGCGGTTGCCGGAACTGACCACGGCGTACCGCAAACAGACCGGGCTTGCGCACGTGGTGTTCGTGCCGTACGGGTGGGAGAACCGCGGGACCTGGGCCGGCATCAACTACCTGCCTGCTGTCCCGAGCAACGAGGCCTGGGAGCAAGCCAACGCCGCACTGCGGGCGCAAGGCGATCGAACGGCGTTCTTGACCTCAGGGTACTGGTGGGTGACGAAGCGCCAGCAGACCGGCAATGGCCCCGCGTTCGACGACTCGGCGCAGTTCGAGCGGCTGCGCGACAGGGTCATCCACGACGCCGATGGCAAGCCCTGGCTGGTGGACGACTACAACCGGGCCGGGGCCTTCGGTGACTGGCGTGGGCTGTCCGCCTCGCTCTGCCACGGCAGTAAGGTGGCGCGGGAGACCATGTTGCGCGTATTCCTCGACGTGGCGAAGCTTGGCGTGCCGCTCATCAGCTTCGATCAGGAGATCGGCGGCGGTCAGAGCGCGCCGTGCTACAGCGCGACGCACGGTCACCCGCCGGGCTACGGTAGCTGGATGTGGACCGACTTCCGGGACCTATGCGCGGATATCCTGAAGGAGGGGAAGCCGCTCCAGCCGGAACTGGGTCTGTTCATGGAGAACGTGAGCGAGTTGGCGATCCCCTACATGGCGACCTACTGGAGCCGGCAATTCGGGGAGGTGGACCACGGTGCCGTCGGCGCGCGTGGGGTGGGTCTGTTCTCCTACCTGTATCACGAGTACGTGACGGCCATCGGCGCCGCGTGCGTGCAGGGACAAGGGCAGCTCGGTACGCGGCCGAGTCCGGAACTGCGCCGGTGCGTGCTGGCCAACAACCTCACGCGCGGGCTGGTCCCCGGCCCGTTCCTCAACGACGTGCCGCTGCAGCCAAGCAACAAGTGGCAGGAAGAGATTGCTCCGGCATTCTTTTCATACTGCCAGCCGTACGCGCGCTTCCCCGAGTACCTCGTTCTCGGCACCACTCGCCGGCCGCCTGACGTGCAGTGCGCCTCGGTGGAGGCATGGTTCTACCGCCAGGACGCGAACGGCGAACCCCTGAAGCCAGGCGGTCCGAAGGTAGTCAAGGCCGCAATCGCCCTGCCGGCGGTTGCGGCGGGCAGCTTTGAGGGGGCGGACGAATCGGTGGGAACGGTGCTCGTGAACACGACACGAGTGGACCAAGACGCAACCGTGCGGCTGCTCCGCACGCCGAAGTCGGCCATCCTGTACCGCGCAGACCGAACGCAAGAGGGAGCAGAGGCTCCCACCCAAGAGATCCGACTCCACTTGGAGCCGCTCGGGACGCGCGTGCTCGTCACTCGGTGAGAAGGCGGCTCTCCTCCTTCGGAAATGCACCGTCAATCCGGGCCGAGACGGTGAGGGAGCGTGTGCCACGGTGGCTGCCCCGGCGACGCTGACGTCTCACTCGCCCCGTCACCGTCGCGGTCAGACCCCAGGGGTTTGATCGGATGGGCTTGCGTTTCCACCTGACGGGGTGTTCAGGCGAAGCACGAACATGAGTGATTCCTGTGCATACGGGTCAGGACGCCCCAACTCGTTGGGTACTCCCGGCGCCTCACTCCCGAACAAGCCCGTGCGTCCCCAGGCAGGCATGAATACCTCCACTGCAGCGGGGAGGGCAATAGCTTTGCAAATTCGGGGTGCACCTCCCCGCGACCGCCGAGGTCGCCCCGGTGCCTGGCTGTCTGTGAAGCGCAACGGGCCGAATCCGGTATGTGGGGACCGACCCACTGGAGTCAGCCGTGCAAGGCACTGGTACGAAGGGTGTTTGCCGCCTCGGTCAGTGCGGTCAATCAAGGAGGACCAAATGTACAAGATCGCAGTGCTCCCCGGCGACGGGACCGGGCCTGAGGTTGTTCGCGAGGGACTCAAGGTACTGGAGGCGGTCTCAGCCAAGACGGGCCTCAAGTTTGACTTCACCCATTTCGACTTTGGTGGCGACCGCTACCTGGCAACCGGCGAGGTGCTGCCGGACTCCGCTGTCGAAGACATGAAGCAGTTCGACTCCATCTATCTGGGCGCCATCGGTCACCCCGACGTCAAGCCCGGTGTGCTGGAGAAGGGCATCCTGCTCGCACTGCGGTTTGCTCTGGACCAGTACATCAACCTCCGGCCGGTGAAGCTCTACCCCAACGTGGAGACTCCCCTCCGAGGCAAGGGGCCGGAGCACATCGACTTCGTCGCGGTTCGGGAGAACACCGAAGACCTGTACTGCGGCATGGGGGGCTTCGCGCACAAAGGCACCAAAGACGAGGTTGCCGTGCAGTCATCCATGTACACCCGCATGGGCGTGGAGCGGGCGCTGCGATACGCCTTTGAGTACGCCAAGAACAACCGTTCTCCGCGGCCCTGGAAGGGACTGAAGCAAGAGGACGTCGACAAGGGGATCACCGGTCAGCTCACGCTGGTGGGGAAGACCAACGTGCTCACCTATGTGTACGACCTGTGGGAGCGGGCCTTCCATGAGATCGGCGAGGCCGACTACCCCGAGATCAAGCGCCAGTACAACCACGTCGACGCCTGCTGCATGTGGTTCGTCAAGAGCCCCGAGTGGTACGACGTCATCGTCACCGGGAACATGTTCGGCGACATCATCACCGATCTCGGCGCCATGATTCAGGGCGGCATGGGCATCGCCGCCGGCGGCAACATCAACCCGGAGGGCGTCTCCATGTTCGAGCCCATCGGCGGCTCCGCGCCCAAGTACACCGGGATGAACGTCATCAACCCGCTGGCTGCCATCTGCGCCGCGCAGATGATGCTGAGCGTCCTCGGCGAGCAGCGAGCTGCCGATATCGTGGAGAACGCCGTCGTCGCTGCGCTCGAGAGCGGCAAGATCAAGTCCATGTCGGTCGGGAAGATCGGGCTGTCCACCTCCGAGATCGGCGACCTGGTCGCCCAGAACGTGGCGGACGCCTGACCCAGTAGGCGCCCACAATTGTGAGTTCTCCGCAGCCCGCGCGCCGATCCCGGCGCGCGGGCTGTGTGCATTCTGGGCGCCTTTTCCGTCATACTGTTATGAATCGTGACTGTAGCCCGAGGCGCCAAGCCGAGGCCCGCTCAGACCCGTCGACTTGGCGCCTCGGGCTACAGATGAGGGAGTTCCAGCAGATGCTACACACCCACTTCGAGCAGGTCCAGAGCCAGGCTGTCGAACAGGACGGCGCGCAAGGCGTCTCCGTCCGCTGGGTCATCGGCCCCGACTCCGACGCGCCGAACTTCCACCTGCGCGTCTTCGACGTCGAGCCGGGAGGCTTCACCCCGCTTCACGCCCATCC
>PEVN01000577.1 GCA_002779825.1 Armatimonadetes bacterium CG06_land_8_20_14_3_00_66_21 | reverse complement strand
ACATGCTCTCGATGCGTTCAACGACGAACTGCGCGTCGGCAGCGGCGCGAATAAGCTTGCAGCCTTCGGATTGGAGATTCACAGCCACACTGCAGCGCCCGAATTCCGGTTAGGTTGGAGTTCCCAATACCAGCCGCGCTCGGTATGGATTCGCCGCGAACCGAGGTGCCGAAGCCGCTCCCCGGTTCGATCCAGCCGTTCGCGGAGGAACCCTTCCTCGTCAATGAGGAGCTTGGCTTCAGCAACCATGTCGAGGTACAGCAACCGCGATTGCAGGGCTTCCCGCCGAGTGAGGACGACGAAGCTGGGCTCGCCCAAGAGGCCCCGTTCCCGGGCGCCTGCGGCTGCTGCCGTGCGGCGTAGCCGACGAACTACCGAGACGAAGGGGCGGAGCCGCTCGTAGTACACTTCGGCGGCGTCGCGCAGAACGACGAGTAAGTCCAGGTCACTCTCCGTCGAAGCGTCGCCGCGGGCAACCGACCCGTAGAGCGCCAATGAGACGAGGTTGTCGCCGAGTTCCTCCCGCAGCAGCCGCACCGATTGGCCCAGGTACTCGGCGTAGTCGGCCTGACCGACTGCCTCTCGATTGTCCCGGTCAACCACTGCACTCATGGGCAAATTCCGGCTCGCTACCCTCTGCGTCTTTGGTCCTTGGTGCTCTTGCGTTAGGCTGTTCAACGCTGGTACTCCCCAGGCCGGTACAGGTCCCGGTGCGCCTCGATCCACCGTACAGTTCTGCGCACCCCTTCGTCCAGGCCGACCTGAGGCTCCCATGCCAGCAACCGCTTCGCCTTCGAGTTGTCCGCGATCAGTCGTTCGACTTCGCTCTTTGCAGGACGCTGGCGCTGGTCGTCCGAGACGATCTCGATCTCGCGCTCCATCAGCGCCGCGATCTTCGTGGCCAGGTCGCCGATGCTAATCTCCTGCCCCGTGCCGAGGTTTATCTCCTCGCCGTCGACGCCCTGGGCCTGCGCAGCCAGCACAAAGGCCCATGCGGTGTCCTCGACGAACGTGAGGTCTCGCGTCGGATGCAGGGCGCCCAACCGGACCTGGGGACCCTTCAGCAACTGGGAGATGATCGTTGGGATGACTGCCCGAGCCGACTGACGTGGCCCGAACGTGTTGAATGGACGAATCGTCACCGTGGGAATGCCGAACGACCGATGGTAGCTCTCCACGATCTTGTCTGCCGCGATCTTGCTGGCGGAGTAGGGTGATTGTCCCTGCAGCGGGTGCTTCTCATCGATGGGCGCATACAGGGCTGTGCCGTAGACTTCGCTGGTGGAAGTGTGGACCACCCGCCGGACGCCGAGTCTTCGAGCGGCAGAGAGCACGTTGGTGGTGCCGATCACGTTGGTCTCGATCGTGGCGCGTGGCGCCTCGTAGGAGTACGGGATCGCAATCAGGGCGCCCAGGTGCAGGATGGCGTCAACGCCCTCGGCAGCTTTGGCGACACTCTCCTCATCGCGGAGATCGCCGAAAACGACCTCGACCGATTCCCGGATCTCAGCATCCAAGTCGTCCAGGAACCCACTCGACCCGCGCGAGTTGTAGCGCACCAGCGCACGGACTTGGTGGCCGTCTCGCACCGTGGCCTCGACGACGTGGCTGCCGATGAAGCCACCGGCACCGGTGACCAGCACGCTCATACCTGAGAAACCTCCCTCTTGGTGGTGCTATCCTCCGCAGGAATTTGGCCGATCGCGCTCAGGAACTGGTCGACGACGCGAGACACAGAGAACAACTCACGCAGCTCCGCACGATCAGCGGCGCCGGGCGCTCCCCGCTGGTGGTCCTGGGCGAAGCTCACGATCGCCTCCGCCAACTGCTGAGGGGACTGGGGCGGCACAACGACGCCACCACCGTACTTGCGTATGAGGTCGCCCATGTCCCCCACGTCAGTGACAATGAGTGGCTTGCCGGCCTGCACGGCTTCGCCGAAGACGAGGGGGATGCTCTCGCTTCGCGAGGGTATCACCACGGCGTCACATGCCACCATGTACCCGGTGAGCTCCTCGGTCGGCAGGCTCCCATGGAGCAGCACTGCCTCCTGAAGCCCATCAGCGGCTATCTGCGTCCGGAGCTCACCTTCCAGGGAGCCGCCGCCCACCACATGCAATCGCACCCCCGGTGCCCGTGCCCGAACCGCACGCATTGCCTCCACCAGCACATCGATGCCCTTGACGCGCTCCCATCGCCCGATGAACAGCAGGTTGACGGCTTCGCGGTCCAGAGCGACAGGCGCAGCAGTCGCCAGAGAGAGCGGCCGAACGGTCGGCAGGAAATCGCAGCTCCTACCCGAGATCGTCTCAGCCTTCCGTGCCAGCTCGATGCCATCCGCGAAACAGCACGTCGCATCGCGAAGGATGGTGCGGATGATCCGCCCTGTGACCGGTCGGTGCCCCCACTGGTTGAGATCGGAACCAAGGCACCACACCGAGTAGGGAACTCCGAGGGCGCGCATGGCGCCACGGGCCCAGTAGCCGCTGGGGACGGCCCAAAGGGCGAGGCAGTGGTCGATCGCCTCGTCCTGAACGAGGTCGCAGAGCGAGCGTGTGCCCTCTCTCAGCAGGCTCAGGATCGCCCTCAGATCGCCAACTCGGAACGGGCTGTAGGCGACGATGGGTCGGCCGTCGCCAAGCCACGGGAATCGCATCACGCCATTCCCCGGACCTGAATTCCCCTTCGCTCGACCTCTGGCGGGCGTCAGAACACTGACCCTATGCCCGTGCTGGCGCAACTCTTCGACCAACGGAGGAACAAAGGTACCCGCATGAGCATCCTAGCCGGGAACGGCGTACGAACTCGTCAGGATGCAGAGATTCATGCGGCGAGGTCTTCTGGTTCGGTTTGCTTCACAACTTCAGATCTCTTGTTGGGATCTATATCCAACCACATGTTGCTTCCAGCAACAAAGAAGAACAGCGACTGAAGGCCGGTGATCATGGAGAAGAACAGGCGAGCGCGCTGATCGACGGGATATGTCCGACTGTTCCCCACTTCCAGAACACCCGGATGCCCAGCGGCAGCGGGACTGACGCCATCAGCAATCCGAAGGCCAAGCCGTAGAAGAAGATCAACGGGTGGAGGTCCCGGATGAGGTACTTCTCCTTCATGCGAGTCGGGTGGAGCCTCCGGCTGCCTCGCTGCGTTCAGTCGCAGGATCACCGTTCGCCACCTGTGGCGGGATTCCGGTCCCCAGGATGGCTTCCGCCCAACGGACTACAGCCCCGGCCTGGCACAGGGCTTCGTCGTGGTCCTCAGGAGGGAGGCGCTCAGGCACGATGGACCGTCTTCCCGTCTCGCAACGCAAGCGGTATCACCGTGCAAGGAACATCGCCACAGCGCTCGAGGTCCTCGGGCGTTGTCACGACGACATCCATTGCCTGTCCGACGCCCATCAGATTTCGATAGATCGCTTGGGCTGTCTTCCGCCTGTGCGCGCCCCGCTTCACTACCAACAGGTCCAAGTCGCTGCTTCGGGTCGCTTCACCCCTCCCGCGAGATCCGAACAGAACCATCCGCTCCGGGGGGCTGCTTCCACAATCCGCTCAGCGACGCGCGCCAAGACCTCGTCATCCCCGGATCCTGCGTGCCCGGGTGCGCCCCCGAAAACGCTCTGCATCCAAGCCGTCATCGCTCACTTCAATGCCCTGTTGTGTTCCATATCGAACCACATGGCGAAGAAGAGAGACTGGAGACCGGCAATGATCGCGAAGAAGCATGCCAAGGCATTGATCGAGGGGATCGTGCCGCGCGCGCCCCACGCCCAGAGCATGCGGACCGTAAGGGGCACAGCGGCAACCAGAAGCGTCAACGCCAGCGCGTAGAAGAATACCAGCGGGTGGAAGTCCCGGATGACGTACTTCTCCTTCATCCGCC
>PEVN01000138.1:18989-21923 GCA_002779825.1 Armatimonadetes bacterium CG06_land_8_20_14_3_00_66_21 | reverse complement strand
CGGAGGACTGGAGGTCTCTGAAGAGCGCCGGTCGATCCCCGGATCCCAGATACCTCAGTTGCTGTTCCGCGTCGCCAATGTGGGTGCAGATTCGCTTGATCACCCGCAGGACGGTCTCGTAGCACGCCAGCTCTGCCGCGTAGTGCTCCTTCTCATGATGTCTCGCGGCGGCGCCCACCTGAGCGCGCCAAAGGGCTTCCGGCATGCTCATGGCGTCGGCCAGCGTGGCAGCCTGCTGGAACAGGTCGAGAGCGCCGGTCGTGTCGCCGCGGGCCGCGCGCACCTCTGCTTGCGCACAGAGCAGCGGCGAGGTCAGCGAGCTGCGCCCCGACTGGCGGTCGATCTCGCGGCTGCGCGCCAGCAGCCGGTCTGCGCCCTCCACGTCGCCCTGCCTCAGCGCCGATCGCCCCAGCAGTAACAGCGTCTCCCCAATGCCTTCTTGGCTGTCACGCTCCTCGAAGAGCTCCAGCGCAGTCCGGAGGGCATGGTCGGCGCTCTCCCACTCCTGCCGCTGCAGGCGGATCTTCCCCTGGAGCATGAGGCACATCCCGCGATCGAACCCGCGCGCGGCCGACTTCCCGGCTGTGAGCGCGCGCTCGACGGCCGCCTCGGCTTCCTCGTGGGCGCCGAGATCGAGGTGTAGGGCAGCCAATTCGGTACACGGGGCAGCCGCGTCCTGACCCAGCTCCTCTTGGAGCGCGAGGCACCGCTTCAGAGACTGCTGCGCGCCACCGTAGTCTGCCGTGGTTCTGCACACATGGGCGAGGCCCAGCAGAGCCGCGACCTGGCCCAGCTTGTCCCCGATCCGTTCCCGAATGGTCAGACTTCCCTGGTACTCCTCCCGCGCCAGTTCGTATTCGCCTTGGAGGCAGTAGACGTTGCCGATGTTGTAGTGCGAGGCGGCAACCCCCTCTCGGTTGCCTACTTTCGTCTTGATCTCCAGGCTCTGCCGATAGCAGCGCAATGCATGGTCGTACTCGCCGCGTCTGCGGTGCAGCGCGCCCTTGTTATGCAGCGACCGGGAGAGACCCTCACGATCGCCGATCCGCTGGCGGATCGCCATGCTCTTGTCGAAGCACCAGAGCGCCTCGTCCGTCTCCTGCAGAAGCTGGTGTGCGACGGCCATGTTGGTGTAAACCGAGGCAGCGGTGGCGTTGTCGTGGTCGGTGCCCAGTGCGTCCAGCGACAGCCGCGACAGGCGGACGGCCTCGGCCGCGTTCCGCCGGCGGATCGCCAGTTGCCCCATGCATTCATACAGCTTGGCCAGCTCCTCGCGGGGCGGGGTGACTGACCGGAGGAGACCGTGCGCCAACGCGAAGTGATCCTGCGCCTCCTCGAATTCTCCGGTTGCCTCGAGAATCGTGCCCATGAGTCGATGCAAGCGGATCAAGCTGCGGCTGGGCGCCCTCCCTGCACACGACTGAATGGCTTCTCGGCAACAGCGCAATCCCCGGTCCCGCTCCCCGACAAAGCGGTACACCTCGGCGAGTCCTTCCCGGATCCGCAGTTCCGTGCTCACGTCGGCGGGGTCCGCCAGCGATTGGACGTTCTCGTAGAACTCCCGCGCTTCGTTGTTTGCGGACGCGGCCTTGAGAGACTCCGCTGCGGTCAGACCGTACTGCACTCCCCGGGGGGCGTCCCCCGCGCGGAGAAAGTGCCTGGCCAGTTGGACGACCCGCTCGTCCGCCGAGTCGGCGCACAGCCGCTCAAGTGCCTCACCGGCTTGTGCGTGCAACCTGCGTCTGTCGGACTCGGCAAGCGTGGTGTAGAGCGTCCGCCCGATCTCGGAGTGACAGAGCCCTACGAGACCGGTGTCCGGATCGCGCTTCACCAGGTCGGCGTCGAGGAGACGCACAACGGCCCCCGCAACAGCGTCGGCGGATGCTGAGAGCATGTCGGCCACCAGTTCGGGGTGGGCTCGTCGCGCAAGGACGGCCAGCGCCTCCAGCACCCCCAGGGCGTCTCTCGGAAGCGCGCGGACCCGGCGCTCAACGAGTTCCCGTACAGAGGCTGGAACTCGAACAGGCTCCTGGGCGGCCGATTCGTTGACTTGCCACCCGCCCGCGCCCCGGTAGAGCGTCCCTTCCTGTGCATGGAGCCTGAGCAACTCGATGGCGAAGAACGGATTGCCACCGGTGTCTTCTGTGAACCGATCCAGGAACTCGGCCGGGAACTCCACCTGCCCCAGCATCGAGTTGACCATGGTGGACACAGCCGTGCTCGTGAGCGACTCCAGGGGGACCCGCACGGCGGGCTCGGTGGCAAACTCGTCGATCAGAGCCTGGCTGGCAGTGCCCTTGACTTCCTCACGTCGGTAGGCGAGGCACACGAGGAACGGGCCGCCGAGGGCATTGCGGGCGAGATACCCCAGCATCTCGGCAGTAGGCCCGTCTGCCCACTGGACATCGTCGAACGCGACGACAAACGGCCGGTCTCTCCCCGACGCCTCCAGGAACCGCAACATCGTGTCGGCCAAGTGGAGGGTCAACTGGGCGGGGTCGAGCCTGCCGCGAACGTCCGGAAGCTCACTGCCGGCGTATCTGGCCGCTGCAGCACACAGACTGACGAGGTCACTGCCGCTCTCCCCGAGGTCCACACCGGCCCCGGCCAGCGCCTGGCGAAGCACTTCGCTGAGGGGCTCACCGGGGCCCGCGCCTGCGCCTGCCGGGCGGCAGTTGCTTAGGAAGAACCCGCCGCCATTGAGCTGGCAGAAGTACCGGAACTCCTGCAGCAAGCGCGACTTCCCCACGCCCGCGACGCCCTCGATCAGCACGGCACGCTCCGGGTGGTCCGGGCTCCCCAGCCGCCGGAACTGCTCCTGGAGCGCCGCGAGTTCCCTCTCCCGACCCACAAACGGGCTGCTGGACAGATAGCCTTCAATGGTATCGTCAGCCTCGGTCTCCAGGCTGAGACCGCTCGACTCACTGAGAGCGG
>PEVN01000138.1:3542-18939 GCA_002779825.1 Armatimonadetes bacterium CG06_land_8_20_14_3_00_66_21 | reverse complement strand
AGAGCGGCGATCACCTCCGTGGCGGAGGCGTACCGGTCCGCCGGTTCCTTGGCCAGCAGCTTCGCGATGACCGGCCACAAGGCGGCCGTGCGCTTAGAATCGGCGCCGTCAGCAGGTGGAGGTGGTTCGTGTAAGTGCTGCCGGACGACCTCTTCCGGGGTGGCGCCGTCGAAGGGCACGCGGCGAGTAAGCACCTGGTACAGAACGACGCCCAGCGAATAGAGATCGGCCGACGACTCGGCGGGGTGTCCGCGCAACACCTCCGGGGCCATGTAGTGGAGCGTGCCGCCCGCTTCGCCACCCTCACGGAGCCCGGCGGTCTCAGACAACAGCCCGAAGTCGAGAACCTTCACAGTGGGAGAGGGGGTGCCGCCGCCGGCCACGAGAATGTTGCTGGGCTTGAGGTCCCGGTGTAGAAACCCTCGGGAGTGGAGGTACTCGAGGGCGCGGCAAAGTTGGACCAATAGCGAGCAAAGCTCGCCGACACCCAGCGTCTCCGTGGCGTCGAGGAGGTCCGCGCCCTCCACGTACTCCATGGTGAAGAAGTGCGCTTCCTCGCCGGCCAGCCGACCGAAATCATAGACGCCGGCCAGGTTGGGGTGCCGGAAGCGCGTCATGGCCTCGAACTCGCGCTTGAGCGAATCGAGGGTGGCGGGGTTTTCCGCCGCTGAGCGAACGGTCTTCAGTGCGAGCAACCGGCCGCCGGCCAGGAGGTCCTCGACGAGGTAGACCTCACCCATGCCACCGGCGCCCAGCGGGCGGACGACGCGATGGCGCTGATTGACGACCATTCCGGCGCGAAACAGCGACATAGTTCCAGCTTCCCGAGACTGCGACGTCCGCAGGCACACAACGCCCTCGGTTGAACGTCGGGCATCTAAGTGTATTCCATTCCGCCGGATAGGTCCACACCTCGTGGCAGAGAACGACGCCGGACAGCAGTTGACCAGAGATCGGGGAAGGACCCTGGTCCCGGCGGAGGCTGTGCGCGTCGAGCACGTCCCGGAGACCGAAGGAGCCGTTGCCGCGCTGGATCGAGGGGGGCGGTGGGCTCGTGGCAATCGTGCGATCAGCACCAGCGCCCCGGGTTTTTTTCTCGGACGATGGGACGATGGTAAATGCGGAACGTGCGTGTGGTAGAATCCCGTCGATTACCGAAGTCTGAAGCAGCACCGCGTGACTGAAGTGCTCCTACCCACAGTAGCGCATCGCCGCCAAACGGGCTTCGGTCTTCCCCCAGCAAAAGCCACCGCAGCACCCGGGGAGTAGAACCAAGATGCACCGGGCGTTCACAGCCAACGATCTCGGTGACACTGCGATGGGAGAGACATCGAAATGTACCGAAAACCCCGTTCTACCCACGTGATGTGTGGCGTGGGCGCGTGCTGCCTCTTGCTCCTGAGCCTGTCGACGCTTAGCGCGCAAGTTCCCGACCCGGCGATGCCCATGGACCCTGCCATTGGGCTCACTCCTATAGAAGAGACGGCGTTGGACCCGATGGTCATGGAGCCGATGCCCGTGGATCCTGTGCCGATGGACCCGGCCCTCGTGGACGCGACCAATCCGGTGCCTGTGGCCGACCCGGTTCCCGACCCGGCCGCCACGGAACCGGCACCCCCGGACGATTGGGATCTCAACGATCAGGGCGTCTACGACCCGAGCGACTTCTTTGCGGTTTACATGGGCACTTGGGGCGGCTTTGATGCCTGGACCAACCACCTGCTCTACCGCCAGAAGTGCGAGCGCTGGTACAGCGTGCTTGCAGCCAAGGCTGAGGTGGCGACACTGCTGAGCCAGGACCAACTTGGCGGTCTAGAGATCCGCTACTGGTACGACCCCATCCCGGGTCCTCTCTCGTACGCCGCCCACTGGGTGGTGAAGCGACCGAATGGGCGCTTCCTCGCGGATCTCTACGCGATGACACCTGACCAGCGGGACTACCGGCTTGATGAGCTTGACCTGCTCTTCGGCCGCTCTCTGCTCCTGACACCAGACGTCTTCCGCACCGTTTCGAGCCTCGACGGCGAGGGATCGATGGTCGATGGCTATGTGTTCGCCTACGGGGACGTAGTGATCAACAAGCGCACGGAGGTCACGGGCACTGTCTACGCCAACGGCAAGGTGTGGGGGAAAGGGGACTATGTGGTTGGCGGGGCGGTACCCAGCAACCTGTCGGCACCGTTGGACCTGGTGGCGTCCTACTACGACGTGCTGCCGCTCTTCGCCGAAGCTGCGACGAAGCCAGCCAAGGATGTCACCCGCACAGACAAACTCAAGCTCTCGGATCTCCCTGGACAGATCTGCTACGTCAACGGCACCCTCTCGCTGGAGAAGGGCGGCGAGATCGCTGGACCGGGCATCGTGGTTGCCATCGGCTCGATCACCGTCGCCAAGGACTCGGTCTTGGGCGACGGTGTGACACTGATCTCTCGGGAGAACGTGCGCCTCCAGAAGGACGCGACCATCGGCAGCGAGGCGATCCTCTGGGCGATGGGGACCATCCGGATAGAGGATGAATCCAGCCTCGCCTCAGGCTCTCTTCTCAGCGTGGGCGACATCGAGATCGGGCGTGGCTGCCGCGTCCGTAGGAGCCTCCTCGTGGCAGGCAAGAAGGTGAGGGTCCAAGCGGAAGCCGAGGTGCAAGGCGCCATTATCAGCTTGGACGATGTGGAACTCGGCAAGTAAGTAGACACGGCCCGCAGCTTTCTCGGCTGCCAGCACAACTCTGAACGGCTCCCGCCTGACCGGGCGGGAGCCGTTTGTTTTGCCGGAGACGGGTTCCGGCGGAGGGGGACGGTGCGGGTGCCGGGCGACAGCAGGCTCCCCTTCATCGTCTCCGCGCTTGCTCCGTCGACCCGCCTACGGAGCGACCCACTCCAGCGCGCTCCCCTCGGCGGTCAGCCTGCGGTAGTAGCACGAAGTCCGCGTGACGCCGGCGGCATCCTTGGTATGGCACATGCCTTTCCCCTTGGGGCGGACCAGATACAGCAGCGAGTTCTGCTCGCAGTTGACCCACACTTCCAGCAGCTCGAACACATCGCCTGAGGTCGCGCCCTTCTCCCACAGCTCGTTGCGCGACGTGGACCAGAACACCGCTGTCCGGGTTTCCAGGGCGCGGGCCAGCGCCCGCTGGTTTGCGTAGGCCGCCACCAGCACTTCCTTGGTGTCGGCATCCTGCACGACCACCGGGATTACCTCGCAGCCGCTCGCAAGCGTCTTCTGTAGCTTCTGGAAGTCGAGGGTGAGTCGGGTGCCTTCTTCGAGGTCATTCATGGGTATCAAGTGTCGCGTGTCACGTGTCAGGTGTCAAGGGGCAAGTGTCAGGTGGCGCGCCGTGTCCGGTCACGGCGCGGGTGTCCGGCCGCAAGTCGCGCGAAGTGTCCCGGTCTGTGTCGGTTTCGGCCGGCAGGACCCTGGCGCATGGCGGCGAACCTTTGCCGATACGCGGATTGCCGAGCGCAGCCCGGCACCTGACACTTGGCACGTGACACCTGACACCTGCCTCCCAAGGAGCTCGCCATGGAGAAGACCCTCGTCGTTCAGAACGGAAACCACCTCGCGGACCACTGCCCGGTGAGCCTGCGGCTTGAGGACTTTGACTACCAGTCCGCCCAACTCCAATTGCGCGACCTGACCACCGGGCGCGTGGTGGCGCACCAGTTGGAGCCTTGCGTGTGCAGCACCAGCGCGAAGAGCCTGAACTTCGTCGCGGACAGCCTGTCACCCGGTGAGAAGCGGGAGTTCGAGCTGACTGACGACCCGAAGCACCCCTGGACCGACCGTGTGACGATAGGCGAGGTTGACGGCGACCATGCCGACGTGACCCTCGACGGAGCGCTGTTCACCGCGTATCAGTATGGTCCCGCCCACGTCCGCCCGTATTGCCACCCGGTGATCGGTCCGTACGGCGACCCAATCACCCGGGGATACCCGATGGTGAAGGGCGTCGAAGGGGAGCTGGAGGACCACCACCACCACAAGGCGTTCTATGTCGCCCACGGTGACGTCGGCGGCTCGGAGAACTGGAGCGAAGAGAAGGGTCACGGCTTCGTCCGCACCCGCGAGCTGAAATGCACCGGCGGCGCCGTCCTCGGGCAGATCGTCGCCCTGAACGACTGGGTGGACGCTGACGGGAGAAAGGCATGCGAGGAGCGGCGCGTCTACCGAATCTGGGCGACGCCCTCGTCCGGGCGGATCGTCGACCTGCGGATCACCTTCATCGCCAGTGAAGGCGACCTGAAGTTCGGCGACACGAAGGAAGGCGGGCTCTGCTCCCTGCGCCTGCACTACCACAGCAAGCTGGGCAGCCTCATCACCAGCCCGACCGGCGCCCTCACCGCTGAAGGCACGCCGGACGAGACCTGGGGCAAGCGCTTCCACTGGCTCGACCACAGCGGTCCCGTGAAGGGCAAGTGGTGCGGCGCCACCATCATGGACACGCCCGGCAACTTCCGCTACCCAACCTATTGGCACGTCCGCACCAACGGCATGATGACTGCCAACCCGTTCGGGCTGTCGTACTACTACGACGACCCCTCCGTCGACGGCAGCCACACCGTGCCTGCGGGCGAGTCGCTCACCTTCCGGTACCGCGTCTACTTCCACGCCGGCTGCGCGGCGCAGGGCAAGGTAGCCGAGAAGTACAACAACTACGTGTACGGCCCAACGCTGGTCCAGCTCAAGGAGTAGCCCTCTCCGGGAACTCCAGCACCTTCACCTCGAAGGGCGCCAGCGCGAGGCGGAGCACGTTGTTCGGCTCGTGACTGACCGCGTCGCCCCCGAGCAGCACCCGTGGCGGGCCGCAGCCCGCGGGTGGCTGCATCCACGTCGCGCCTGGCTCGGGCCCGTCGTTGACCAGGATCAGGAAGGTACTGTCGCCAACCTGCTTCGCCAGCGTGTGCAGCCAGGGCCGCGACTTCACCTCGACCAGCCGGGGCGCCTCGACAGAGAGCAACACCGGCAGGAGGTCGCTGATCTCCTTGGCCACCGTCTTCACCTTGGGCCACTGCTGTTCGAAGGGGAAGCGCGTGTCTTTCTGCAGGTCGAAGAAGCTGTAGAAGACCAGCCCATTGGCGCCTTCGGCGATGCACTGCCATGCCATCGAACGCATCTCGTCGAGCGTGGGCGGGCGCAGCGCCGCCTTCTCTTCCTCTGTCTTCCGGTAGCTCGCCCAGTTGAACACCTGCGGCACCTGCCACACGGGTCGGCTGCCCGCGACTGCCTCAACCGTCTGCCGGGTCCACTCCGCCGCGCGCCGGGCGGGGCTGCCGGGGATCGGGTACGGGTCGGTGCCGATGGCATCGAACGTCTCGACATAGTCGCGCACCTGTCCGACCTGGTAGAGCACTACCCACGTTGGGTGACCGGGGTCCAGCTTCTCCAGCCATTGCTGGTGCGTTTTCAGCCGCGGCAAGTAGTCCAGCGACAGCTCATCGTTCAGATACCACCCCAACAGCGCCGGGCTATTGCGGAACGCTTCGGCCTTCGCTTTGAGGTAGGGGTACTCGTCGGCTTCGCTGGTGATGTCCTTCGGGCAGTAAGCGCTGCCGAAGTAGCAGTCCTTCACAGAGTAGAGAATCTTCAGCCCGTACTTGCTGACCAACGCCATCTGCTCCGGGGTGGCGCCGCCGTAGGGCATCAGGCAGTTGAAGGCGCTGTCCGCGTAGGTCTTCAGCAGTTCCTCGGTCACGCCGCTCCAGTACATGCCCAGGGGGAAGAAGGGCTCGCCGTTGACGAGGAGACGGTTGTGTTCGTCGATATACGTCGCTCGCTCGAGCGCCGTCTGCTCTCGCGCCAGCCGATGTGACTTCTGCGACAGGCGCGCCTTCGTCTTGTCCTCGATCAGGCTGATGTCCAACGAGTACGAGCCCGGCGCCAGCGCATGCACTGGGATCTCCAGCTCTGTCGCGGGCGTACTCAGCGAGCGCACGAGTCCCTGCACCGCGGGCTTGGTGTTCTCGGCCTGCCTGACGGCCCAGGCGAGACCGACGTCCGCGAGGCGCAGGTCGTAGTCGACCAAGTCCACCTCCGCGCGCACCAGGGCCGAGGGCGGTCCGGCGTCGGTCGCCAACCCGCGGTAGTTGGGGCGCAGCAGCACTGTGCTGAGGGGATCCTCCCGGTGTCGCGTGACCACAACGTCGTCCCACCAGGCCGTTCCGGTCATGCCTCTTCGCACGTAGCAGGTGACGGAGCAGCGGGCGGCATTCTTGGGCACTCGGCCGCTGACCGACTCCAGGCGCTTCCAGTCGGTGGTGCCCTTGACGCCCGGAGGGTAGTGCCCGCCCAGGTACTTCCCGTCTGCTGCGTACCACTCCAAACAAACGGTAGCTCCCGAGTCGTCGCCTGTGATACCGTCCGTGCGGACCCATGCACTGACCTCGTAGCACCGTCCGGGCGCCAGCGGCAGTTGCTGAGAGCAGAGGGTGTAGTTCTTTGGGTCCGGGTTCACGAACTTGAGCGACGCCGCGCCCGCGTGTTTGGCCGTGGTGTCGCGGGAGTACACCGCGGCGGCGCCGCTCCAGCGGAGGGGTTGCTGACCGTCGGCTTCCTCGAAGCCGGGGTTGACCACCAGGTTCTCAGTCTCCCCGAACGCCACTCCGGTGCACAACACCACAACTGCCGCCACGGGCAGTCGCCTTCTCCTGCGGTACATGGGTTCCCACCTCACAGCAAGTCGGTTCTCACGGCGTTCCATTCGCCGTTGGCAGCGCGCGTCCTGCGCGCCCGGGTGGAGTGCCTCCCGGGCGGAAGGAAGGAGGCGTGCGCTCCCTCAGCGAAACCTACCCGCTGTCATGGGCTACCTCACCGAACCGGCACGCGAAGTACCCGTTGTCCACACCTGCGACTTGTGCGTCGTCGGGGGGAGCTGCACCGGAGTGTTCGCTGCCGTGCGCGCCGCGCAGCTTGGCGCCGAGGTGTGCGTCGTCGAGAGCAACGGGTTCTTCGGCGGAGTGGCGACAGCGGGGCTGGTGAACATCTGGCACTCGCTGCTGGACACCCGGAACGAGCGCCAGCTCATCGGCGGGCTCACTGCCGAGGTCGTCGAGCGACTGAAGAAGCGCGGCGGAGTCGTCGAGCACACGCCAACAGCCTCGAGTCACTTCGTCCTGAACACAGCGGAGCTGATTCTCGAACTCGACGCGTTGGTCATGGAGCACCACATCTGTCCCTTCCTGCATGCCCGGTTCGTGCAGCCTGTCGTGGACGACGGCCGCGTCGTCGCCGCGATCATTGAAGATAAGACCGGCCGCCGCGCCATTCGCGCCCGCCTGTTCATCGACGCCACCGGCGACGGCGACCTGCTGGTCCGCGCCGGGTTCCCGTTCAGGAAGCTTGAGGACGTCCAGCCGCCCACGATGTGCTTCCACCTGCACGGGCTCGACGAGATCCGCCGGCAGAACCCCGGCTTCGACCTCGCCAAAGTCGTCCACGACCCGCAGTACCCGGAAGCGTTGAGGCAAGGATTGCTCTGGCACGCAGCCGTTGCCGGCGTGCCCGACCTCACCCTGGTCGCCGGCACCCGGGCCCACAACGCCGACTGCAGCGACGCCGATCAGCTTACACAGGCTTCGCTGGAGACGCGTCGGCAAGTCCGGTCGATGTGCGACCTCTTGCGGCGCCATCTCCCCGGCGGAGAGTCCGTCGCCTTGGCGGCAATCGCTGCGCAGATCGGCATTCGGGAGACGCGACATGCGCAGTGCCTGCACACGCTGACGGAGGCGGAAGTGCTGCACGGCGTTCGCTTCGACGACGCCATCGCCAACGGCACGTACCGCGTCGACGTGCACCACAGCGGCAAGGCCGGGCTCACCTTTCGCTACCTCGACGGCCGAGAAGACTACTGCGCCCCCGGTCAGCCGACCCAGTCTGGCCGCTGGCGGCCGATCCAGGACGAGGACCCAACGTTCTACCAGATCCCCTACCGCTCGCTGGTGCCGCAAGGGGCGAGCAACCTCCTCGTCGCCGGCCGCCTCGTCGACGCCGACCGCGGCGCCTACGGCGCTGTCCGGGTGATGGTGAACTGCAATCAGACGGGAGAGGCGGCCGGCGCAGCGGCCGCGCTGGCCCTCCGCGAGAACGGCGGCGTCGCCGAGGTGAATGCCGTGAAGCTCCGGCAGACGCTCTCGGATATCGGCGCGATCATCCTGTGACCAGTCAGTCGGCGCACAAAGCGTCGCGACCCCACAACACACGCAATCAGGAGCACACATGACCTCACGCGAACGAGTCTTCCGCGCCCTTGAGTCTCGTACCCCCGACCGCGCCCCGCGCAACCTGTGGGCGCTGCCGTGGGTGAGCATGTACGCCCAGGAGGAGCTGCAGGCAGTCCTGCGCGACTTCCCGGATGACTTCACCGGCCCCGGCGCCGTCTTGGCTCCGAGCAAGCGGCGCAGCGGCACCGACTCGCGCAAAGGGCGCTATGTGGACGACTGGGGCAGCGTCTGGGAGGTGGCGGAGGACGGCGTCGTGGGTGAGGTGAAGCAGCCGCCCCTGGCGGTATGGTCGGCGCTTTGCTCCTACCAACCACCGTGGGAGATGATCGAGCAGGCCGACTGGGATCAGGTGAACCGCGCACAGGAGGCCAACCTCCAAGGCGACGCGAAGTTCATGCTCTGCGGGACGACGATCCGGCCCTTCGAGCGGATGCAGTTCCTGCGCGGCAGCGAGAACCTGTTCGTCGACCTCGGCTACGGTACGCGCGACGTATACTACCTGCGCGACCTGATCCACGACTACGCCCTGAAGGAGCTGGCAGGCTGGGTGAAGACCGACTGTGACGGGCTCAGCTTCATGGACGACTGGGGTGCGCAGAGCGCGCTGCTCATTTCACCGACGCAGTGGCGCGCGTTCTACAAGCCGCTCTACAAAGACTACTGCGACCTGATCCGCGGCGCCGGGAAGAAGGTGTTCTTCCACAGCGACGGCCACATCTGGGACATCTACGAGGACCTGATCGAGATCGGCGTCGACGCGGTCAACAGCCAGCTCTTCTGCATGGACCTCGAGGAGATCGGCCACCGGTTCAAGGGGCAAATCACGTTCTGGGGCGAGATCGACCGGCAGAACATCTTGCCTTTCGGTACCCCCGCCGACTGCCGCGAAGCCGTGCGGCGCGTCCGGCGGGCGCTGGACGACGGCACGGGCGGCGTAATTGCCGAGTGCGAATGGGGCGTGCGGACGCCGGCAGAGAACGTGCGCGCGGTGTTTGAGGAGTGGGGCGAGTGACGGGAGACGAGTGGCAAGTGACGGGATGAGCGCTCGTCTCCCCAGACGCTCACAACTTGAGGTCTACCCGCAGCACGGGCGTTGGGTCGCTTGGTAGCCCGTCGATCCCGGTCGGGCGCACTCCCCTCACGCAGCCGCCCGCCCGCACGGGCGTTACTCCTTCGGCTTCAGGAACAAAACCTCCGCCTGCTCTATCCACCCCGCCCGTAGATCCATCCTGAACCAGCCGTCAGTGTTCTTCTCGTGGAAGCGGCACGGAGACCGATGGCCGAGCTCTTTGAGGTCGTACTGCGCCCACGTCTTCCCGGCGTCCAACGACACAATGATGCCTGTCGCGAACGGCGAGGCCGGCGCGCAGTGCGAGGCCAGGATCACGTTGTCCTGGATGAGCATGTTGCCCGACTCAACCTCCGGGTTGAACAAGAGCGTGTGCTTCTCGGGGTTGGTCAGGTCGGCCGGCGCGCAGCGGAAGATGCCCCGGTCGTACGGTTCGGGACCGTTGGAGTCGCTGATCCAGTAGAGCTGCCCGTCGACGAAACTGATGCCGCCGGCCTTGTACCGCGAATTCAGGTGGTCCGACACCAGGACCTGCCAGTCCCACGCGTCCGTTCCGGCGTCATACGTGCCTCTCAGCCAGTGGCACTCGAACCCCTCCGCTCGGTCCGCGTCGCCGGTGCAGGTGTAGAACGCGTCCTCCGCGGGGTTGTACGCCACGGTGTGGGTGTGCCGGCAGAAGAGGGGGTTGTCGGGGTTGCCGAGGAGCGTTCCCGTGGTGCCGCCGCCGGGCGAGCCGTCATCGCGCGTGTACGGATCCTGCCCGAAGGCGTAGGCAATCTTCACGGTGTGCCCGCCGTCGGTCGAGTAGTAGATGTTGACCGGCGAGGCGCCGCCGATGACATTGCAGTAGTTCCCCCACACCAGCATCTCGACGCCGTGCACGTCAAACGAGTTGACACCCGGAATCGTGTGGAAGTACCAGCCGGGGTTGTCGGGGTTCTGCGGTGTGTGTGGGAGGTAGTCCGTGCCATCGGCGTTCTTCACCGTGATCGGCTGGCACGTCTTCAGGTTGTCCGTGCTGAGGAACAGCTTCGAGCGGGTGCTGAAGACCACGTTCCCATTCTTCAGAATGCAACTGAACGTGATGTTGTGCGCGTTGGGAAACGCCAGGCTGTGCGGCCAGGTGCGACCGTTGTCCTCAGACAAGAACACCTTCCCGTCGGCATGGCCGAATGCCTTGTTGTCGCGCTGCGAGTCGATGTATGGACCCTCCGGCTGCAGACGATACCAGAAGTGATCCGTTGAGGCGATGCCTTGCTGTGCTGTCATCGGGTTCATGCCTTTCGTGGCGAGTCGGAGCGCGGTCTCGTCGCGATGTGTTGGCGGTCCCATTCCTTGATTCCTTCTTCGTGCGAATCGCGTCGGCCGAGAGCCGGAGGCGGTGCCAGCGCTGGTTGGGCGGTTCTGATCACCTGGCAACTTGACAGCATTGGTACACGCATGTAGACTGGCCGCTACTTGCCGCAAGGAGAGGACCCATGAAGACACTGGCGGTAGCTGAACTGAAGGCGCGGTTCTCCGAGGTGCTGACTGAAGCTGACCTCGAACTGCCGACATCTGGCGAACGCCAACAAGTTCGACCACATCCGGAGTGTCAACGACAGCCAGCGGCTGGTGACGCCCTCGATCGTTACCCCTGAGCAACTGCTTGGGAAGGAGCTCGGTACATGGACCCGCTTGAGCACCTCCAGACAATCCGCCGTCGTCTGTCCGAGGAATCGGGAGGCGACCTCTCCCGCTATGCAGACATGCTGAGGGAAGCGTCCCTCCGCTGCCCGGGGCGTCACGTAGACAGACCGCCCCGCCCCCAACGAATGCTGCAGTCGCGCCCCGAGCCGACTACCCCGGAGCCCACGGAGAAATCCCGACTGCCCGAGGTCGCGGTTGCTGCGTGAAGCCTGGGCCTCGCCGGCGACCCGGCGCTGGCCAGGTTGCACGACTGGACCAGGGAGGGGCTTGGCAAGGCCCGGTCCAAGTACCGCCGCGACAACCCGGAAGTCTACCAGAGTCTCCGCCTGCTGCGAGCCACCGGCGGCGACCAGCAGGACCTCCTCAACCAAAGCTGGGCGTGGTACCGGGCGTGGCTCCAACTCCCCGACGCCGACTGGACCCCGTCGGCAGAGATCACGAAGGCCGCCTTCCTGGCCCTCCACGAGGAGGCCCGAACCAAGCTCGCCGCCATCGTCGCCGCGGAAGCGGCGACGAAATCCAAGCGCGCGGCCCTGAACGCCGAGGCCGACGACCTCTAACAGGACTGCGTCGAATGGCTCGAAGACGCCTGCCTCAGCCTCGCCGAAGACACCCCGGACGGCCAAGTCGTCCGCTCCGTCGTCGTGTCCCACACCGCGGGCGACGACGAGGCCCCCCAGCCCCCGCCGAAGTAGGCGGCTGAGGGTGCGAGAGGCAGCGAAGCCCGGAGGTCGTCTGGGGCGCCGGACGACCTCCGGGGCCAGCATCAACGCGGTGGCGGCGTGCGCCGCGCACCGGCTCGGGACTGCCCTTCCACGCGCGTCGCTTCACGGCGTGAGTTCTGAAGAGGGAGGCACCAATGGATGTTGCCCACTCAGTCAACGGCGTACCGATCCGCCTGACCTACGAGCGGTGGTATCATATTGTGGAGAGCCACGAGGAGTTGGCGAGCTACTACCACGAAGTGCTGGAGACCATTGAGGACCCGGTAGTCGTTGTTCGCGGCAACCAGGGCACACTCAAGGCCGCGCGCAACCTGGCCCGGCGGAAGTGGCTCGTCGTGGCCTACCGAGAGGTATCGCGAGACGACGGATTCCTGATCACAGCATACTTGCTCGACACGAAGCCGAAAGGTGAGTTCGTATGGCGACAGCAGTAGCTCCGAGAACGCACGACTTCGTCCGGCAGTGCACCGCGATGGCCTCTGACCTGCTGCGGCTGCCGGCACAAAGCATGTGGATCGACTACGACGAAGAGGCGGACGTGCTCTACATGAGCTTCCGCAGACCGCAGCGCGCCACCAAGACCGTCGAACTGGAGGACGACGTCCTGGTCCGCACCGACGGCAGCAAGGTCGTCGGCGTCACGATACTCAACGCCAGCACGAGGCAGTAGCATCGGGGCATCGGGCCAGAGCCGCCGACCTGCCCTGCCTCTTCATGAAGTCCAAGCGCGCGACCCTGAACGCGGAGGCAGACGACCTCTGGCAAGACTGCGTCGAATGGCTCGAAGACGCCTGCCTCAGCCTCGCCGAAGACACCCCGGACGGTCAAGTCGTCCGCTCCGTCGTCGTGTCCCACGCCCCCGCCGAGGAAGACGACGAAGCCCCCCAACCGCCGCCGAAGTAGGCGGCTGTTGAGGGAGGCAGCGAAGCCCGGAGGTCGTCCGAGGCGCCGGAGGACCTCCGGTGCCGACACCACTGGTGCCGTGGCGGAGGAGGTGGGGCGACGGCTTGGTGCCGGGACTGCACCGGACATTGCTCGCGTCGGAGGAGACGATCGCAGAGGCGCGCGTCGCGCGGGAGGCGGTAGCGGCACAGGTTGGGCTGTTCTCAGCAAGCGCCGGGACGCCGGTGTCTGCTGCACTGTGCACGTCCAGGACAGCCAACGCCGGACGTTCGTGCGCTCAGCAATGAGAATACCTGACCTCGGTGTCCGCCATGGTGTCGGACGACCACCGAGATCACGGACGGGCAGCCTGACCGAGGCCTCCTGAGACCCTTTCCGCTGGTATCACGACCCGGAAGCCGATGTACGCCTGGGACCCGCGTGCGCCATCCTCAGCGAACGCGCGTCGGTGCGCACACCGCAGGAGAGCCGGGCTGTCGCGCCAGCTCCCTCCTCTGACGACGCGAAGCTGGCCGGGCCGCGTGTCTTCCCGCGCCGCGTCTGGTGCATAGGGATACGGCCGCAGTACGGTGCTGCACCATTCCGCAACATTCCCACTCATATCCAGTGCCCCGAACGGGCTCGCGCCGGATGGAAAGGAGCCGACGGGGGCCGTGCCGATGAATCTATCGTCCGCCGCCGTGCCCTTCTCGCTCCAGGGGAAGGCCGTGCTCTTTCCCGCGTAGTTGCAGCGAGAAGGATCCCAATCGTTGCCCCATGGAAAGGCACGTGCGTCACTACCGCGAGCGGCAGCCTCCCATTCCGCTTCGGTAGGCAAGCGCCCGCCCGCCCATTTGGCGTAGGCCATTGCGTCATGCCAAGTGATGCCCACAACGGGATGGTCGGGTTGAGCGCTGTTGTCCGCCGGTTCGGCTGCGTATCGCCACCTATCGCCACACTCGGGACGATACCAGGTGTCCTCCACGAACTTGGCGAACTGCTTGTTCGTGACCTCGTGCCGGTACATCCAGAAACCCTTCAACAGGATGCTGTGCTGCGGGACTTCGTTTGAGAACTCCTCTTCGGTGGCCTCCTTCAGCCAGTTTCGCGCGAACAGGACGACTTGCCGGACGTCGCGTGCTGGAGTGCCCAGAGTGTAGGTCGCCCCTGGGATCCAGATAAGTTCTGCGCCATCAACCTGGTTCCGTTTCTGTGCGCCCTCGCCCTGCGAAGGTTTCGCAGCCGGCTGCTCATCGCCTATGAGGAAACGAGGGTCCAGCAGAACCGCGCGGCTCTTCCCGAAACCCCAGTCGCCGTCGTCGGTGTTGTCGATGGTGAGTTCCATCCGGTCGGAGACATCAACCTTGACCTCAACCGGTTCTGCAAGCCGCTCACACTTGAACTCCTGATGATCCTTCCCGCCATCGAGGGAGATGTCCAAGGTGGTACTGCGGTCCGTGTCCTCCGCATCTGGTATCGCTAAGCCACACCGGAACCAGTGATAGGCGCGTCCAAGTCTGAACGTCACTCTTCTCGGCGAGTAGGCGAAGGAGCGCTCACGCCCACGAACCATGACAGTGCCTAAGGGCCAAAGGGTCTGGCCCGAGTCAAGCAGTTGTTCGGCGGGTACTTCCGGCGCGTGCTTATCCAAAGGCTCCTGCCGGAGGAAAGCCGGTGCGATGATCAGTGTCCCTATAGAGCAGGAAGTGAGTCGCACCTGAGCAGCACCACTTACCCGAACCCGGAGGAAACGGGGATCCTCGAACTTGGTGGGCATGGGTGACTCCGTTATCTCCACACCCTGACCATCTACTCCCACCCAAAGATCCCCAGGCTTGGACTCAGAGAATCTGTGCTCACGCACCACCGCTGGGCACTCATCCGGGACAGCGTACCAGAACTGCAGCCAGTCCCACTTGCCATCCAGGGTAATATTGATGCGCGATGGATCCGCTGCTTCGACGACGGGTACAATCCAGTACGACTGCTCATACTCCCGCCCTCGCACACGAACGGATCCCAGCGGGAGCAACGCGCCCTCCACCGGTCGGACCGTGGCCGTAGCAACCACAGCCGGCGAGCCCGGGGGGAATTCGGGTGCCGCGAGATGGGGGGCCGTAGATTGCGCACGTACCGGACCGCCTCCTTGAGCCAAAGCGACGGACGCAACCACCACCCAGGTAACCGGGATGGTTTTCATTGACAACGACTCCTTTCGAACAGCGCACAGGCCCAACAGCACCTGACCGCTGGCCGCGTCGAACACGGCGCAGTGAGGGTGGACCAGTTCGAGATGCTTGCTGTTCGGATTATAGCTCATGACAATGCTCAGGTGCAGCAAGTGGCCGGGGCCCGCATTCCTGTCGATGCAGCTCACGGGTGCCTCTTCTCAGCCCGTTCCCTGCTTTGCCCGCTGCTCGACTTGCGGCAGATCAGTTCCGGCGGCAACCCCAAGCCTCCCGGGCACTGTGAACCGAGAATCCACGGCTTCGGTGCCCCTCAGGTCAGAGGAGCTTCAGGATTGCGGCCTTGTGCGGTTCCGTTCGCCGCAATACAATCTGCCGCGATCGACTTGATTCTGAGGAGTGTTCGCCACATGTCCAAGGCATTCCGCTTGCTGGTATGTTTGATCGCTGGCTCCGCCTGTCAGGCGGCGGAGTGGTATCCCGGGATCGTGCACTTCCACACGACGTTCTCCGATGGGAGTCTGGAGCCGCGCGCTATCCCGAAGCTCGCGGCGGAGCACGGGTGGAAGTTCGTCATTGTGACGGACCACTATGACAACATCGGTGAGAAGCTGAAGCCCGGAACGCCGCTTT
>PEVN01000138.1:0-3459 GCA_002779825.1 Armatimonadetes bacterium CG06_land_8_20_14_3_00_66_21 | reverse complement strand
CGGCCCGGCGAGTTCGTCGCGATCCCTGGCGCGGAGATCCGGGCGTACTGGAATCCCGAGCCAGAGAACCAAGCGCAGGCGCACATCCTTGCGCTTGGTCCGATCGCCAGCGAAGATGAGGTGCTCGCGAAGCTGGACGACGCGACTGGGTGTCAGCAAGCCATCCTCGACCGCGTGAGTACGCTTGGGATGCTGTCGATTGCCGCCCACCCCAGCTTGCTGCTTCGGTCTGCCAAGCCCATGCGCATCGACTACCGGTTCGACATGCGACCAGCCGATCAGATGCCGGACGGGCAGGTCCAGTACCGCGGGCTGAACGGGATCGGGATGTGGAATGGCAATGCCGACCACGTCCAGAGCGACCTCGACTTCTACATGCGTCTGATCCGGGAAGGTGCGCAGCCCTTTGTGACCGCCGACAGCGACTACCACGGCATTACCGCGGAGCGGGAAGCGCTGGGTCGGGTCACGTGGGTCTACTCCGACGAACTCACGGAGGACGGAATCCTCAGCGCGATTCGCGCGGGGCGAACCTACGCCGCCCAACACGGCGCCCAGTTGATTGAGATGAGTCCGATGGCGGGCGAGAACGTGGAAGCTGATCGCGTAACCATCCGCGCGACGGTACAGTTCCCGAAGCCCGCGGGCAGTCCGAAGGACTTCATGGTCTACCGAGATGGCTTGCTCGTCGAGGAGTCGCGGCAGACGAAGGCGAAGGGTGCAGAGACCTACACCTATGAGTGGACTGATGCGCAGGCACGGACAGGAGACCATAGCTACGTGATGCGCGTCGGCGAGGTGCTGCTGACGTCTCCGACCTTCGTCGCAGTGACAGGGACGACACCCGTCTCCGGCACAGCCTTGAAGCGAGCTTTGCTGCAGGCGTACGAGCATTGGACCGAGCGGCGGAGGACACTGCCATTCGTTGGGCCCCGCGACCAGAAGGCCAGGTTCCCAGCGCCTGAAGCGCGGAAATGGCAGGAGGACGTGAACGGCGACGGCGAGCCCGAGGCTGTCTGGATGAGCCAGTTCTCAGGAGGCAGTGGCTCTAGCCTCAACGTGGCCATAGTGCACCCACGTCTGGGCACACTCTTCGAGGGCGATTTCACGGATGGGAGCGTACTGCTGGTGGATGTGTACCCAGAATCGCCAGGCGATGAGGTGGTGATCTGGACAGACGTGTACCAGTCCGATGAGGCCCACATAGATCCCCACCAACAGCAGCTTGATATCTGGCGATGGAGTCGCAGCGAGAAGCGGTATGTGATTGCCGAAGTCTTCCGGACTCGCAGGAAGTACGGAGGAGTAGGAGGAGGAAATGGGCTTGAGGGCACGCTTTCGGAGTTCACCGTTTGGCGCGAAAGGCGCTCGGCCATCGTTCCGCCTCAAGCGGAATCCTGGATGGGAGTCGATGACCCACCGCCTGCTGACCTGCGCGCTCTTCCTAGGGGGCAGATCTGCTTCGTGCGGGACGGCAACGTCTGGACGATTGGCTGGCCGTATACCGAAGGCGCAACGCAGTTGACAACCGATGGTGTGCCAGGCGAGCAGGGGTGGTCCTACTACACGCCCTACTGGTTGGCATCGGACGAGATCCTGGTGTTCAAGGTGCGGGACAGGCAAAGCGGCGCAAGCCGGACCGGGCTTCTGAACGTGACCTCGAAGCGGGTCCGATGGATCGCCGATCTGGACGGTGCGTGGTGGGTCGCACCGGGCCGGAACAAGGACACTGTGACTTACTTGAGGTACGATATCGGCCAACCAGTGCAGGAGGACGGTGACTTCCGGTACCGGACACTCCTCGGTACCTACCGTTGCGACACTGGTCATCCCACGGAGCACGTGATCTCGGAGGAGTGGGCGGGCAATGCTAGTCCCTCTTGGACCCCCATTCGTTTGAGATGGTCGCCTGACGGAAGCGTTCTCCTGTTGCCGCTGTTCGCGAGTGAGATCAACGCCCTCGTCGAGCTGTGGCATGCGCCGTTCTCGGGTGGGGCACGCGAGGGCACCCGTGTGGAATTGGAGGAACTCCTTGGACGCGAGAACGTAGAGGGCTTGCTTGACTTGCTTACCCCTACCGATACTTACGGCTTTGTTTCGTATATATGCGCATCAACCCTTGACTGGTCCTCTGATCGTAGCACTTTCTACATGGGCGACGTAGCCACAGGCGCACTCTACAGCTACTCGCGGCGGGATGGTTTCGATGTAATCTGCGCGGCGAGCACCCAGTTCGGCAGTGGCGGTGAGAGTATCCCGGACCTGCAACTGCTCCCCGACCAGCGACACATTCTCTACGAGTTCAACCGAGATTCAGACTTCCGCGTCAACTCCGACATCTGGATTGTGGACGTGCAAACCAAGCAACGGATGCGCGTTCTGTCGCGCGCGGCAATGCCGCACTTTGTGGCTCTTGGCGCGCCGGGTGAGCCCCGAACTCGACAGCAGCCGAGCGCCCTTGAGGGGACCGACTTCGGTGCGCCACCCAAGCCACGATCGGTTTCCGCCGCTGTGCGGCAAGGTGCGATGCGCTGGGATGAGAGTGTCCTCCGAGAGGGCGAGTTCCGCGGGGTCGCCGTCTCGAAAGACGCCGTCTATGCGACAACCCGCAGAGAGGTCTTGGCAACGGACTCAAGCGGGAAGGAGCGGCAAGCACTCCCCATTGGCACCCGCCGGTTCGCCGTTGGCGCGAATGGACTGCTATACGTTGCCGCCAAGTTCCGCGTCGAGGTGTGGCATCCGGAGGGGCGACTCATCCGGTCGATGGGAAGCCGCGGCAAGGGACCGGGCAAGTTTGGCTTGGTGGATGCCTTGGTGGATGTGGATGAATACGATGAATACGGCGAGGGCTGGCCGGGTCCTCAGTACCTCGCTCTTGGCCCACGCGACACTGTGTATGCCTATGATGAAGCCTCCAAGCAGCTCAAGTTGTTCAGCTCGGACGGCAAGTCCCTCGGTGCCTGGCTGAGCCGCAAGCTGGAAGGTATCTGGGTTCGGGGTCTGGCGGTCGACAAGGCCGGGAACGTCTACGTCTCGGATGGGGAGCAATTCTGCGTGAGGAAGCTCAGTTCGAAAGGTCAGCAGGTCGCAGTCTTCGGCAGCAAGGGAAGCGAACCAGGTAGGTTCCTGTATGACGCGACTGAGGGGGTGGGTCCCGGTGAGATTGCACTGGACTCCCTGGGGAACGTCTACGTAGTGGACAACTACGGTCAGGAGGTTGAGGTTTTCGATCCCACGGGACGACCTATCGGTCAGATACGGAGTCGTCCGCCTTCATGGATATCCGACGTGGCGTGTGGACCGGACAACAGCGTCTACACGGTTGATGGCATCGACGGGGCGCTTCGCCGATTCTCCCCCGTCGCTCAGCCGTAACAGGCCCACACAACAGTGCGGGCATCATTGTGTCCGGGGTCGCACGCATGGCGTGCCACAGGTCCCGGTCTTGCTGCGGTCCCA
>PEVN01000065.1 GCA_002779825.1 Armatimonadetes bacterium CG06_land_8_20_14_3_00_66_21 | reverse complement strand
CCGAAACGTCTGGAGCAGTCAACGGTCTGAACCTGCCGGTAGCCAGAAGCGGTAAACTCACGAAGTACGCATTATCCGGATGAACCTACTTTCTTGTCAAGGAAGCAGTGTGGCCGGTGAAGCCGGCCCGGACAACTGCCCGGCGAGTCTTGCACGGTGAGGAGTCTGCAGCATGGAACGAGCCCCGATGGCTGATCCCACCTCGGCTGAGCGGCACGCCATTGACTGCGTCCACGAAAGTGTGGCCCCGGTGCAGCAGCCGCTCCTCGTCACAATAGAAGACCCCGCCCAACGCAAGCGCGTTGAGGCAGCGCTGGCGGCCTCGGAGGTCCGGTACCGCCGGCTCTTTGAGGCTGCCCAGGACGGGATTCTGCTGCTGGATGCCGGCGCCGGGCAGGTCATTGACGCCAACCCGTTCCTCGGAGACCTGCTCGGGTACTCCCACGACGAGATGGTTGGGAAGGGGCTCTGGGAGATGGGTCCCTTCAAAGACTGGGAAGCCTCCCGAGCAGCCTTCCGGGAACTGCAGCACAAGAAGCACATCCGCTACGAAGACCTGCCGCTGGAAACCAAGCAGGGGAAGAAGATCAGCGTCGAGTTCGTCAGCAACGTTTACAGTGTGGACGGCGAAGCCATTATCCAGTGCAATATCCGCGACATCACTGACCGGAAGCGCGCGGAGGAAGAGCTGCACGCGCTGCACCTCGACCTGGACAGGCGGGTCCAAGAGCGAACCGCAGAGCTGGCCTGCGCCAACCTGGCACTGCAGCAGGAGATTGTCGGGCGCGAGCGGGCCGAGGCGCGAGAGCGCAGAGTGGTGGTAGAGGAGCGGACCCGGATTGCCCGCGAGATTCACGACACCCTCGCGCAAGGCTTCACGGGCATCGTCATCCAATTGGAGGCCGCCGAAGAGGTGCTTGCTCGCGATCCCCAGGCGGCGCTCGGCCACTTGCTGCGCGCTCGCGCTCTGGCGCGCGAGAGCCTGGTCGAGGCGCGCCGCTCGGTCTGGGCCCTGCGGGCGCAGGACCTGGAGACCGAGGACTTGGCCTACGCCTTCCTCCACCTCATCCACAAACTCGACAACGGCTCCGGAACGCAGATCACGTTTGCCCTCGAAGGCATCCCTGGCTCGATGAGCCAGGACATTGAGCATCAACTGCTGCGCATCGGCCAGGAAGCGGTCACCAACGCCCTGAAACACGCCAAGCCCACCCAGATCAGGGTTGCCTTGACCTGTCGTCGGGACAGCGTGGCGTTGAGCATCGAGGATTCCGGCGAGGGCTTTGCCCCGGACTCGCCGGCGTATCAGCGCGGCCCCGGCGTGCGCGGGATGCGCGAACGGGCCGCTGGTGTCGGGGGGGCAATTGACCATCACCAGCTTGCCAGGAGAGGGGACTCGCGTGGAAGTGACACTGCCGTCTCGTCACCCAAAAGGAGCTGCTCGTGGAGAAGACCAGCCCGATCACGATTCTGATCGCGGATGACCATCCGGTGGTGCGCGAGGGGCTGACAGCGCTTCTCAACCGCCGCGAGGACATGCGGGTGGTCGCGGAAGCCTCCACCGGGCGTGAGGCGGTGGCGCAGTTTCTGCTCCACCGGCCCCAAGTCACCCTGGTCGACCTGCGCATGCCCGAGATGGACGGCGTCGACGCCATCACAGCCATCCGCGAACAAGTGCCGTCGGCCCGTCTGATCGTGCTGACCACGTACGATGACGACGAGGACATCCACCGCGCCCTCCGGGCGGGCGCGAAGGCGTACATGCTTAAGGACTCACCCCGCGCAGAGCTGGCGGCGTGCATCCGCGCCGGCCATGGAGGTCGCACGGTGGTTGGGCCCGCGATCGCCGCCAAGCTCGCCGACCGCGTGGGCGCCGCCACACTCACTCACCGCGAGCTCGAGGTGCCTCGGTCTCGCCGGCGAAGGCAACTCCAACAAACAGATTGCAGCAGCCCTGTTCATTGCCGAGGGCACCGTCAAGAGCCACCTCACCACAATCCTCGGCAAGCTCGACGCGGCGGATCGCACGCAGGCAGTAACCATCGCCCTCAGGCGCGGGCTCCTGCGGCTGGAGTAGCCGCGAGGTGCCCTTCAGACCCGCCTCCGCGGGTGCCGCTCACCGCCACGGGTCTTCGTGGCGTGACAGCCGCCCTTTGTCGGACGCCGGCCCGGCGCACCGGTGACGCGGCCGCTGAGCCATGGGATCTGGTGACGCCGGGAGGCGCCGGGCCAGGGCCGCCTTTCGATAGACCCCGAACTTGCCGCATTGACAGGGCCAAAGACCCCTCCGAAGGGCGAGGCGCCGACCCGCCTATGGCGACTATCCTCCTAACCAGTTGCATCGCGGTGGGTCCAGAAGCAACACCTGCTGGACCACACCGACACCACGCACAAAGGAAGTGACGGTAAGATGAAGACGTACGCTCGATGGGTACTTGTTCTAACGGTAGTCGTGACATTGCTGATCGCGGTCGTGCCCGCCAAGCGGGCGGAGGCGGCCGAGTACCCACAGGTAGCTCAACTCAAGGAATTCAGCCCGGAGGCTGGCTACATGTCCTTGGCGGGGTACCTGCGATACCTCATGTTCGTTCAGGACGGCAGTTGGATGTCCCGAGCAGAAGCCTCCAGGATCGTGAAGCAACAGCGACAGTGACCGCGCCCGAGGTGACTCAAGTGTCAGGCACATTTCCCCAGAAACAGTCTCGGCGGCGTGGAGTTCAGGTCGGCGCCGCAGCGTGCCTGGCCTTGCTCCTCTATCCGTGTCTGTCTTTGCAAGCGTCCCCCTTTGACTGGGAAGGAAGACTCGTCAGACTTGCGGTCAAGGCCTACAAGACTGCTGCACGCGCACCCGAGAAGGCTCGTGCCGCTGCCGCTACTGCGAAGCCTGTCAGTCCGGGCCAGCCTGCCTGGCAGCCCGCCGAAAGCCCGTACGGCGTGGTCCTGGACGTCCAGTCGCTGAGCTTGCAGCAGATTCCGCAGGCCGTCCAGGCGGCGCATCAGCTTGGGTTCAGGATGATTCGGACCGTTGTTCCCTGGGACGAGGTCGAGCCACAGCCCAAGCGCTTCCGCTTCCAGAAGTACGACGCCCTGGTCGATAGTGCCAGGTCGTGTGGGTTGGACGTCCTCTTGACCCTTTCGTACTGCCCGCCCTGGGCCTCCAGTCTCGCCAGCGAACCCGCGGCGATCAGCTCTCGGGCCATGCCAGAAGGAGGCGAAGCGTGGAGCCGTTTCGTCGGTACCGCGGTCGCCCGCTACAAGCAGAAGGTCCGGCTGTGGCAGATCTGGGAACGACTGGACATGGTGAACTTCCGCGGGACGCGGCAGGATTACGCCGTTCTGCTCGTCGCCGCCTCGAAGGCGGCGAAGCTGGCTGATCCCTTGGCTCAGGTCCTGGCCTCCGAGCCGGGAGGGATCGATCTCGGGTTCATTGCGTATCTGTGCCAGCCGCCAACGCTCAGTTCATTTGACGCAATCTGCCTCAATCCCAGAGTGGACACGCCGGAGCTTGCCGCCCGGTATCTCAGTGTGCTTAGGACCATTCTCCAGCGGACCGCGAGTGGCCCCTCGAAGCGAATCTACGTAACCGATTGGTCTTTCCCGATTGCGCATGACGCCACCGGCTCGAGCCTTCCCCTCAGCCCTGCGGAACTCTCCTCCTTCGTCGTCAGAGCCTATGCAGTGGCCTTCGCAATGGGCGCTGAACGGGTGTTCTGGACTGAACTCCGCGACTCTGCGGCCAACAGCCCGAGAGGCGCTTCGTGGGGACTGCTCGACGAGCAGTTCCAGCCCCGGCCTGCCGCCACAGCGCTGAAGGCCTTCTTTGACTTCGCGCCACAGAAACTCTCCGCCGAGCTTTGGGCCCTGGGTGATACTCCTGTGCGGATGGTCTCCCTGGGAGGAGAGGGCGCCGCCGGCCGAGCGCTGCTTTGGTCGGCTACCGGCGAGGTGAAGCTGGACCCCACCGAACTGCCCGGCGTCAAGCTGGGTCCCCACGCTCACATGTGGGCTCTGGAGCACCCAGCGGAGGATGATCTTCTCCAACACGGAGACGCGGTCACCTTCGGGAAGACCCCGGTTTTCCTGTCAGACGTCGAACTTGCCCCGACACAATTGTCGAAGGTCGGCGCCTGGTCCGCCTCTTCGCCGCCAAAGGACTACGTCTATCTCGACTTCTCCGAGACCACCAGTGAGAAGGGCGGGATCGCCTCGAGCAAGTACCGCAGTTGGCGTGCTGCCGCTCCAGAGATCCTCTCGGTTCAAGATCGCCTCGCTGCGAAACTGGTTCCCGACGGGCAGACGGCGAGCCCTTTTCTGTACTGCGATGTTGACGACGATTTCCTCTTCTACAACTCCGGCGGCAGCCCGGTGACAGTTGAGGTGACAGCGTCCGCCGCGAACGCGACGGTTCCGGCGGGGTTCAACCTGATGTACGACTCACCTCGCGGTCACGTCTTCAGCTCCTGGCAATCGGTCCGACCTGCAACAGGATGGCAGCAGTACGTGATCACGCTGCCGGAGGCGCTCTTCGCGAACAAGAATGGGTTCGATTTCCGCCTCAGCGCCCTCGGAAGCAAGCAGCCCGTGTTTGTTGCCAGAGTCGTTGTCGGGCAAGAAGGCCGGCCGAACCGGCAGCAGCCCTGACCAGTGTTCCCATCCCGTCGCCGGCGGCCGCAAGCGACAGCGAGTGGCGACTCGTCTCGTCGTGCCCCCCTCGCCCGCATGGTTGGCGCTGACACGACCCGGATTCTCCCCGAATCCGGCTCTGCAAACGCAATCCCTACTCCACGACCTCGAAGGGGATCGCCGGCAGCATCCCCAGCGGGACCCGCCGCTTCTGGAGCTTGCCGCCCTTCCCTCCCCACGCCACCTGGGCGAAGGCTTCGACGACCAGATTGCCGGCGAGCCCGGGCTTCAGCGCGTCGCCTGTTGTCTTCAACTGAAGTGTCAGCAAGCCCCCGGCGGCGACCGACTCCTGGAGGGAAAGGCCGTTGCCCGGCTCTTTGAACTCCAGTTCGAGCCGCTGCATGTTCGGGAGGGCAGCGGTCTTGAAGCTCACGGAAGCAGTGCCGTGCACGGGGATCCGGACCGGTTCGGTTCCGACGGGCTCAAACGCCGCGCCAGAGAATCGGCCTCCGGTGGAGGCGATCAACAGCTCCTGCGCAGGCGCCAAGTGCCGCCACAGAAACGCCTGCATGGCGTCTTCGCACGGGAGGGCCGCGCGGACAACCTTCTCGCCGCCAATGGACGCGCGTCCCTCGAGTTGCAGAGGCGCTGGCTCGGCGAGGGGCTTCGCAGGCGCCGTCAGCGTCACACAGACGCTGCCGCGGCCGGGAGGAATCCGGCCGCCGTCCAGCCGGAAGCCGGCTGGGGCTTCCTTCAGCGCCAGCTCGATCTCGCCCTCAAATCCGTCTCGTCGGAGGGCGTAGACCCACATGGGCGCGGACATGCCGGGGCGCACGTTGGGGCCGGAGGGCGCCACGCGCAACTCGAAATCGGGGCGCGGCGGGCTGAGGCGGAGGCGGTAGGCGTACGCCTCCCCCCCTTTGTGCTGCGCCTCACTCACTTGCACAAAGTAGACTCCGGCCGCCGGCAGCGCTACGCGCAGGTATGAGTCGGCGTCGTGGGTGAGGGTCCCCATGTCCCTGTGCAGGAACCCCTCCTTGTCCACGTGGTCGTCGTTCCATCCCAGCACCTTGCCCGAAGCGTCGGTCAAGCGCACCAGTGAGTCGAGGGGGGAATGCAGTCTACGGCCCAGGATCTCGACCACGATCTCGTCGCCGGCGCGGCCGGTGAACTGGAACACATCCACGTCACCGGGCTTGGAGAGGCGACCGTTGAGGGTCTTGGGGAGCACGACCTGCTGCGCGGTCTTCGTCGTGTCGTTCGGTTCCACCTCAACGCACTCGGGCAACGTGTCCACGGCGTAGAACAGCGGATTCGCCGGTCCTTCCTTCGAGTCCAGCGAGGTCTGGCGGATGCCCTCGGGACCGGGCTCGGTATTCAGGCGCAACTGCTTCTGGGGGAGGTTCCAGCCCTCGAGCGAAGCAGTCGTCTCCACGCCCACCTGACCGCCCACGGGGAACATCGCCGTGACGAACGGCCGTTCCGAAACCGACACGCGATACACAAAGTCTTCTCGGCCGCGGTAGAGCGCATCGTTGATCTGCAGTTCGTAGACGCCGGACTCCGGGACCTCAAACAAGAGAACGGGGTCGGGGTCGAACCGGTAGTCGTCGTCGAATGCTACCTCCTTGCCCTTGGCGTCGTACAGGGCCACCGTCGCCTGGAACCAGCCGGGGACGGCGTCCGCCAGGAACGGCACGAGGTGGCGTGCCTGAGTGTCGATCACCAGCCGTTGCCCCTTCGTCGCCCGGAAGCTGAAGCGGTCCACGTCGCCCGGCTTGATCTGCCCGTTCATGAGAACGGGCAACTCCAGAGGTGGCTCCTTGGGGAGGTTCGGCAGCAGCACGAAGTCCAGCGGCGCGTTTGGCTCCTGCTCCCGAGCTTCCGGCGATACCCCGACCTGGAAACACCGCGGGTTGGTCAGGCCCATGGGCGTCTTTAGCCGCAGCTCCCGGTCGCCGGGCACGGCGTCGGCGTCCACTGTTACCTCGATCAAGACAGTCTCGCCAATCTGGGCGTTTGGTTGCTGCTTCCCGATGTTGAAGAACTCCTGCCCGATCTCAATGAGCTGCTTGAGGCTTTTCTGTTCGAGGTCTCGCAGCAGGGGGAGTTCTGGGAGCGCCACCGGCGGGGTCTCCGTCTCTCCCGCCTTCATCATGGTCTGGCCGCCAGCTTCTTCAGCGGGGGTCTCGCGCCCGGTCAGTTCCCGCAGCCGCTTGTTTCGCACCTCTTTCAGTTTCTCTTGTAGCGCCTTCCGCTGGTCCCCGTTCAGTCTGCGGACCGCCTGGTAGTGCTTGAGGACGGAAGCGTGTACGCCCTCGCCGCTTACCAGCACCTCACCGGCGCCCGCCAGGCCCTGTCCGCCAACCAGCACCTCGAAGGTCGTGCCTCGTTGGCCGCCAGCGGGGTAGAGATAGCCGGTCTCGGGATCGCGGCGAACCGCCTGACTCCAAGCCGTGCTGGTGCCAGCAGCTACGGCAAGCAGAAGAAGTCGTCTGGGTATGGTCATCGGTAGGCTCCTGTGCGAACAACGCTATCCCGTAGCCGCGAGCGACGCGAGTGGCTGCCCTCGGCTCCGCACCCTCGGCTACATGATCTCCTTCAGCCGGCCGCCCCCTTCTTCGGAGACCGCCATCACCTTCAGGTCGAGTCCGCGCGGATTGGGCAGGGCACCGTCCGGGTCAATGCCCAACAACTCGTACATGCTACCGAGGAGGTCCGCCGGGTGCACCGGCCGTTCTACTACGTTCTCAGCGTGCGCAGCCGAAGCGCCGACCACCTGCCCGCCTTTGAACCCGCCGCCAGCGACGACGGCGGAGAAGCACTTCCCGTGGTGTCCGCGCCCGCCGTTCCACGGCGGTTCCCACTGGACCTTCGGGGTGCGCCCGAACTCGCCGCTCCACCAGACGAGGGTGCTTGTCAACAGGCCGCGGTCGGACAGGTCCTGCAGCAGCGTGGCCATGCCCCGGTCCATCTCGGGCAGCATGCGGTTCATGGACTGGAAGTGCAGCTTGTGCGTGTCCCACCCTTTGTAGTTGATGGTGACGTACGGGACACCGCGCTCCACCAAGCGGCGCGCCATGAGGCACGACTGACCGAACGTGTTGCGGCCGTACTGCTCGCGGACTTCGTCCTTCTCGGTCGTTAGGTCGAACAGCTTCCGGGCATCGCCGAACATCATCTCGTATGCCGCTGCTTCTGTCTGATCGAGCTTCTTCAGGTGCAGATCGGCCGGCATCGCCTGCCCCAGCGAGTCCAGCGTGTGCAGCAAGTCCCGCCGGTTGCGCTGACGCTCATCGGAAATGCCCTCGGCGACAATCCCTTCCACGGCAAATGGCTGCCTGTTGGGGTCGCCGCCGGTTGCGAAGGGCTTGTAGAGCGGCCCTAAGAACCCCGCCTCGGAGAACCGGCCCTGAGGCGTGGTCAGCACAATGTACGGCGGGATGATGTCTGTGTACCCGTGGTCGCGCCCCTTGAACCGCGCGACGACCGCTCCGGCGCACGGATAGACCAAACGATCTGGCGTGTGACCGGTCTGCGTGAGGTACGACGCCGTCTCGTGGCTGTTGTCGCCGTGAGTCATGCTGCGAATGAGGGTGTACTTGTCTGCCTGTTGCGCCAGCAGCGGCAGCAGTTGGCCGATCCGGACCCCGGCTACATTGGTGGCGATTGGCTTGTCGAGCGGGCCGCAGTAGTCGTACCCCGCGTCCGGCTTGGGGTCGAACGTGTCGATCTGCGAGGGCCCGCCCCACATCCAGATCTGGATAACGGACTTGGCCGTCGCCGCTCTCGCCGCTGCCCGCGCCGGGAGAGCCAGGCGATTGGCAAGGGCGAGTCCGGCTGCGCCTGCGAGACCCCGCTTCAATGCTTCTCGCCGGGAGAGGGCGCCGGTGGAGTGGTTGGTGCTCATGTCTGTCTCCTTGAGGAAGGCTGCAAGGACGCCCGAACTTGTTCGGGACCTCGCCACAGAGCCCCGAGCAAGTTCGGGCGTCCAGCGGGGGCGTTACGCGGAGCCAAGGAGGCGCCCGCAAGGCTCAATGTCGGTACAGGAATTCCTTCGAGTTGATCAACGCCCACGCCAGATCGCTCCACCCCTGCGTCTGGTTCACCCCACCCTTCTGGAAGTATGACAGCGCCGCCTCGCTCTCGGCCTGCGTCGGCTCTCGCGAGAGGATGTTCACATACAGCGCATCGATCAGCTTCCTGCTATCGCCTTTGGCCCACAGCACGCAGCCGCGCAGCCGCTGGCTGCGCTCCGCCCGGCGCTGCAGGTCGCTTGAGTTCAGGAGGTAGAGCCGCTGCGCGTCACTGGACTCGTTGTTGCGCTCAGACTCCAGGCCGGTGTCGCGCGCCGGTCGGCCGAACATCTCGAGGAACTGGCTGGTAATGCTGCCGTCGGCCAACTCCATGGTCCGCTGGTCTTCCGGCACCCAGGTGAACGGCTCCGGGATCTGGCTCGAGTAGCTCTCCCCATCGGCGCAGAGCCAGCACAGGGCGTCGATCAGCACTTCCGCATCCAGGCGACGGACGGGGTAGTGCGCGAACAAAGACTCAGCTTCCGGACTGTCACTGCGCGGGACCGACGACTGCTGGTAGGTGCGGGAGTTCAGGATCAGCCGGAAGAGCTGTCGCAGGTCGTAGTTGGACTTGACGAACTCCTTCTCGAGGTATTCCAGCAACTCGGGGTTGGTCGGGGGATTGTCCGGCCGGATGTCGTCCGGTTCGTGGATGATGCCGCGGCCGAACACCCAGGACCACACTCGGTTCACGAGGCTTTTCGCGAACCAGGGATTCCCGGGAGCGAGGAGCCAGTCGGCGAACACTTGCCGCGGATCGATCCCCGACTCGATCCGCACTTTGGTTCCGTCGGGGAAGACTGCGTCAAGGGGCTCAGTCGGCGCCGGGTCGAGTTGGACGATCTCCTCTTTCCACTCGGCCGTTCCCTTGTAGACCACGCAGGAAAAGAATGCCTCGAAGCCGCGGCGGCGCTCCGCGGGCCAGCGGTCCACCCTCGTTCCCATGAATGTGAGCGCGACAGCGGCGGCAATGGCCGGAGGTTCCCTGCCCTGAATCGCGCGGTAGAAGTTGGCTGGCGGCACGCGGAAGTTGCTGCCGCTGGAGGTGAGCAGCTCGCGAGCGAACTCGTCGTAGGGCTTGTTCTCCTTGACGGAATCGCGAATCCACCGATGGTACGCCTGCACGGCGTTGGGCCACAGGTTGATGGGGAACTCAGCCTTGACGCGCAGGACGTCGCCCCACTTCAGCGCCCAGTATCCCGCGAACTCGTCCCGCTGCATCAGCGCGTCGACCAGCTTCGCGCGCTTGTCCGGGGCCTTGTCTTCGTGGACGAACGCGAGCCATTCCTCGGGGGTGGGCAGCGTCCCAATCAGGTCCAGGTGCGCGCGCCGGAGAAAGACCTGGTCGGAGCAGGGGTTGGCGGGCTCGACGCCTTTCTCCTTGAGCCTCGCCAACACATGCGCATCGAGTGCGCTCGGTGCCACGGCCCAGTCGTCGCCCTCGAAGGGGAGCACAGTCTGACGGCCCGCCTCTGTCCGGGAGGAGGCCCCGGCTGGCGGTTCGACGCCCGGGCGCGGTCTCACATGGTCGCCACCCCCGGCGACTCGACGCAACAGGCTGGCTCTCAGCTCAGCCACATCGACGCTCCCGTCCCCGTTGGCATCCCACCAACCGAACCGCTGCGCGTTCTGACCGCCCACCTCGTCCTTGGTGAGCTTGCCATCACCGTTAGCGTCGAGCCGATTGAAGAGCTGCTCAGCCCACCAGCGTCCAGGGCGCTGCTCGGCCAGCGCGGAGCCGGTCATAGCGAAGAGGGTCGCCACGAACGCGACGAAGACGAGGCGCGCGTCCTTTCCCGGCAGTCGTCTGTTCATGGGGACTCCTTCGGAAATGCCCCGCCGCACGCCGGAAGTTAGGCGGCAGCCGGTTCTTCTCTCACCTCGTTGGCAGAAGGCGACCGGCTTCCGCCTAACTTCCCGGAGGCGCGGCGTCGATTCTTTGGTGTACCGTTCGGTCTCCGAAGTTCCGCGCGACTTGGATTCGTCGGCGAACGCGCGGCGCAGGCTTCGGGTGTAGCTGTTCAGGGACGATCAAGCTCGGAACCTGTCTCAGTTCAGACGAACGGCGACGGTGCGCTGTTCAGCCGCCGCCGTGATTCAGCTCCCCAGCTTCTCCGCCAGCAGCTCGTTGACCATCTGTGGGTTCGCTTGCCCCTTCGTC
>PEVN01000279.1:29268-36752 GCA_002779825.1 Armatimonadetes bacterium CG06_land_8_20_14_3_00_66_21 | reverse complement strand
TCGGGGTCGGCTTCGCCGTGAAGTAACTGCCCCAGTTCCGCCTCCACGCTCACGCCGACGGCCTGGGCGATCTCGACGACTTTCTGAGTGAGCGCGAGGTTCTCCTCCAACGGCAGCTCGGAGCCGTCGCACATGATCGAGGTGAACCCGGCGCGCACGGCGTCCACGCAGTCGGCGAACGTCTGCCCGTGGTCCAGGTGGATCGCCACCGGGATGTCCGGCGCGAACTGGTTGATGAGCCACCTGGCGCTGTGGGCGACGAAACCCATGCCGGCGTAGCGGGCGTTCTTGGCGTAGCAGTTGATGATGAACGGCGCCCGCATCTCCTGGGCGGTCTCCAAACAGGCGCGCATGATGTCGTAGTTGCCGCCGTTGGAGTTCATGGCGGCGATGGCGTAGCCGTTGGCGAACGCCTTGTCGACGAGGGGTTTGGTGGTGACCAAGGGCATGGATGACTCCTCCGGGAGGGCGAGCAGTAGCCTCCTTGGTTCCCCGGCCCGCCCATGGATTCCTCCCGCCGAGGTAGAATACCGTCCAGTCCTTCGCCCACGGAGTTGCCTGTGAGATCGCCCCTTCCCGCTCACCACGACCTGACCGACCTCCGCGCCCTGCGTCAGGACATCCTGTCCTCGCCCGTCGCCGTTGCCCTGCATCGCGCGAAGACGTTCACCCGAGTCTGGCAGGCGAAGGAGAGTGCCCCATGGATCGTGAAGAAGGCGCTGGCGTTCCGCAAGTATTTGCAAACGGTGCCGCTCTACGTGCGCGAACACGACCGCCTCGCCGGGGCGATCTCGGAGACGCCGGGTGCGATGCCGGTCTACGTTGAGTTGGGGATCGGCGAGAACGGCATCTACACCGGCGAGTACCCACACCGGCGCGGCTACCTGCGCGGGCAAGTGCCGCCGGACATTGCTGCGTACTGGGAAGACCGGAACATGTGGGGGCAGTACCGGGCGTGGGTGGCAGCAGGCAGCGGGCGCAACGCGGAGCGCGGCGAGGTGGCGGACTACAAGTTCCTGTCAAATCAGGGGCACCTCAGCCCGAGCTACCGCGAGCTGCTGCAGGTCGGCGTGGGCGGGATCGCCGAGCGAATCCGTCAGCGGCGCGCGGGTGAGGTCGATCCGCAGGGGCTGGAGTTCCTGACCGCCGCCGAGCACGGCGTTCTCGGCATGTCGGAGTGGATCGCGCGCTACGCCGAGTTCCTGCGCGAGGCGTCGGCCCGGTGCGGCGACGCCACCCGCAGCCGGGAGCTTGGGGTGATGGCGGAGACCGCCGCGAAGGTGTCGCGCGAGGCGCCCTCCACCTTCCGCGAGGCCTTGCAGCTCGTCTGGTTCGTCCATCAGGGAGTGCACCTCGAAGGACACGGCTACTCCAACACGCCCGACCGCCTCGACCAACTGCTGTACCCCTTCTACCGCGCCGACAAGGAAGCCGGTCGCCTCACCGACGACGAAGCGCTGACCCTCTGCGAGCACTTTCTGCTGAAGCAGCGCGACAACACCTTCTGGGGCGTCGAGCATAACCTGACGCAAGGGCTGGTGGTCGGCGGGTCCACGCCCGATGGCGCCGACCAGACCAACGAGCTGTCGTGGCTATTCCTCGCGGCGACGGGGAACGTATCCATCCCGGAGCCGCTGGTCTGGGTCCGGTATCACCCGAAGATCGACCGCGACTTCTTCGACCAATGCCTGCAAAACCTCGCCGGCTCCACGTGCTTCCCGCTGATGATGAGCGACACCGCCGTGCCGTTCATGTTCATGGAGTTGGGCGTCGCGCGCGAGGATGCCTTCGATTACGTGCCCGCCGGCTGCAACGAGCTGGCAATCCCCGGCAAGGCGTACTTCAACCCGTGCGCCCACGTCGACTACTTGCAGGCGCTGGAGTCAGCTATCACCGGCGGGAAAGGCTACCGCGTGGCACAGGTTGCCAACCTGTGCGTCGAAGAGCTGCCACGATCGTTCGAGGAGTTGATCGAAGCCGTCGGCGACCGGATGCGCCGGCAACTCGAGCACAGCTACGCCCACGGGATGGCCGTGCTCCATGCCCAGATGACCTGGGGGCAGACGCCGTTCACCTCGTGCTTCTTCGACGGCTGCCTTGACCGCGCCCGAGACATGGTCGAGGGGACGAAGTACAACATCCTCTCCTGCGGCGGAATCGCCTTCGCCAACATGGTGGACAGCCTCGCCACCATTCGAGAGGTCGTCTTCCGCAAAGGCGCGGCAGGGCTGACCGACGTGGCGGCAGCTTGCGCGGCCGACTTCGCGGGGCACGAGCAACTCCACCAGTTGCTGCTGGTCGCCCCCAAACTCGGGAACGACGACCCCCACGCGGACGACCTCATCCCCCTCGTCGAGCGCCTTCGCGACGAGCCACTCAAGGCGCTCTGCCGCGACCCACGCGACGGCACCCCGTTCGGCAACTGCCACGTCGTCCGTTCCGGCGCCGTCCGCGGCGGTGCCAACACGCCGGCCACGCCCGACGGTCGCCGTGCCGGCGCTCCGCTCGCCTCGTCCGTCGCCGCCTCCGCCGGCTGCGAGCGCAGCGGCCCCACCGCCCTGCTTAACTCTGTCACCAAGCTCAACCCGGTGAAGAGCTGGCAGTCCGGCTACAACGTCAACCTGCGCCTCCACCCGACGATGCTGACCGAGTCGCAGAACCGCGCGAAAGTCGCCGCCCTGCTCGACAGCTACTTCCAACGCGGCGGCCAGGAGCTGCAAATCAACTGCGTCAGCACCGCCGACCTGCGAGCCGCGCACGGGGACCCCGACCGGCACCGCGACTTGGTCGTGCGCGTCGCCGGCTTCTCGGAGTTCTTTGTGAACCTGACTGAGGACATTCAGGAAGACGTGATCGCGCGGGCGGAGCATGGGGTGTAGGAGGCGCCACGGGTGAGCCGTTCCGATAGCTTGGATCGTGTTCTACGATGTCGGAGGATCACGCGCGGGGCTGGTGTGGGCACTGGTTCCGTCATCCCTCGTTGCATGGGCTGTCGCCGGGCCGCGAACTGCCATCGTGGTTGCTGTTCTCGGGAGCGCTGTGCTGCAAGTGACCCTGCGGCAGTTTCGTAGAGCGCGGGCGTGCTTCCACAAGGACTGCGAGCGGAAGCAGTGGCATGATCGGCGTATCCGGCAGCTATGGGTACGGCGGCTGCGGAACTGGCGCCGCTGATCGCATCAGCGGGAGCCCGCGCGCGACTTGGTGCGCGGACTACGCAGGAGGCGTACACGTAGCGCACGAAGCAGATACGGCGACAAGGTTGTTCGCTACTACGCCTGGGTGTTCGGGAAGTGGGGCGACCTGTTCGCCCATATCTGACAAGTCGTGCCTGAAGAAGGAGTCTTCGTATGTGTGCTCTGACCGAGACCGCGTTGGTCATCCTGCTCATCATTGCCTCAGGGAGTCGCTGCGCCCACGCGGAGCGACCGCCGAATGCGACGCCCTTCAACTTCGAAGAAGCCTCCCGCAACGTCCCCAAGCCTCGGGAGCTCTGGTCCGTCGTGAAGCAGCACTGCGTGCCGCTCGACTTCCGCGTCCAGTCTGATAACTTCGTCGCCAGCGACACCGACCCGTCGCAGAAGCTGCGCAAGGTGACCGCCCATTTCCACAGCCAGGTGATCGGCGGCAAGCGGTGGGGGCACCGGTGCGTGATCCTCATGCCGGCGGACAACAGCCGGAACCTGACACCGGAACGCAAGGGGAAGGTCGTCATCATCGGCTCGCCGCCGCGAGGCTACTTCCCGGTCCATGTCGAGAAGTACGGAGAGCCGATCGCCGCCCGGCTCGGCTACCCGACGATGGTGCTCGACAACCCCGGCACCTACGACGACAGCGCCGACATCGAGCGCGACATCGGCATCCTCGGCAAGCTGGCGAAGGAGACCGGGCAGAACTACTACAACATGAACTGCCAGCTCGCCGTGGTGTACATCCAGGCGATGAACGCCTTCCAGCAGTTCCTCGGGCTGGACGACCTGCACGCCATCGTCGGCGGGCACTCCAAGCGCGGGCGGAGCGCCGTCGTCGTCGCCGCCATGGACGACCGGGTGGCGGGCGTCCTGGAGATGGGCAACGAAGGCGTCTACCGCACCGACATGATCCAGTCGCACCTGTCGTTCCACCACGGGTTCTTCCAGGACCAGGTGCACGTCCCCGTCTTTTACCTCGGCGCCACCAACGAGGACGGCTACCGGATGTTCAACGTGAACCTGATGCAGGAGCGCCTCCGCACGCCGATGACCCTCGAGATCATCCCCAACTACTGCCACTCCAACTTCAGTGAGATCCAGTACATGGACTGGCTGATGTGGGTGGCGCACGTGTTCGACGGGCGCCCGCTGACCCGGATCACCGAGGTCGCCCACGAGCGCTTGGCGGACCGCACGGTGTTCCGGGCGAGGGTGGAGGGCGACGCCAAGGTACAGCTCGTGCGGGCGTGGTACGTCTACGCCGACGATCCGGCGTGGCGCGACCTCATGTGGTACCACCTGCTCATGGATCGCGTCGGCGACCACTACGAGGTGCCGCTGTTCGGGAAGATCCCCGATGCCTTCTTGGTCGAAGTCGGCGACATCGCCCAAGGCATCCCGGGATACGTCTCCAGCCTCCCCCAGAAGCTGACCGACGCGCCGGTCGTCGAGCGGGTGTCGCGCGGCTCGTTCCCGAAGCTGTGGGAGCCGCCGAGGTAGGACACGCAGCCCCGGCCCGTGCCCCGGACCGGGCACTCACCCCAGGTGCTCCAAGTCCGCCAAGTCCTGCAGCCGGCCTGAGGCGGCTTTGTTCCTGCGGAGGTTGTCCAGGTCGATGAACTGGATGGGCACCCCATCGATCTCGGACTGCACCCGCGAGGCATAACAGGTTGCGAAATCGACACCGTCCGGCGTGGCAACGATGTCGATCCGGTTGGGGGGATAGCCCAATTGGACAACCTGATCGGGCACCTGGAAGTCGCCTTCAGTGAGACCCAGTGACTCGAACCCGAACTGCTCAAGGGCCTTCACCATGCGGCTGGCGTTCTCGGCACTGAGTTCGATCCAGATGTCGAGATCCTTCGTGTACCGTGGGTGACCGTGGAACGCCACTGCGTATCCACCAACCACGAGGTACCGAACGTCATTGCCGTTGAGCGATTGTATGAACTCTCTGAAATCCCGGTTCAGCACCGTACTTCCACCGGTGGTACTCCTGCCGGATCTCCTCCAGAGCGGCCAGCCGCGCTTCGTGCGGCTGCGTCTGCCAGTAGGCAAAGTCGCTCCGGCGCTCCTTGACAGGCAGTCTGGCGCAGATCTTGGCGATGGCTCGTTCGCGCTCCATGGCGGATAGCATTCTACTCCGTCGGGGTGAGCAAGGCAACGCGGATTCCACTCATCGGCCCGCCACCCGCCCCCGGTTTCCACCCGATGTGGTGCCCAACCGAAGGTCGGGCATGAATAACTGCTCTGCATCCGCCAGCCGGTTCGCGGATGCTCCCCGAGGATCCCTCCAGATCCCCGTCACTCGCCCTTCGGGACCGGCGCTGCCAACGTCTTGCCGTCAGCGATGATCGCCTGGACGCCGGGGGCGACTTTGCGCACGTAGTCGTACTGGACCACCTTCATGTTCTCGGCCACCGCCTGGCCCTTCAGCTCGATCGCCTGCGCCTCGCCTTCCGCCTCGATGATCTTCTGCTCCTTCTCCTTCTCGGACTTCTCCAGCACGTACTGCATCCGCTGGGCCTGCTGTTGCGCGATCTGCTTGCCCTCGATGGCGTTGGCGAATGCCGGCGAGAACCGGATGTCCCGCAGCAGCACGTCATCAATCTTCAGGTAGGCCCGCTGCACCGCCGCGCGAAGGCGGGTCTCGATCCGGTCTTCAATCGCCTGCCGGTGCGCAGAGTACACTTCGGTCACCGGGAACTCGGCGATGGCGACTCGGGTGTGGCTCCTGACCTCCGGCCGCAGGATCTTGGCGGTGTAGTCCGGGCCCACCTCTTTGTGCAGGCGCCACACGTTCCCGGCGTCGGGGCGGAACCGCACCGAGATGTCAATGCTGACCGTCTGCCCGTCCTTGGTCAACGCGGTCAGGCCGTCATCGCCCTTGACCTCGCCTTCCCAATGGACCTGGCACATGGAGTAGGTCTGCGTGCGGACTTCGTAGAGGTAGGGACGGTGCACGACGGGCACGAGGAAGTGGAAGCCTTCCCCGAGCTGCGTGTTCCAGACGCCCTCCGTCAGGCTGAAGACCGCCGCGCGGTGACCGGCCGGCACGATCACGTAGGGGCGGAACAGCAGAAAGAGCACGACCACGGCACCGACGATGGCGACCGGTCGAAGGGATGGTCTCGACCTCATTTGGCGCCTCCTTGTTGCGCGGGCGTCTGCCCGAACAGGTCGCTGAAGCTGATGATCGTCTTCGTGTCGGCGATCACCGTTTTCACCCCGTCCGGCAAGCCCTTGACGTACTCGTACTGCACCAACTGCGGGTTGTTGGTCAGGGCCCGCGCTCGCAGCCGAATCGCGCCCGCCTCGCCTTGCGCCTCAGCGCCACCGGGCTTCGCCCTTCCCCCGGTCCCCTGTCTGCGCGAATCCACGTCCTCTGCGGATTCACTTCAGCGCGTGCATGGTCTCCATCATCGCCCAGAAGTTCTCCTCCGGCGTGCCGGCGACGATCTGGTTGGAGCAGCCGACGATCGTGCTCCCCAGTTCCTTGGCCGCCTCCATGCACGCCCGCGTCTCGGCGATGACCTCGTCCTTCGTTCCGCTGTGCAACGTCGTTGAGCGGATGTTGCCCAGCAGCGTGAGGTCAGGATAGCGCCGCCGAAGCTCCCGGATGCCCATGAAGCCCCCGTCGATCTCATAGAACGCATCGATGTGGGCGTAGTCGAACAGGTCATCCGCCACCGCCACAGGTTGCCGTCGCTGGCGAACATGTGGAAGCCGCCGTGTCGGTTGCAGGCCTCGGTGATGCGCTTCAGTCGCGGCGCCATCAGTTCGTGGAAGGACTTGGGCGAGTAGTTGGGGCCCTTATTCGAGGCGAAGTCGCCGCCGCCCGCGATGAAGGGGAAGCCCAGCTTGGCCATCGCCTCGCACGTCTGCTCCGCCCGGCGGCACTGAACCTCGAGGTGTCGAGCCACGAGATCGGGACGAAGCGCAACCGCCTCCAGCCAAGCCTGCGAGCGGTTCGAGATCGAGATGCCGGCGCCGCCAACCGGGACGGCCCGGTCGGGGAAGCGCGCCAGGGCTGCCTTGATGTCCGCGCCGACGTCCGTGGGTGGCATGAAACGCTCAAGGCTCCGCTCCCCCGCCTCGACCGACCGCTCGATGTCCTCCAGCGTCGGCTCCGGGTCAGGCTTTTGCTCTATGGTCTGGTATAGCTCTGACCTCGGATCGACGCGCATGACGCGGTACGCGCCGTTCGGGTCGCCATACTGGAACGTGTACTCATCGAGTTTCGCCGTCGGCTTCTCGGTCATCCGCCAGTACGACGGCCGCACGTAGTCCAGTTCC
>PEVN01000279.1:0-29253 GCA_002779825.1 Armatimonadetes bacterium CG06_land_8_20_14_3_00_66_21 | reverse complement strand
GCCACTGCTGAATCCCCCCGCCAACGTGGGCCTCCGGTCTGCCCAATATGTAGCTTGCGACGTGGGACGAAAACCCGGCCTGATACAGCGGCACTTGGTCTGTGGGGCGATGCTCAAACACCGCCAGCACGCGTTCCTTCGGCGTCATCGATGACCTCCTGCGTTGGTCTGACACCCATATGATTGGCGCCCGGGACCGCCAACCCCTGCACGCGCGGCAAGGTAGGAGTCGACAGACACGCCGGATCAACCTGCACTGCAGTCTGCTGGTACAGCGCCGCCAGCAGGAGCGGGAGGCACCCATGCCGGGCGCGCTGCTGACAGTGCCCGGGTCGGGTACAATCCAACGACACAGACCACGACCTCGCCTGGAACCGAAGGGAGATGACGAGATGATCCAGCCGGCGGACTTGGTGGAGTGCAAGCTCTACGCCGACGAGCAAGACGTTTGGCGCGATGCCGTGCGTGCCTTGACATGGCTGCGGCCGGAATGCCGACGGGAGGTTGCGGTTCTGCGCTACTCAAACGGCGAGGTCTCACTGGGCAAAGCGGCCCATCTGGCGGGATTGTGTCTCGAGGAGATGAAGGACCTGCTGAGGCAGCGGGGCATCAAACTGCGTTTGGGACCGCGCACGCTGGCGGAACTGGAGCGCGAAGTCGACGTGTTGCGCGAGGGCATCCGTGGAGTATCTGGCTGACAACACGGTCCTATCCAATCTCGCCGCCGTCGGTCGGCTCGACCTCTTGCGCCAACTGCTGGGGAGGGCGCACGTGGCCGAGGAAGTTCGCCTCGAAGTCTGGGCCGGGATCGAAGCGGGCTACGAGTTCCAGCGCGACACGCTGTCCGCCACGACCGGCAAGGACCCGTGGCTGCTCGTGGCGTCCATGGCCGAGGAAGAACGGCTTGTGGCGGACCAGTTGATGGGCGCGCTCCACCACGGCGAATGCGCTTCGATAGCCATCTGCGCACGCCGGCACTGGACGTTCCTGACAGACGACTGGCTGGCGCGAAGGCGAGCCGAGGAGTGCGGCGTGAAGGTGTCCGGCAGCGTCGGCGTGCTTCGTCTGGGTGCGGAGTTGGGGCTGCTCGAAGCTTCAGAGGCCGATGCACTGCTGGCGCAGATGATCGCCGCCGGCTACCGCGCACCGGTAGACACGATCTCTGAGCTGCTTGGGGAGACGGCCCGAACAGACGAAGCCACCGTGTGACTGGCCCTCCCTCACCCTCGCCTGCCAACACGGCCGCCTCACCGTGCGCGACGCAGAGAGGCTCACCGGCGCTAACCGCAACACCCTGAAAGCCCACTTCCGCAAGCTCGCGGCGCTGCAGGTGCTCGCGCAGGACGGACGGGGAAGGGGACTTGGTACCGGGTGAGGTGAGAGCCGCGGTCCGGGAGCAGACCCCTCCAGCCCGGCAGCGCCCTCCCCGGGATCGAAGTGGACCCCTCCGGTTCGGGAGCGGACCCCTCCGGTCCGGAAGTGAACCTCTCCGGCCCGGCGGCGCCCTCCCCGGCGCGGAAGTGGACCCCTCCGGTCCGGGAGTGGCGTCCTTCTGCCCGACGGCGGAGCGCTCCGGCGCGGAACCGGGGTAGTCCTGGTCGGCGGCGGTCCGGTTCGGTGCGGGAGCTGTCCCCTTCGGTCTGTCAGTGGGCTGCTCGGGCGGTTGGAGGACTGCAAAGAGCACACCTACCCCGTCTGGAACCTGCTGAAGGAGCTTCACGCACAAGGCAAGCTGACGCCCGAGCAGACCGTCCTTTGCACGCCGACGATGCCGAAGGAAGAGCTGTACGACCTGAAGACGAACCCCCACCAGATCCGCAGCCTTGCCAGGTTGCCGGAGCACGAGGAGACGCTGAAACGCCTGCGCGCCGCGCTGGAGCGATGGATCGAGGAGACGAACGACCAGGGGCAATCCATGGAGCCGCCGGAGGTGGTGGCGCGGCGAGGCCGCGAGGGATGCCCAAAGTGGGTAACTGACCGCCGCTGGAGAGCCGGCCCAGCTCCTCCTTTGGCTCCGCTGGAAGGTGCCCTTGGTTCGTCTCCGGCGGCCGTGGTGGGGATGAGGCTCTTGCCTTCCTCAAGAACTCTCGCACTCGAAAGGTGAGATCAGAGGCTACCAAGAAGGCGCCAACAGCCATTAGCACGCGTTGACCGACATGGATCATCGGAAGACCTTACTACCATACATCAGAAAGACACAAGCAAGGAATGTCAGCACAAGGAGCAAACTAACGGCAAGAGATCCTGCAAGCCTCCAAGGCTCCCCATACCATCGGTCTACGTACTCTTTGTAATCGTGATATACTCGCGAAGGTTAGGAATACACCGAAGCTCTTGCACAAGTTCGACGCCTCTGCGTGCACAGCAGTGTGTTGGGTGCTCACCACACGCCCACGGGTGAAGTTCTGCGAACTTCCACTTCGGTGTATTCCTAACCTTCGCGAGTATAGCAGGCAGAGAAGAACGCACCGCGAGCCACAGCGAGTGAGACCACAACCAACAAAGGCACCAAGGCCGCCTGTCAGACAGGGAAATCACGGCGTGTGATACCGCGAATCAGGATCGTTGCGTAAGCCAATGGCACGACTACGAGGGCGCCACCGACGCCACGGCAACCGAGCTGGTGAGCAACACCTGGGCCGCAGCCCCAGGCCCGTCCTGCCCCGATCTCAACACACATCGCCCCCAGAAGCCCGATCGGGAAGAGGGCCTGCCTTAGCTTGCGGCGCCAGCCCCTCTGTGATGCCCCCGGCAATTGTCTCGTTTCAGGACGGGAGTACCGGACTCCCTCCTCGGTGTCCGCATCCTGGCTCGGCTCCTCTGGCGAGGCGCCCCTTTCGGTCGGCGGCTGTGCGTCTGAGCGTGCCCAGCTCGGGATGCTCTCGGTCAGCTCTTCTTCATCGCATGGCTTCTGCTCTCCCGAGATCAGCGGAACTCCCGAGGACTCACCCCTCAGTCGTCGGTATGCATGGGCAGCCATCCAGCCCTTTTCACCACAGGCCGGGCACGCGCGGATTGCATCATCGTATTCAGTGCCACATGAGGTGCATGCTTTCATCTTTGGTATCCCCTTGCGCTACGTGCGCTATCCTAGCACATATTACACTGGTTCGGCAACGTCTGGGAGGGGAGGTTGTGTCAGTCGTGACAGTGAGTAGCTTGATCCTTGAAGGCTCGCAGGCGGGGAGGGAGCTGCTGGAACTCGCTCGGGGCAGCCTCTGGAATGGCGAGCTGCCGGCCGGGGTAGAAGACCTCGGCTGGCGCCTTGGTGCAGGACTTCCCAGCTTGTGGCATGGGGCGCGCGGCACGCCGGATGACCTGGGCCGGGACGGTGGCGGCTTGGCGGCGGCTACCTGCCTGCTTGAGCCGCAGGTTCGCTGACCTCCTCGCCAATCTCGTAGAGGAAATCGGGTGAGAAGTCCGCGTCGTTGGGCCACACGACGGTGTCGGTGTCTGGGCTCACCTTGAGCCGCTTGAAGTAGGCCACCTCTCTCAGCGGCTCAAAGATCGGGCCATCCAGGTGCGGGCCGAGATCCACAAGCTTGACCAAGCCATCCTCGAACTGAACCTTGATCGTATGGTCGGCCAGATGGCAGGCATCAGTCACGTAGTGCATGGCGCACCTCTCAGTCAAGCGGTTCGATGTTGGCGAGATCCTCGCGACGCTCTGCTCGGCGCCAATTCTCCATCAGTTCGTCTCGGTGCTGGAACGCCCATTCCAGCACGAGGGATACAGCCCTCCGCGGCAGACTGCCCTCGATCAGGCGGAGGTCAGAGATCGCAAAGGCCGCCCTCTGCTCGGCATACTTCGCATGGAAGTGCGGAGGGGCGTGCTCTTTGTAATACATCGCGATGACGATCCCGAAGAACCTGCTTACCTCAGGCATGGCGTCGTGGTCAGCTCTCTCGAACGCGTCGTCAACGGCCGCTTCAAGGCCTTGGCGCGCATTCTACTCTCTCGACGTCCGGCTGACGACCGTACGCCACCGGTTGTGCAGGACCGTGCGCGGGCGCGTCCTTCACGCCACCGTCACCGAGGCTATCCAGCTCTCCGGTCCTTCACTGTGGGAGTTGCGACTGAGGATGCGGTTCGACGTCCACCTTCGGCAGCCGATTGATCCGCGCGCAGCGACGGCGTTGACCAAATGCTTCCAGCGGTACAGCCCCTGCGGGGTCTCGATTACGCGCCAGTCGTCGTCGCCCACAGGAGCGGCGGATGGCGATGGGTTGTCCATCAGGTTTGCCACCGCGTTGCCGCTTCCTGCTTGTCATCCTGTCGCAGAGTAGCCCCCGCTTCACCCCGCCGCCGACAACTTCCGAAGCGCCTCCCGGCAGGCGGCGTTCACCGCCAGCGGGTCGCCGGCGTTCAAGACAGTGGTGAAGGTGTATACTTCGCTGGTGCGCTGGCCGAGGCGGAGGATGGCTTGGTCGCCGCTGGCGACTGCCGTTTCGCACTCCCTGCGCCCGCGCTCGGCGATCCACTGGATCATCAGCAGGGCGTCGCGCCAGCCAACCTCGACCGGGCGCTGGGTCGGCTCCTACCACAGGAGCCAATCCACCTGTCCGGGCGCACGGAGGTCCTCGGGCGAGGCTTGTCCCGTCACCTCTCGCCGTCCGGCGCAGAAGCGGTCTCATCGCGGAATAGCAGAGCCAACAGCACCAACGCCACGACGCCGACCCCTGCCGCGGCGTACCAGAAGCGGGAGTAGTCGAGCACTCCGCCGGGCGGCGTGCACCACCGGGCAAGGAGCCCGTTGAAGGGGCCGGCGATCAGGGAGCCGACGCCCGACACGACCAGCGCGAACACCGTCTGCATCGAGTGCCGCACGTCTTCAGGGGCCGCGCGGTCAATGTAGATGTAGCTGGCCACGGCGACGCACGCGAAACAGAGCCCGTGCAGGAACTGGGAGGCTACGAGCACCGACAACGGCAGCCCCTCCGTGCCGAAGATCAGGTACCGAAGCACGTAGCTGAATGCGCCGAGCAGGAGGACGGGGCGAAAGCCCAACCGCCCAAGCAGGGCGCCTAAGAACGCCATGACCGCGACCTCGGAGATCTGCCCGATGGACATGGCCGGCATCAGGTAGTTGTCCGCCAGCCCGCGCGCGGCGAGGAACTTGCTCGTCTGCAGGAAGTAGAGGCTGTGGATCACGCCCAACAGCAAAGCGGCAGCGACCAGCACCGTCAGCGACCGCCGCCGCAGCAGCCCGAACGCTTTGGCGAACGCCAGCTTCTCTACGGCGTCGCGCTTCGGCGGCGTGTGCGGCAGACAGAACCAACTGAACAGCCCGTAGGCAATGGCCAGGACCCCGGAGACTTTCACCGAGTCGATCATGCGCGCCGGCGCGTCGGGGAGCAGCTCCCCGGCGAAGAACGGCGGCAGCCACTGGAGGCGCAGGTCGGTCTGCAGCCAGATCATCGGGAACGCCCATGCTACGGCGACCCACGCCACCGTCCCCCAGACGCGGACGCCCGGGAACTGCCGCTTGGGGTCGGCCATGTGCGCCATTGCGAGCGAGTTGCTGAGCGCTGTCGTCGGCGAGTACGCGACGGCGCCGAGTACGGACAGCCACAGCCACGCCCAGTAGGTCTGCTGGTGAGCCATGATTAGCTTCACGACCCCGGCGGCCACCAGCAGCGCGCCCAGACAGCGCTGGGTGGCGAAGTAGCGGTCGGCGACCTGCCCGCCGAGGAAGGGGGCAGTCACCGCGCCGATCGCCCCGGCGCCCGCCATGATCATCCCGATCTGCCCATCCGTGAACCCCAGCCCACCCCCGCCCGGCTCCGCCGACAGGAACCGAGCGGCAATGGGGATGTAGACGCCGGCCACCGCGTACTGCAGGAACATCATCACGTGGAGGCGGGGGTCGGCGCGGCGGATCGTGAGGGAGTCTTTGGCCATGGTGCTGCTGAGTGTTCGACGTTGGTGTGGAGGCTTCCTGCGGTGGCCGAAGGGGATCGCTGTCCCCGGCGCGAACTCTGGCCCGCTTGCCGATCAGAGCACGTGCCAGTCGGCTGGCACCGAAGGAATCACCCATTTGCGTCTGCACACCACGTCGAAGGAGAACGTAGCGCGACTTGGTAAGTCGCGTCGAACTCGGCGAGTTCGCGTGCGAGATGCCATCTCGCGCTACATTCTCATAGGAATCTCTCGTGTTCGCGCTTCGCTTGAACACCCCAACGAATGAAAACGTCCCCGCGGGATGCCCGAACTCGTTCGGGGGCTGGGCGCGCGGACTACCCCAACGAGTTGAGGCGTCCTGAACGCATTTTCGAAGGAGAACCCTATGGCCCCACCCAACATCGTCGTCCTCGGAGCTGGTAGTCGCTCGTTCGGTCTCTACACGTTGCGCAGTCTGTTGGCGGAGCCGCGGCTGGAGGGGGCGCACGTCATTTTGGTCGACATCGACCCAGGTCGGCTGGCTGAGGCGGTGCGGCTGGGGGAGATGATTCGTGACGCCAGTGGCGTGCCGACAACGGTCGGCGGGACGACCGACCGGCGGGAGGCGCTGGGGGGGTGCGACTATGTGATCGTGTCGTTGGCCGTGAAGCGCAGCTTGCGGTGGCAGGAGGACTTCTACCGGCCGCTGCGGTGGGGCTTCAACCACTGCCTGGGCGAGAACGCCGGCCCCGGCGGGCTGTTCCATACGCTGCGCAACATCCCGCGGATGGTCGCCATCGCCCGCGACATGGAAGAGCTGTGTCCCGACGCCAGCCTGTTGACGTTCACCAACCCCGAGAACCGCATCTGCCAGGCGCTGAAGATGACCAGCCCAATTCGCGCGCTGGGTTTCTGCCACGGCGTGCTGGGCACCCTCCCGCGAGTGGCGGGCTGGCTGGGGCTGGAGGCGGAGGACCTCGACTACTCGGCATGCGGCGTGAACCACTTCGTGTGGCTCACCCGCCTGTGCCACGCCCGGACCGGCGAGGACCTGTACCCGGCGTTCCGGGCGTTCGCCGCCACGCGGCCGGCGCCGCCCGGGTGGGAGCTGTGCCTGGAGATGCTCCGCGCCTTCGACTACTTCCCCACCACCGGCGACAGCCACGTGGGCGAGTTCGTCTCCTACGGGCGCGAGTACTACACTGCCGGCGCCGACACGCACACGCTCAGTGACGACACCCTCAACCAGACCTTCCGCGACTACCTGGAAGGCCGCCGCGACATTTCCGAGATCGCCAGCGCTCCGGGCGGCGAGGTGCTGGTTGAGTCGCTGATCGCGCTGCACCGCAAGGAGCAACGCCGTTTCGGCACCGTGATCTTGCCCAACAACGGCGCCGCCGACAATCTGCCCGCCGAGGGTGTCCTCGAGGGTGTCGCGCTGTTCGAGGACGGTCGCGTGCGCTTGGAGTCCGTCGGTCACGTCCCCGAACCCGTGGCGGCCATGCTGCGGTTGGAGATGGACATCCAGCGGTTAGCGGCGCAAGCGGCACTGAATGGCTCGAAGAAGACCGCGCTGCAGGCGCTGTTGCTGGACCCCAACGTGGACAGCCTCGAACGGGCGGAAGGGCTGCTCGCCGACATGCTGGAGCGGCAGGACGATCTGCCGGAACTGAGGTAGACGATGGCCTTCTCCGCTGCACGCTGCACCGTCAAGCCGCGCCGCGCCCTCGGCGCAGCCGGTTGGCTCTGCCTCCTCGCAGCGGCTGCGCCGGCAGGGGCGCAGTTGCCCGACTGGGACTTCACCAAGGGCAGCGACCTCGGGTGGACGCCGAACCCGGCGCTTGGGCCGGGTTCGGCCACCGCCGCGGGGCTGACCACCTCGCTCGTGAGCCCCGACCCGAACCTGACCGGGCCCGCCGTTGCCTTCGAGGCAGCGCAGGCGCGCTATGTCTTCGTCCGCATGAAGGTCGCTCACCACGGCGGCGGCAGCGTGTACTTCACCACCGCTGCCGAGCCGCAGTTCAAGCAGGCGAACATGCTGCCGTTCCGCGTTGCTCCCGGCGGCGACTGGCAGGAGCTGTGGCTGGAGACGAAGGAGGCACCGGGCTGGCAGGGGACAATCACCCGGTTGCGGCTGGACCCTATCGACGTGTGGCCGAACATCCCCGCGGCGCAAGAGATCGTCATTGCCCGCGTGGCGCTGTTGCCGGCGGAGGCGAAGGCCGCCGAGATGGAGTTGGTGCACTTCCATGTCGGCACGACGTGGCGAGTGAAGCCGGGCGAGACGGTGGCGGTCAGCGCGAAGCTGGCGAACCGCGGCGGCCGGCCGGCGAAGCTGGGACCCATTGCGCTGGACGTGCCTGGCTCATGCGCGATCACCGACGCGCCGAAGACGCCGCCGGACCTGCCCGCCGGTGCGGAGCTCACCCTCGCTTGGCGACTGCGCGCGACCAAGCCGGGCGCCGGAGCGGTCAGCTTGTTCGTTCCCGTGGTCGGCGCGAAGCCGCTGGTGGGCGCCCGTCGGCTGTTCGTGCACGGGCCGTGGACCGACGCGGGTGAAGTCATCTTGGTGCCGGCGGGCAAGGTCCACGGGCACGTCCGAACCGTGGCGACGCGGACCCAGGCAGGGCAGTACGGGACGCTGCTCTTCCAGGCGATGACCGACGACGGAGCCGGGTGGCGGGCGCTGGCGACCATTCCCTCTCTGGGCACCGTGATAGCGAGCGGCGACGACGGGCGCTTGGAGGTCGTCGAGCTGGTCGGCGCCGGCCCGCCGACGCTTGTGCAAATGGAAGGCGACCCCGGCTACCGCCTTGAGGCGCAGGCGCGCGACCGGCACGGGCGAACGTGGTTCGGCAGGCTGACGCTGACGCAGCCCGTTGGGAGCCCGCTCATTGCCACTCGGCTGGAGGTGCGCTGTGACGCTCCAGCCAGGATCGCCCGGCTCGACGGCCCGACCATTGAGATGGCGCCTTCAGCGCCGGGCCAACGACGCGGTGCGCTGTTCGGCGGACTGGAGTGGGTGGAGGGCGCTGAGCCGTGTTGGAGCGACCAGCTCGATCGGTCGCCGCTCCGTATTCGGTACCGGCCGCACGTCAACCGGATCGCGGTTCCTGCAATGGCGGTCGGCCGAGACGACGGCTGCGTTGGCTGGCTTTGGCGTCCCGGCGACGCGCCACCGGGGGCCGTGTTCGGTGCGCCGACGGAAGAGGTGACAGGGCGCGGCGATACGGAGCTGGGGTTGTTCCGGCCGGCGATCACCACGCTTGGCGCGGAGAACCAGGACTTCGGCATGGCGCCCTTCGAGGTGGAGGCGGGGGAGAGAGTGACCCTCGAGGCCGACCTGCTGTTGGGACCGCCAGCGGCCGATCTGAGCCGCGTCTGCCGGCAGTGGCTCAACTGCTTCGGTCTCCCTGACCCGCTCCCCACCCCTCGCGGAGACGCCCGCAGCGAGCTGGCGTTCACCATGAGGGCGTTTGTGAACTCGCTCTGGGTCGAGGCGGAGAACGGCTGGCAGAATGGGATCGGACCGGCCAAGAACGTGGGCCGGTACGGGCCGTTCCTGGGCGCGGTGCTCGCGGGTGCGCGGCTGCTCGACGGAGACTTCGGCGAGGCATGCCGCCAGCGCTTGGCGCAGACCGAGGGCGACCCGGACGGCTACCGCGGCCAGGAGCTGCCGTGGTACGAGGGCTCGCTTATCGCGACGTTCGGCCGACGGATCGGCGGCTACCTCGACATGCTGAAGCGCCAGCAACCGGACGGCGGGTGGCGCTTCCGAGACTGGATTGCGCAGCGCCAGAAAGGGGCAGAGGACAAGCTCTCGGCGTTAGGCAACCTCGACCGTAGCGAAGTCGGCTTCGGTGCCGCCAACGCCGCACGCCTGCTGTTGCTCGCGCGGCTCACCGGCGACCCGGTGGCGCGGGAAGCCGGGCTGAAGGCGCTGAAGTGGCTCGACGGCTTCACCATCCCACGCGCCGCGCAGTGCTGGGAAGTCCCGGTGCAAGCGCCGGATATCGTCGCAGCAGCGGACGCAGTGCGCGCCCTTGTGGAAGGCTACTGGCTGACGGGCGAGCGGGCCCTGCTTGCGCAGGCTGAAGTATGGGCGACGCGCGGGCTGCCTTTCATCTACCTGTGGAACGACCCCGCGATTCCCGCCATGCGCTACGCCTCGACGCCGGTGCTCGGCGCGACCTGGTACACGGGCTTCTGGTACGGCCGGCCGGTTCAGTGGTGCGGGCTCAACTACGCCGAGGCGCTGAGCTACCTCCTCGACGCTGGCTGCACGCAGCCGTGGGCGAAGCTACGAGACGGTCTGCTATCCAGCGGCGCGCTGCAGCAGTTCACCGACCCCAAGCGCCTGGCGCTGATCCCCGACTCAATCGACCTGACGCAGAACGCCCTCCCCGCCGACTACTGGGTGGCCCCGTACACGCAGGCTCTCGCCCTGGCCCACAAGCTCGGCGTGCCGCCGACACCGCGCACTTCCGTGGCAGGACCGTACCGGGTGAGCGCGATGGGGGAGGTGGAGGCGGAGTTGGTTGAGAGCCGCCTTGAGATGAGTGTCGCGTTCCCTGAGCAGGGAGCCCACCACCTGCTGGTGGCCGGCGTAGCCGCGGCCGAGCAGGTGACGGTGAACGGTGCGCCGCTGCCCAAGGCGGGCGCGCTGAGAGACGGCGCTGCCTGGCTGCTGGATGCCGGCCGCGGGCTCTTGGAGGTCCGGCTCACGTCGCCGGGCAAGGCGGTAGTCGTGATCGAGGGACTGGAGACGCGACCGGTGGCATCGATCGCGTCGCGCCCTCAGTGAGCGGAGCCGGGTCCCTTGGTGCCGCCGCCCTCCGCTGGAACGCCTTCGCTCTCAGCCGTCCCGCCCTTGTCCACTTTGACTTTGGCGGTCTCGGGCATGTCCTTCGGGTCGGTCCCGTTCCGGCCCGCGGCCTTGGCTCCGGCCTTCCCCTTCCCACCAGGCTTCCCGCCGGGGGGCGCGCTGCCCGCGTCGGGCATGCCCTCGTAGAGGTTCGCGAGTTCGGGCAGCTTGACGGGCGGCCGGCCGGTGCGCTTGCTCAGCTTCTCGGCTGCCGCCTCCACGCCCTGTTGTCCGGCGGCGCGGAGGATCCCGCCTTTGTCGATGACGTACCACTGGCCGGTCCCGGCGCGGTACGTTTGCCACACCGTTTCGCCATTGGCGTTCGCGCCGTCGTCAAGCAGCACGTTGTACTTGTGCTTCGCCTTCGCGAAGTGGGGGAGCATGTCCTTCGGCAGGGAGCCCTCTCCGTAGGTGGGGACGATGATGACGATGTTGACTGCATCACCGAACGCGTTGACCACGGCCTCGATCTGCGGCAACTCCGCAGCGCACATCCGTCACCCCGGCTGGAAGAACCAGAGGAGCGACTCGTGCTTCGACCGCAGCGCCGTCAGCGAGACATTCCCCCCGCCGGCCCGCTTGAGCGTGAAGTCGGGTGCGGTGGCACCGACCAACAGCCCCGTCGTGCTGTGCGCATTCTTGTCTCGCCGCGCGCGATCGATGCCCTCCAAGCTGGCGACCCGCCAGACGGCCACAAGGATCAGGAGCAGTAGCACCGCGGCCTGCCCTGCGCGTTTTGGTTTCATCTTGGCTCTCCCGGTGTCTGAGCACCGACGGATCGGCACTCTTGCGGCTGAAGCCAAGTATGACGCGGAACGGGCGCAGCGGTCGCGCGCCGACGCTACTTGAGCTGCTTTTCGCCGAGGCGCCGAAACCTCGGTTCTCGGCTGTTGTCTATCCCCGGATTGCCGAGGACAGTGCCACCCCACCGCCCTTGGCCAACCCGATCTGGAACGGGGTACCCAACCCATGCGATTGGCCCTTGTGGGCGCCAACTGCGCCCTCGCAAGACACGTTGTTCCGCTGCTCGCGTCGCACGAACTGGCAGGCACGGACACGAGTTTCGTTGACCTCCGGAAGCCCGAAGAAGCGGCCGCGGCGGTGGCAGACGCCGGCGTGCTTCTCCACTTCGGCACCGCGGCCGTCACGGTCGCAGACGACGCCCCCGAGACCGCCGCCGAGACCCTCGACCACCTTGCCCGCGGCACGTACCATTTGCTGCAGGCGGCTGCCGAAGCCGGCGTGACCCGGGTGGTCGTCTGCAGCACGGTGGAGGTGATGCTGGGTCACTCCCCGCGCTGGCGCGTCAACGAGAGCTACCGGCCGCGGCCCCTGGCTGAGCCGCTGCCACTGGCCGCACACCTGATGGAGACAGTCTGCGAGGAGCTGGCCCTGGAACGCAACCTGCCGGTGGTGTGCCTCCGACTGGGGCGGCTATGCCTGGAGGAAGACGTGTCCGGCCAGCCGCACGACTCCCTCTGGCTCGACTTGCGGGACGCCGCCGCCGCTGTGCACTGGGCAACCGAGGTTGAGTTTCCCCGGCGGTTCCACGCGCTCCACGTTGTGCATCGGAGTCCGCGGCCGCGGGTCGAGTCGGCGCGATTCCACCGGCGAGCGGCGCTGCCGGCAACGCAGCACAACTTCGAGGCTGCCACCGGGCAGGAGGGAGCAAGGGCATGAGTGAGCGCAAGCGCGTAGTCTTCTTCGGTGCAGCGGGTCCGATTGCGGCCCCGGCCATCGTGGCGTTGGCGCCGACGCACGAGCTGCTCCTGACCGATGTGGTGGAGATGCAGACAGCCCACCCATTCATGAAAGTGGATGTCACCGACTACGCGCAAGTGGCGGCGGCAGTTGTCGGGGCAGATGCCCTGCTCAACTGCACCGTCGTCCGCGCGGAGCCGGAGGGCGCGTTCCGCGTCAACGTCGTGGGCGCGCTCAACCTGGCGCAGGCGGCCGTAGCGCACGGCGTTCGCCGGATCGTGCACACGGGGCCGCTCCTGCCCACACTGCCCGGCGAGGGCTTCTTCTCTTCAGGCTTCCGCCTCACCGAAGAGAGCCCTGCCCACCCGGGCTCCCACCTGTATGCGCTAACCAAGTACCTCTCAGAGCTTGTCCTGGAGGCCTTCGCCGACCAGCACGGGCTGTCCGTCATCCAGTTCCGTTTGTGCAGCTTCGCCGACGGCCAGACCCCGCGTTCTCCGCACACCATGCCATTCGTCATTCACTGGGATGACCTGGGTGAGGCGTTTCGGCGCGCCGTGGAGGTACCCGACCTGGAGCGCCCCTTCGAGGCCTTCAACGTCTGCTGCAACGCCCCCCACGACAAGTACCCCAACGACAAGCTCCGGCGCGTGCTGGGTTTCGAGCCTGTACACAACCTGGAGGAAGCGTGGGCGTGGCCGCCGCCAGAGGTGGGCGACGGGGAGTAGACGGCGCGCTCGGCGCGTGGGCGACGACGGCTACACGGCGCCATGCTTGCGCGCGAACTCCGCGTTGGCGGCCACTTCGTCGGAGTAGACCGGGAACATGCCGACGATGACGGCATCGCTCTTCTTGACGTGGGTGAAGGCGTACTTGAACGCGTCTTCCACGGCGGCCGGATTCCCGCAGCGCCGGCCGGCTGCCAGGATCTTGAAGCCGAGGCACGGCTGCTTCACCTGCCGCACTACTGCGGTCATCTCGTCGGGGTCCGATTCGAAGAACGGCTCGCCCACGGGCACTTTGCCCAGGTCCTTTTGCATCTCCTCCCGCGGTCGGGTGACGTGGTAGAAGCACGTCATGAAGAGGTCGCACTCCCAGCCTTCGTCGGCGATGCGCTTGATATGGTCGGGGCAGTGGGCCGACACGCCTGCAAGCGCGCCGGCATCGTGCACCTTCTTCACAAAGTCGTGCACCTGCTCCGCCTTCCCGGCCCGGAACAGCCCGTCGGTCACGCCGCCGTGGTGGACGATGGCCAGCGGCTTGTTCTTCATCACCTCGGACAGGGGCGTGCTCGGCCGGTCGGCGTGAAGGCAGACAAGCTGCACGCCGCAGCCCTGCTCCCGGGCGAGCCGAATGGCTTCGACGGTCTTGTCGGTGTGGTCATACTGCCACGCGTTGATCCCCGCCCGTTCGCACTGTCCCAGGAACTCCGCGGTTCGCTCTGGAGTGAACCAGTCCCGCATGTAGCGGGACAGGTGGTCTGAGGAGTGGCTGTATCCGCCGATGGGGTTGTAGCCGGCGAGGAGCCGGGTCACGCGGTGGTCGCCCAGTTGGACGGTGGGCAGCAGGTCCTTGGCAGGTGCGGGTGCTGCGCCCTCCGCCGCCGCGAGCCGCGGGGCGGCGGCAACTGCGAGCGTGGCGGCGCCTCCCGCGGCACTGTGGAGAAAGGTCCTTCTGTTGACGCCTGTGCATTCCGGGTACATGGTGTCTCCTCCTGGGACGGCTACAGCGCCTCTTCGCGCGCTCGAAGGTCGTCGCCACTGCGCCGCCCGCGATCCGGCAGTGGGCGGGGGAGTAAGCATACGCCTTGCCGTCCTCAATCCCCTTCTCTGCGGCGCACACCTGCTCCTGTCGCTCAGTGCCGCCCGGCTGCGTCGATCACGTTCACTTCGGGATGCAGCTCGATGCCGAACTGCTCCCTCACCTGCGTCGTCGCCAAGTCGATTAGCGCGAGCACGTCGGCCGCAGTCGCGCCACCGAGGTTCAGGAAGAAGTTGGCGTGCTGGTCGCTGATCTGGGCGTTGCCCAGGCGCTTGCCCTTGAGACCGACACGCTCGATGTAGTAGCCGGCGGAGTAGGCCCCTTTGCCGTCCTTGGCGACCCACGGCTCTGCAGCCGTTGGGTCGATCCGCTTGAAGACGCTGCCGCAGTTGGGGTAGGGGAGCGGGAACTTGGCGGCACGCTCACAGCGGACGCCTTCCATCTGACCCGCGAGGGCGCTCCGGTCAGCACCCGACACCAACCGCAGCGCTACCTCCGTAACGATTCGCGACGTGCCGGTGAACCCGCTCTCGCGGTACGCCATGTGGATCGCGGCGCGCGGCCGAGTTACCACTTCGCCGTCGGGTTTCACCCAGGTGACCTCCGTCACCAGGTCGCCGAGCGTCACGCCGTCGCAGCCGGCATTCATGTAGACGCCGCCGCCGACGCTCCCCGGCACATCGCAGATCTTCTCCATTCCCGCCAAGCCATGCTCCGCGACGGCGTTGGCCAGGTTGGAGACGCCGAGCCCGCCCCCGCACCGCACGAGGTCTCCCTCAACGCGAACCCAGTCCAAGTCACGCGTAGCGATTACGAGATGTGGATAGCCTTCGTCGGCGATGAGGACGTTGGATCCCCACCCCAAGGGCAGGTAGGGAACCTCCAAGGCGTTGGCGAGACACACGCATGTCGCCACCTGTTGCGTGTCCTCGGGAAACGCCAGCGCTCCCGCCGGACCGCCGATCTTGAAAGTCGTCAGCGGAGCCAGTGCAACCTCACGAGAACAGGCAACTCCTGCCTTCACAAGCTGGTCGGCCAGCAGTGCCGTCGGCCCCACCGTCATCGCCCGCCCTCCCTCCAGTTGGACAGCAGAGCGCCCGCGCGCCGCGCGCAATTCCACACTTCCGAAAGTGTGAGATTACCGGCGGTTAAGCTGTCGGCGGCTCGACGCCTTGCCGGGGGCACGGTGCGGCGGGCTGGGCGCGGCGATGCGGGGTTGAGCGCGCAGGTTCGTGCGGAGAGCTGGCGAACGAGTGAGATGGTGCAGTTCCTCCTCGGAAGGCTGAAAGTCATGTTGAGTGTACCTGCTGGGCGCGTTCCCCGTAAGCCTGGGGCGCTGCTGATTGCACTGGCGGGCGTCTGCTTGAGCAGTGTGGTCGCGGGTGCTCAGGACGAGGTTGTGGCTGTTCGTGCGAGGCGGCCGCCGTGAACCTGGCCGAACTCGCCGAGCCGACCACGCTGGAAGCCGGGCTCAACAAGCGCACGATGGACCCGCTCCACGCCTACGAGGAAGGACCTAACCAGGAAGCGCCGATGGCGGTGTGGAACTACGGCGACCCTGTCTACCTGGAGCGCTGCATGATGGCGGCAAAGTCGGCGGAGGCGCTGATCACCGTCGCGGCGAAGGGGCACCGACACTTCAAGTCGCAGGAGTGCGGCGCGCAGGAGTTGCACACGAACCGGCAGACCGACGTGGACGGCGAGGCCCATCCGCTGATGTGGCGCCCCGCCTTCGAGGTGCTCTGGTACAATCGCAACCCCAAAGCCGAGAAGCTCCTGCGCGAGTGAGCCGACGGCTGGCTGGAGCACATGGAGCCGCGGGAGTACGCCGCTTCCGTCGAGGTCGCCCGAGGTCGCCACCGAAAAGGTGACCGGAACGACGCCCCGCCCGCTGTTCGCGCGACACTGACAACGAGGGAGTCCCATGTCAACACTCCAGAGAGCTGCCTGCCTGACAGTGCTTCTCGCCTGTGGCTTCCCGGCTGCGTCGGAGGTGGACGACATGATCGCGTACAAGCCGGATATCGTCGGGGTGGGTCGGATGTTCATGGTGGCGCTCAAGGCGCCGATCGCTGCGCCGGAGATCAAGGGGGGCGTCCCCGACTCCGTGGAGTTGTTCGACCGGACGCGTTTACCGGCGAAGGCAGGGCTGCGGAAGTTCTACTTCCGCGCGCTCAAGCCGACCAAGCAGGCCGACATTGTGTTTGCGCACCCGGCCGGCGAGGTGATGGTGTCGGTCGAGATCTGGTCGTTTGACGACCTGCGGCAGTTCCGTGAGCTGAAGGGCGTGAAGCTGCCGCGCCGGTGGCCGTTGGGCGAGACGTTGCCGGAGCTGAAGGTGGGGCAGACGATCACCACTGACAAGGAGAAGGAGGCAGCCAAGGGGAAGACGCCGAGCGGCCAGCAGTGGCTGGCACTGTCGGACGACGACCTCTGGTCGCTTCAGCCCGACTCGACGATCCCGCGGTGGCACTGGGTCAACATCCAGAAGGGGTGTCCCATTCACGGGACGGAGGTCTACAAGACCGGCGCCTTCTACCCGTGGTTGCACGAGAACGGTCAGTCCATCCGGACGGGGAGCTACCCGGCGTTCCCGTACACGTGGAAGCTGAAGTGCCCCGTCGGAGGCGAGCTGTATCCCTCCAACGACTTCGGCAACGGCGACATGACCAGTGGCGAGTTCGCGGACGATGGCTTCGGCGGTGCTTGCGACTACAAGGGCAGCAAGTACGGGTTTCTGGCCGAGTTGACCCAGGGGTACTGCCACAAGATGCTGAACGTCGCGCCCGCCTGCGCCGACGGGTACCTCAGCACTGGCGACCTCACGTACGCCCACAAAGCGCTGGTGGCCCTGTGTCGGCTGGCCGTTGAGTACGCGTATCTGGCGACCATGACGCAGCACCGGCACCGCAACAGCCAGTCGCAGGTGGAGCGCCTGGGACCGGCGCCGTTTGGCGAGGGACCGTGCCTGCAGGGCAGCGGGTTCACCGTCTACTGCATCGACCAGCCCGGGTACCAGGCGTCGCATGCAAAGGCGTACGACAAGATCTTCCTGGCAATCGACCAGGACGAGGAGATCGTCCCGTTCCTCCAGTCGAAGGGCTTTGCCGTGAAGACCCACGAAGACGTGCGGCGGTTCGTGGAGGAGAACCTGTTCGCGGTGTGGATGCAGGGCTCGCTGGACTTGGCGACGCAATCCAACGAGCCGTACCACCAATGGGGGCTGGCGAAGATGGCGGAAGTGCTCAACTACAAACGAGGCAGCGAGTTCATGGACTGGCTGTACGACGGCGAGGGCAAGATGCGGTTCTTCGTGCCCAACACGTTCTCTCGCGACGGGTCGCCCTACGAGTCCAGCGGCGGCTACAACGGCATGCACGTGACGGCCATCGGCCCCATCGTGGAATCGGTGGAGCACCTGCGGCAACTGCGGCCGGAGGTGTACCTCGCCGAGAAGTACCCCGACTTCAGCAAGAGCCGTCGCTACCACGGCATCTTCGACTTCAGCATGAACACCGTCAACCTCGACCGCACCTATCCGCGGGTGGGGGATGATGGTTCCTACCCGCAGTACAGCCGGCGCGGCAAGCTCGCCTTCCAGAACGGCGGTACTCCCGCGTTCGAGCATGCGTACAAGGTCTTTAAAGACCCGAAGTTCGCCTGGGCGCTGGTTCACACGCCGAACTGGCAGCCATCGCTCGAGTTCCCCTACACGCGGGAGGAGGTCGAGGCGGCAGCCGCACAGTGGCCCGACGACTGGAACGACCGGAGCTGCCTCCAAGACGGCTACGGTCTCGCGATGCTGCGCAGTGGCAAAGGCGACAACAAGCGCGCGCTCTGGATGATGTACGGCCGCGCCCGCGGCCACACCCACGACGACATGCTCCACATTGGTCTCGACGCGTACCAGAGCGAGATCCTCGGGCACATGGGCTACCCGCGCAACTGGAATGCCTGGGAAGGGAACTGGGTCACCCAGATCCAGGCGCGGCAGATTCCCTTCGTGAACATGACCGCGACGGCTCAGCTCTTCGCCGACGCCGGCCCGGTTCACCTGGGCGAGGCCCTGGCGCAGGGCTTCGCCGACGAGGTCGGCTCTGGCGAAGGCTACCAGGTCAGCGACGACAACTGGCAGCGGCGAATGCTGGCCATCGTGGACGTGTCGGAGGACCAGTTCTACTGCCTCGACCTCTTCCGCGTCTCCGGCGGCGACGAGCACTGGTGGACGTTTCACTGCCAGGAGGGCGACTTCGCGACACAGGGACTGAAGCTGACGAAGCAGAACGGCGGCACCCTCGCGGGGCCGGACGTGCCATACGGCGACGACGCCTGGCTCAAGGAGCATGGCTGCAGCCAAAGCACCTACGGCTGGCGCGGCAACCTGTTCGGCTTCCCACACTTGTACAACGTCGAGCGCGCCAAACCCGAGGGCGTGTGGTCGGCCGACTGGGCGCTGAAGGAGGCCGACGGCCTGCACTTCCGCCTCACCGTGCCCAGCACCGACGCCGCCGAGGTGGTAGTCTGCGACGGCAAGTCACCGGCCGGCGCCTCGCCCTATGAGATGAAGTGGGTGCTGATGCACAACCAAGGCGAAGCCCCCACCCACACGCAAGTGGCCAGCGTGATAGAGCTGTATCGCGGCGAGCCGCTGATCCGTCGGGTAAATCCTATCGGCCCCATGGGAGCTATGGGACCTATGGGACCGGACGAGCCCGGCTTCGCCGCCTACGGCTTGGTGGTCGAGCTTGCGAACGGCCGCACCGACACGATCTTCGCTGCGACCGACGCAAACACCGTGCGCACGGCGCCGGGCGGCTTCGAGTTCGCCGGGCGATTCGGTCTGTTCTCCGAGCAGGACGGCAAGCCGACCCAGGTTGTTCTGATCGGCGGCACCAAGCTCACCAGGAACGGCCTCGGCATCACGACCGACCGCGCGGAGTACCGGGCGCCCATCACGCGGGTGGATCGAGCGACGGAGACAGTCACCGTCTCACCCGCCCCGCCCAATCCCGAATCGCTTGTCGGCAACTACGTGTTCCTCACGAACCCCCATCGCCGGCTTGCCTACAAGGTGCTCAAGGCAAGCACCGATGCCGACGGAGCGAAGCTGCAGCTCGAACTCGACTCCCTCGTCGGCACCGGCCAGGTCTCGGGACACGGGGACCACCTCGTCAAGAGCGACACGCCCTTCCAGCTACGTGGATACCGCTACTACGACGGCGCGCGCGTCGTGAGTGCGGCTCGCACTGCCGAGTACCGAATCAGCGGGATTAGCGGCGGCGCGTTTGTCGACCCAAAGGTGCACGCGAAGGCGCCGGCGGACAAGCTGGCGGAGGAGTTCCCGGTGGGGACGTGGTTTGGCGTTTACGACTATGGCGTTGGGGACGAACTGGTGTTCCCCAACGTGGCGAGTGTGACCCTCGCGCAGAGCCGGTGAGGGCTGCGCCTCACCGGTGCGCTCACTCCCTCCCGGCGTCAGCGACCGTCTCGCCCAGCAGTTCGGCGAGGTTGAATGACAGCCCCGGCAGCGCCTTCGGCTGGAACACCGCCCCCGGCTCTGCATCCGCGGAGCGGAGGTAGCCGGCCGGCGTCGCGTGGTATTTCTCGACCGCCAGGCTGTCGCGGTCGACGAGCCAGTACCACTCAACACCGGCGTGGAAGTAGGCGTGGAACTTGGTGACGCGGTCACGGCGAGAGCTGTCGGGGGACCGATTCGGCAACGCTGTCCGCGCCGGTTTGCCTCCGGTCCGTCAACGGAGCGGTAACCGCGATTCTACAGCCCAATCGGCGCCGGTGCAAGGCTGCACATTCCCCTCGAAAGGGCCGGGCGGGCAAAGCGGTGAATTCGTTGGCGCGGCACAAAAATCACTCATGTTCGCGCTTCGCTTGAACACCCCAACGGAGGAGAGCGCGAGCCAATCCGATCAAACCCCTCGGGTTTGACCGCGACCGTGAGGGAGCGCGTGACACACTGACTTGCTCCGCGACGCCGACGGCTCACGCGCACCCTCACGGTCGCGGCCCGGATTGATAGCGCGTTTCCGAAGGAGCCTCCCATGCAACCACCTGACGTCACCACCGTTGCCGGTCTGTTGTTCGCGCTCTGCCTGCTCTCAGTACGCCCAGCTCGCGCCGCAGAGCAGACCGCCCTCAAGCACCCCGTGCTCGACCACGCCCTCGACCCGGCCAAAGCTGCTGAGTACGAGCGGGCGGCGGCGCGCGCTCTGGCGCTGCCGGAGGAAGAACTGCTCTCGTTCGTCCCCGACAAGCCGTTCACGGCGTACTGCGAATGCCCCAACTGCTACGGCGGCGTGGAGGGCAACTCCATCTTCACATGGACGGTCGACCGACCCGACGAGATGAAGTGCCGGTTCTGCGGGACGGTTGTGCCCAGCGACAAGTACCCGGAAGACCAAGTACTGACCGGGACCAACAAGCTGGGGGAGACTGTCTCCTTCAGGTACTACCGCAACAAGGAGAAGGACATCCAGCACTTCTTCACCGGCAATCTGAGTCGGTGGCAGCGAGCCTGGCTGGTCCAGCAGTGCGAAGCCCTGGGCAAGGCGTACCAGGCGACCGGCGCCGAGAAGTACGCGCGCCGAGTGGTGCTGGTGCTCGACCGGATCGCGCAAGTCTACCCGCACTACCCCGTCATGCAGAACCTCCCCCGCGGGTTCCGCTTCCGGGAGTCGCAGGACCCGCCGTTCGCGTGGGACTCCGGTCGCTGGGGGTGCTTCCACAACGAGATTCCCACATACCTGACTCGGGCGTATGACCTCGTGTACGACAGCGCGGAGTTCGACCGGTTGTCGAAGGACCGCGGCTACGACGTGCGGGCGAAGTGGGAGAACGACGTTCTGCGCGCGACCTTCGACGCGGTCGCCGCCAAGCAGGACCACGTGAACAACGTGGTCGGCTACGACGTGGCTTCCGCCGCCACGCTGGGGCGGGTGATTGGCGAGCCGCGGTATGTGCATTGGGCCTTCGGGTGGATGAAGGAGAACGTGGACTCCGGGTTCTTCTGCGACGCCATGTGGCACGAAGCGCCCTCGTACCACTACATGACCATCGGCGGGCTGAAGTCGGCGTTCAGCCGGGTGCAGGGCTATACCGACCCACCCGGATATGTGGACCCCGTCGATCGCACGCGCTTCGACAATCTCGACCCCGAGAAGGCAGTGCCGTTCTGGAGCAAGTGCCTCGACGCGCCCGCGGTGCTGGACTTCCCCAACGGCTGTTCGAGCTGCGTCCACGACACGCACCCCTACGAGAAGCGGTCCCAGCCCCGCGACGCCACGACTTCGACCATCGCGCCGGGGTTCGGGCACGCCTCGTTGGGCCGCGGCACCGGCGCCGACCAGATGCAGGCGCAGTTGCACTTCTCCGGGTCATACGGGCACGCGCACTATGACAATCTCAACCTCACGCTCTGGGCGAAGGAGCGGGAGATGCTCCCCGATGTCGGCTACACCTGGACCCAGATGCGCTACTGGTGCACCAGCACGCTGGGCCACAACGTGGTCGTGGTGGATCGCAGAGACCAGGGCGGGAACCCCTCCGACGGCGACTTGCTGTCGTACTTCCCCGACACGGGTGGCGTCGCTGTCGTCGAAGCGGACGGCCGCCGCGCGTACGCCAACACCGCTGACTTGGACACCTACCGGCGGCTGCTAATGACGGTCCCTGTCTCGGAGACTGACGCCTACGTGGTGGACGTTTTCCGGGTCCACGGCGGCACCACCCACGACTGGACGCTGCACGGCGATGCCGACCGCGACATGACCGCAACCTGCAGCCTGCCGCTTGCGGGGAAGCGCGACACCATGCTGGAGCCCGGCGAGGAGTGGGTCGAGCCGACCCTTGAGAGCGCCCGCTTCAACCCGTACGGAATGCTGCGGGAACTGGCGACGGGAGAGGTGAACGGGCCGTTCCAGACCGACTTCCGGTACGCTGACGAGCCGACGCGCGGCATTCGCGTCCACCTGCTCCTCGGTGGCCCCGCGGACGTGTGGCTCGGCAAGAGCCCGTCCGTGCGCAGGATGGGCCAGGGGACCGGTGGCGACATGCGGAAGGCGTATGACTTCTGGATGCCGCAGTTACTGGTACGCCGACGCGGCGACGCCCCCCTCGCCAGCACCTTCGTCGCCGTGTACGAGCCGTATGTCGGCGCCCACTTCCTGACTGGAGTCGAGGCGCTCCCGGTGGAGCCGGCTGAGAGGGGCGCCATTGCGCTCCGCGTGGCGCACGGGGAGGCGGTGGACACCCTCCTGGTCACTCTCGACGAGCCGCCCTACGCTGAGCGGGCCACCGAAGACGGCACCACCCTCCAGGGACGGCTGGGCGTGGTGCGCCGCACGAATGGGCAGGCGACCAACGCGTGGCTGTTCGAGGGGGCCAAGCTGGCTGCCGGGAAGATGGTCGTTGATTCCCCCCGGGACCGCTACGAAGGCGCCCTCGTGGCGGTCTGGCGCAAAGCCGACGGCGCCGCCGAAGATGCCCTGCTCACCGACGCCGCCCTGCCGCAAGGGAACGCGCTGCACGGGGTGTGGATCATCGTCACCCACGGAAACGGTTTCCGGCACGGGTACGAGATCGACCACATAGCGACCCACGAGGGCAAGACGGTGATCGCGCTGACCGGCGACCACGGGCTCAAGATCGACGGCGAGAAGACGACCGAGGTCTACTTCCCGCGGCGCGCGATGGCTGGCGCGAACACGTTTCTCATCCCGCTGTCCGCAGCCGTCAGCCGGTAGGGTCACTTGGGCTTGGTGGCAGCGCGGTGCAGCATCGTCCAGAGCTGCTCGCGCGTCACCGGTTCCTGGGGTCGGGTACCGTCGGAGATCCCGTTCGCCACGACCCACTCGTGAGCTTCTCGCGCCCAAGGTGACACTTCGGCCGCGTGGATGGGCTCATCCTCGCCCTCGTCGTCGGGCACAGCGACCATCGCCTCAAGCAGCGTCTGCGCCTTCAGCAGCACGGCCTCAGCCAAGTCGGCTTCATTGCCGCCGCCGTGGGCAGAGGCGCCTCGGTCATTGGGAGCGCTGCGCTTGTACTTGTGCCCGACAGAGAAGGCGACGGCGCCCCCGTCGGGGAAGAACTCGCGGATGGTCCCAACCAGGATCTCGGCGAGTTCCTGCTGTCTCGTCTTCGCCCACTGCGAGCCTTGCGGGTTGGAGACGAAGAACGGCTCCAGCAGAATGGCGGGCATCTTCGCCCGGGCCAGGTTGCCGTCTCCCCGCCCGCCCTTGCGGATCCCCTGGTCCTTGATGCCGAACTTGGCGGCCACAGCGCCCGAGTACCGTCGCGCCCAGTTGCTCGCCGTCTCGGAGGCGTTGGTGGATAACACCACCATCGTGTAGTTGGGGCTGGGATCGCCAACGGAGTTGAAGTGCTGCTCAACGTAGCACACCGCCGCGTCGGCGTTCGCCGCCCGCTGTCGTTCGCCGTAGTCGCCCTTGTAGAACTTGACCTGATATCGCGCCATCGTCGTTCGCTCCTTTCCGGATCCGGCATTGGTGGGGCAGATTGTAGCACACCGCATGGCTGCCGTCAACTGCTCACCAGCGGGCGCCAGTTCCGACGACACGGCAGCAGGAGCCGCCGTCCAACGGGCGAACTATCAGCTCTGGGTGTCGCCAGCGCCCTCGAGTGCGACCCCACTCACCACCGCTGGAGGAGCTGAACATGCCTGTACGGAGCTTCGGCAAAGAGGAATTGGCTCTCGTGAAGGAAGTCCTGGACTCGGGGCAGTTGTCGGTGTTGTCGGGCGGAAAGATGCAGGGGCGGTTCGAGACGGCGTTCGCCGAGGCGCATGGCGCAAAGTATGCCGTGGCGATGAACAGCGCCATGTCGGTTCTGCACAGCTCGCAGATCGTCGCCGGCGTAGGGCCCGGCGATGAGGTGCTCTGCGATCCCGTGTGCGTCTTCGGCGCCTTGGCAGTGCTGTACCAGCGGGGCAAGCCGGTGTTTGTCGATTGCGAACCGGTGACGTTCAACATGGATCCAGAGCTGATCGAGGAGCGGGTCACCGAACGGACCAAGGCGCTCATCGTCACCCACGTGGGCGGGCTGCCGGCGCGGATGGACCGGATCATGCGGATCGCCCGGAAGCACAAGCTGTTGGTGGTGGAGGACTGCGCGCATGCGTTCCTCGCCACGTACAGAGGTAAGTGCGCCGGAACGTGGGGCGACATCGGCTCCTTCAGCTTCCAGGCGTCGAAGCAGTTGGGGCTTGGCGATGGAGGCCTGGCGCTCACCAACAAGAAGAAGCTCGCCACCGCCCTCGCGCTACATGCCGGCGCTCCTACGTTCATGGCCGTCGCCCACGGCGTCCACTACAACTTCCGGATGAATGAGCAGACGGCCGCCATCGGGCTGGCGCAGTTGCCGAAGATTGTCCGCGCCTGCCGCGAGTTGATCAAGATCGGTCGTCTTTGGGACACGGCCATTGCCGGCTGCCCGTGGCTGCTGGCCCAGCAAGCTCCCGAGGGCGCCCAGAGCACCTACCACCTTTGGGTGGCGACGTTCGAGGGGGAGCAGCACGGCATTTCCCGCGAGCGCTTCGACGCGGCGCTGAAGGCCCACGGCGTGCCCTTCTCCGTGGGCTACACCGGCATGGCGGCTTATCAGCACCCGGTGTTCGCCACGGTGTTCCCGGAGGGGACGTACCCCCGAGGCCTGTGTCCCAACGCCGAGCACATGGTGCCGCGGATGCTCCTGGGATACCCGCTGATTCCGCTGGATAGTGCCAAGCGGGTGGCAGACGGACTGCGGGAGGTGGTCGAGGAACTGTCATAGACTCGCCCCGGGGTGGCGCCTGAGACGGGGTCTTGAGAGCGCCCTGGGTCATACTGTGAGAGGCTGTGCGCAGTGGAGTTCGACTACGCGACGGCCCGCTCGGCAAGCACACCCGAAGGAGCAAGCCCATGAGACCAGTATCAGGCAGGAGCATCGCCCACTACGCAGCGCTGCTGCTGTTGGCCGGTTGCGCCAAACAGGCGCGTGAGCAGTCGCCGGCGCCCAAGGCTCAACCTTCCGGAGGCGCCGTCCAGGACGGGAGCCCGGCGACCGAGGCGATGATCCCTCCGGGCGGGGAGGCGACCGACTCGCCGTGGGTCGGCAAGCACGCGGGCGACTTCAGCCTCAAAGACTCGACGGGCCGCGAGGTGAATCTGAAGGCCCTGCTGAAGTCGCGCAACGTGATCCTCATGTTCTACAAGGGCCTGTGGTGACCGATGTGCCAAGGGCACTTGCTGCAGTTGCAGCAAAAGCAGAGCGCTGTCAAACACCTGAACGCGGTGAGTATCGCCATTAGCAATGAGTCCGCGGAGACCTCAGAGGGCTTCCGGAAGAAGAATGGCCTCACCTATCCGATTCTCTCCGACCCCAAGTTTGTCGCTGCCGACAAGTTTGGGGTGCGAGCAGCCGACGAGGAGTTTGCCCTCCCGGCGCTCTTCCTGATCGACAAGACGGGCACGATCCGCCTTGGGCGTGTTGGGGTCAGCCACGGCCCGTTCGATGCAGACGCGCTGACCCAGGCGCTCAAGTTGCTGCGCAAACAGGCAACGAGCGATTCAGCGACGGGTCAGAGAGGGCCCACCGGCGGTTGACCTGTCGCCCGTCGGCGCCGCGCCTCGCGACTGGCTGCACGGTGACTGAACCGAGACCCAGGCGACTACCGAAGGCCGGCCCGCTTGTCGGGCTGGTGGTCGGCTGTCTGGGGAGTCTCGCGCTGGCGGGTTTGGCCGCCACGCCGGCCGACGCTGGCATGTCTGACGCGCGCTGCTGGGAAGATGAAGTTTTCGATGAAGTCCTCGATGTGATCAACGTCCGCAAGTTCTGCAACGGCGATCCGTCCAACGACGTGAGGGCTCGCCGATACGGAGCGGCTCGCGACCGGTACGAAGGCGGCTACTGGGGCGGCGACCTGGCCGGGGTGATGGGAAAGCTGGATTGCCTGACCGAACTCGGCGTTACCACGCTCTACCTGGAGCCCGTCGTTCAGAACGATCGCGTGCCTTTCGGCAAGTACCTGGCGCCCGGCTCCCGGCCCATGGACTACTTCGCCGTCGACGAGAACCTGGGCAGGAACGAGACCCTACGAGAACGGGTCACCCAAGCGCACGCGCGCGACTTGCGAGTAATCCTCGACCTGCCGCTGGCCTTCCCCGGCATCCAGCACCCGCTGTACACGGAAGACAACATCGCCAACGGCTGGTTCGGGCCAATGAGTCCGTATGGCGTCCGGCAGTGGAATGCTGCGCAGCCCGAAGTGGGCGAACTGCTCATCCGCGTGGCGACAGCTCGGATTGCGCGACCTGTTGGAGGACCGGACGGCAAAGCGCGTTGGCGAGGCGACGCCCCTGCAACTCGGGCCGCTTCAGCTCCGGGTGAGGCGCGTTGTCGGAGCCGAACCTTCGGTGAAGTGACTGGCCGGGCTCGGCGCACCTGGTGCCCTCGAGAGCTGCTACGCCGTTGCCGGGATCGCCGTCAATTGCCCGAAGCCCGGTACGCGTACACGTACACCGGTTTGCCCTGGGGGTCTCGGAGGGTGGCGCGGTCTTCCGTGTTGTTCCAGACCCGTGCCCGTTTCCACTGCAGGTCAACCTCCTTGGCGTCGCGTTGAACGGCGGTGACCTTCGCGCCGGGGCCGCTGTGTATCCGGCACACCGCTCCGGGCGGGAGTTGCAGTTCCCCGGTGGGCACGCGTTGACCAAGGGTCACGGAGTTCCTCTCACCCTGGTCCGCCAACTGCCACGCCAGGGCAAGGTCGATGGCGACTGCACCGCGGTTCAGGAGCCAGACCACTTCATCGGTGCCCCAGAACTTGATGAAGCACACGATGAAGTCGGCGGCCGAGTGCGGGTCGCCCTTGCCCCACCATCCGGCGCGGGACTGGGCAGCCTCGATCTGGGCGGCGAGCAGTTCGTCGAGGTGCTTCAGTGCGAACGAGTCGGCGGGGGTGTCGTCCTTGACCGCGCGAGCGCCCACTTTGGCCGCGCCCTGCCTCACCAACTCCGTGTTCAGGCAGCGCTGGCCGGCGTCGTCTGCAAACGCATACGCCAACAGCCGCTTCCGCCCGTCTCGGCCCGGCTTCCCCTCGGCGTCCGGATCGCACTCAAGCCAGACTTGGCCGGACGAGAGCAGCTTCTCATGCGCCTGCCGCGCTTCGGGGCCGCCGGGCTCGGCCAACTCGGGCGCCTCGATGGCGACGTAGCGAACCGTCTCCTCCTTGCCGTCCAGCCACACGCGGCTGGTGTCGCCGTCGATCACCTCGCTGACGCGTGTCTCCAGGAGGGCGCAAGTTCCCGGCCCCGGGGCGGCCGCAAGCGGCAGGCAGATCCCAAGGGCGAGGCTGTGTAGTAGGCTCAGGCGTGCAAGAGACACTGGTGTTCACCAACCGGGTCACGACGTGGGTGGGATTGTAGCGCAGTTGGGTGGCGTTGTCAGCGCTGGCGCTCCGGAACGCGCGCCCGGGCAGGTTGCCAACTGCAACGGGGTAGCGGCGTTGCAGTTGGCAGGACTCTGCGGTTGAGTGTCCAATCTGTCGCCTCCCCGAAGGGAGTCCGTGCATGAGCGTTCTGTCTGCCATTGGAAACACGCCGCTGGTGGAGTTGGCCGAGCTGTCCCCCAATCCGAAGGTGCGCTTGTTGGCGAAGCTGGAAGGCAACAACCCCGGCGGCTCGGTGAAAGACCGGCCGGCGCTGTGGATGATCGAGCAGGCGGAGCGAACCGGCGACCTGACGCCCGACAAGATCCTGCTGGAGCCGACGTCGGGGAACACCGGCATCGGCGTGGCGATGGTGGCTGCAGCCAAGGGGTACCGGTGCAAGCTCACCATGCCGGAGTGCGTCAGCCTGGAGCGGCGCAACGTGTTGCGGGTGTTCGGCGCCGAACTCGTGCTGACGCCGGCAGCGAGGAGCACCGACGGAGCCATCGAGAAGGCTTGGAAGATCCTCGCGGGGGATCCCGAGCAGTACTTCATGCCCAACCAGTTTGCGAACCCGGCCAACGTGCTGGCCCACTACGAGTCCACCGGACCTGAGATCTGGGAGCAGACGGGCGGAGCGGTGACCCACTTCGTGGCGGGAATCGGCACGACGGGAACGCTCATGGGGGTCAGCCGGTGCCTCAAGGAGCGCAACGAACGGGTGCAGGTCATCGGCATGGAGCCCGTCGAGAGACACACCATCCAGGGGCTGAAGAACCTCACCGAGTCAGCAGTTCCCGCCATCTTCGAGCCCAAACGGCTCGACGAGAGACGCCTGGTCGGCGACGACGCTGCCTTCCAGATGGCGCAGCGACTCGCTCGCCACCACGGCCTGTTCGTCGGCATGAGTGGCGGCGCGGCGGCGTGGGGGGCGGTGGAAGTCGCGAAGGACCTCGACGAAGGCACCGTCGTCTTCCTGCTGCCCGACCGCGGTGATCGGTACCTGAGCACGGTGCTGTTCCGCTCCATCTGCGCGCAGTGCCCGCCGTAGCGAGGCACCGGAAGGGCATGGGCATTGCAGAACGGAGCCCGTTCTGTTGGCGGAATCAGGCGTGGCCGCCCCCCGTCCCTCGCGACTCGAGCTTTGCGGCCAAGCTCCTCAGGAGGAAACCGAAGTGGCAGACAAAGTCCGGTTGGCAGTAATTGGTTGCGGCGGCATCGCCGGCGCGCATCTCAACGGGTACGACGCGCTCGTGAAGGGCGGCTGTGACACCTTCGACATTGTGGCGGTCTGCGACCCGCTTCCGGCGAGCGCAGAGGGCTACGCGGAGCGCGTCCAGAAAGTGACCGGCTCGCAGCCGCGCGTGTACGCCGACGTCGCGGCGATGCTCAAGGCGGAGGAGCTGGACGGCGCGGACATCTGCAGCCCGCACTGCTTCCATCTCCCCAACGCCCTCGAGTGCCTCGAAGGCGGTCTGCACGTCATGGTCGAGAAGCCCCTCGGCATCACCGTGAAGGCCAGCAAGCAGATCATCGAGGCAGGCGCGCGGTGCGGGAAGATGGTTGCCACAGCCGAGAACGTCCGGCGCTACCTTGCCGCCCGGGCCACGGAAT